>JAFRJF010000238.1 GCA_017432405.1 Clostridia bacterium | reverse complement strand
GAGGAGGAGCAGCTTGCCGGGGAAGAACAGTCCGCCGAGGAGGAGCAGTCCGCCGAGGACGAGCAGTCTGCCGAGGAAGAGCAGCCCGCCGAAGCCGAGCAGCCCGCGGAAACCCAACAGCCTTCCCCAGCGACCGAAGGGAGCGATTCAGGGGAAGGTGGCCCGCGTAGCGGGTCGGAAGAGGTCGTTTCCCCTGAGGAAATGGTTACAGAAGAAGATCAAGGACAGCCTGCCGAGGAAGACCAGCCTGCCGAGGGTGAATCCACCGGCGAGGAACAGCCAGAGCAGCCCACCGGCGAAGCCACCGAAGAAGAAGCTGCCGAGGGCGAACCCACAGCCGAAGGCGAATCCACCGTAGAGGAACAGGCCCAGCAGCCCACCGACGAAGTCATAGAAGAAGAAATCCCCATAGAATACCCCGCAGAAGCGGAGGGCGAAGCCCTCCAGCCCATCAGCGTGATATTCAACGCCATGCCCGATACGGCTGTGGTGACGGTCTGGCCCGCCGCCACGGAGGAGGTCCCGGCCCCCGAAGCTATCCCCGCGCAGGCGGACGGCTCCTTTGCGCTGCTCCCCGGCGAATACACCTATACCGCCGAGGCGGAGGGCTATGTTTCCCTTGAAAACGTGCCCTTCACCGTGACGGGGGACGAGCAGCCGCTGCTGCTGTCCTTTGCGCTGGAGGCGGTTCCTCTGGCCTTTGACCAGTCCCAGACTGTGAACGGCGTGATCGTCACCGTCAGGGCCGAGCCGGGCGTGTTCCCTGAGGGCGCAGCGCTCTCCGTGAAGCGCGTGCCGGTGTACAAACAGCGGAAGGCGGACGCCGCCGTGGAGGAGGTGCGGGACGAAAACCAGAACGTGGCCGTCTCCTACACCTTCGATATCAAGGTGATCGACCCCGCCACCCGAGAGGAAATCCAGCCCGCCGAGGGACAGACGGTAAACGTGTCCTTTGCCCTGGCGGAGGTCGCCGACGAGAACCTGGAGACCAGCGTCTACCACATCGACGAGGGCGGCGCGGCGGAAAAGCTGGACGTGACGACCGAGGACGAAACCACCGCCAAGGTTGAGACAGAGGGCTTCTCCCTCTACACCGTGGAATTTACCTACAACACGCTGGAATACGTCCTCCCTGGCGATTCCTCCGTGCCCATGTCCGAAATCCTCTCCACCCTCGGCCTGACCGGCGCGGTGGAGGCGGTGGAAATCAGCGACACGACCCTGTTCTCCGCAAGCAATGAGACAGGCGAGTGGGTCGTCACTGCGCATCAGGCGTTTAATAGTACGGAGTGGATGAAGGTCACGATCAATGGCGTGGTGTATGAGATTACCGTGACGGATGATGCAAGCTACTCCGCAACATTCGGCTGCAACGGGAAATCCTATTCAGCAGGCAGCATAACCGGCACTAAAGAAATCCAGTTGTCCACGATCCTGACAGCGTTGGAAATCACGGGTGACGTCACAGCGGCATCCGTCTCCGAAGGTCAGGGAATGACCGTCACAACGACAGCCATCACCCTGACCAAAGCCTTCGGCACCGGCTGGCTCAGGGTGACGGCAGGCGGAACAGAGTATGAGATCACCATTACCAGTACCCCGGATTCCATCAGTGTTGTATTGTACGGCACGCTGTTCTTTGACAAGAACGGCGGCAGCGGCATCATGGACGGTCAATCTGTACGGGAGTACTCGACGACCGTTTTGCCCGACTGCGCATTTACGCCTCCGGACGGTAATAAGTTTGACCAGTGGGAAATCAACGGAGCCAGATACAATGCAGGGGCCACATTTACCTTCGGTCAAACGACCACGGCAAAAGCGATCTGGAAGCTGCGGGAAGGCGTTCACAGCATCACAGCTGCTTATAACAGTTCAGATGGCGATGTTGTCGTCAGTCCGACTATGGCGGCAGCGGACGAACAAGTTACCGTCACTGTGCAGCCCGTAGCGGGAAAGGCTGTGGACAGTATTAGCTATTCCTATGGCTCGACCTCCGGGCAGGCTCTGTCCGGCGTGGAGGGCGGCGTTTATACCTTCTCCATGCCGGGGGAGAATACCACGGTCAGCGTGACATTCATGGATACCGCAAAGGAACCCATAGCCTATGTGGATGAAAACAATGGTAGCCAGAGCTGCAATGATTACCGCTATGTTCGCTCTACCGATACCAGTTGGAGCGGCTGGGTCGTTGCATCCCAAAATCTGACCCTCGACCGCCGCGTGACTGTCAGCGGTACGGTGAACCTGATCCTGATGGACGGCAAGACCCTGACCGTCACGGGCGGTATCCAAGTCGGCGAGGGCAGTACGCTGAACATCTATGCTCAAAGCGGGAACACCGGCGAACTGATTGCTGGAAACAAACAGAATAGCTACGCTGCGGGCATCGGCGGCAATAAAGGTAGCTATAACGCCGGAACGATTACCGTTAATGGCGGCCAGATCACGGCGACAGGCGGCTATAGCAGTGCCGGTATCGGCGGAGCCAGTGAGGATTATCCATACCTTGGAAGTGCCGGAAACATCACGATTCGCGGCAATGCAGATGTTGTCGCAACAGGCGGCAAATATAGCTCCGGCATCGGCTGCGGCAGCGGGGGAATCGGCGGCAGTATTACCATTGACGGGAATGCCAGGGTTCAAGCAAGAGCGCTTGAAGGCTACAGCGGCAGCGGCGCGGCCATCGGCAGCGGCAGAGGCGGCTACGTCAACTCCATCACAATCTCGGGCGGCACGGTAATCGCTACGGGCGCCAACATGGGTTCAGCCATCGGCAACGGCAACAGCAACAGCGGCGGAGATGGCGGCACGATCAGCATCACCGGCGGCGATGTGACCGCTACCGCAACAGGCAGTTGGGGCGCAGGCATAGGCGGCCTGTGTAAATCCATTACCATCGGCGGAAGTGCGGTCGTCCATGCAACCGGCGGGAACCTGGGCGCGGGTATCGGCGGCTACTATCAAAAGGCAGTCGGCAATATCACCATTGCGGGAAACGCAAATGTCACAGCGACCGGCGGAGCGAGCGGCGCGGGAATCGGCACCAGCAGCGAGGCCGAAGGCGAAGCTGTCATTACCATCACCGGCGGTACGGTCAACGCCTCAATGAGCGCTTCAAACGGCGCTGCGGCGATTGGCAGCGGTTACAAGTCCAAGGGCAAGACCACGGTTTCCATCAGCGGCGGCCAGGTCACCGCCTTGGGCAGCAGCATTTACGGCGTAGGCATCGGCGGCGGCAACACCGGCGCAGCCGGAGAAGAAGTTGTGGTCAATATCACCGGCGGCACTGTGAACGCCAATGGCCGAGCGGGCATCGGCACGGCCAACGCCTCCAACGCCAAACTGACGATCAACATCTCCGGCGGAAAAGTGACGGCCAGAGGCGCGATTGACGGCAGCAACAAGTGTGCCGCCATCGGTCAGGGCAATAACTCCAATTCCGTCACCGAAATCAACATCACCGGCGGCATCGTCAGGGCGCTGGGCACCGGTACCGGCATTGGCTCCGGCGCGAACTCCAAACAGACGCCAGCGATCAATCTGGCCTATACAGACGAAACGAAGAACAATATGGAAATCACCGCCATTGACTACAATGGAACGGTGACACTGAACAATAACTTCAAGTACCAGGATGGCACAGGAGACGTAACTACTCCGATTATTGCCAACAAAACTATCGTGCCCTTGGATTCTACAGCCCATGTGCACAGCTTTACCTATACTGTTGACGGTAAAACCATCACAGCCACATGTGCCAACAGTGATAGTCAGTGTGGGTTACCAGACCACAAGGCCACGCTGACCATCGGGGAACCCGACGGGAAGACCAGCATGGTTTATGACGGCAGCGCAAAGGCGGCGGTTCTCACCGGGGATACGGATGTGCTGACCGCGGATGTGATTTATCAGAAGAGTAATACTGTCCTGCCGTCAGCGCCCAGTGATGTCGGGAATTATACCGCCAGCATCACGCTCGGAGAAGCGACAGCGACGGTATCGTATGAGATCACGAAGAAGTCCGTCACCTTTGGAAACATCACGGCAAAGGACAAGGTGTATGACGGCACGACCAAGGCGTCTTGTACCATTGGAACGGGTTTGAAAGGTACAGTCAGCGGTGACAACGTATACGCTTATGTATACACAGGGAACGCAACTTTTGAAGATGCAAATGTAGGCGTAAACAAGAAAGTTACATTCTCCAACTGGCGGATTGAAGGAACAGACAAAGGCAATTATGAATTGATTCAGCCTGAGCCGCAATATCGGGCGATCACACCGCGTATTATTACAGTTACTGCAAAAGACCAGACTGTAGCGGTTGGGGGAACGGTGGTTTCCACACCTGACCAGGTGGAGATTACCAGCGGTACCCTTGTCAGTGGGCACAGCAAATCTGAGGTCACATTGACAGGGGATACATCTGCCATTACCGACTCGGGTACAGTTACGTCCAGTGCGATTAAGATTCTGGACAGTTCCAACGTGGATGTGACGGCAAACTACCTGGTGAACTACGTTGCGGGAAATCTGACAGTTACAGAAGCTCCTGCTCACACCCACAGTTTCACCTACACTGGGTCCGGCGTGACCATCACGGCGGATTGCTCCGCGGCAAATTGTCCGCTGACCGACCACAAGGCCACGTTGACCATTAACGCTCCGACAAGCCTGACCTACGACGGCACGACGAAGGCGGCGACCGTCACCGGCGCAATCCCGGGCGTGACCACCCCGAGCATTACCTACACCAAGTCGGGCGACGACACCTTCACCGGCACACCCACAGATGCGGGCACCTACATCGCCAGCATCACGGTGGGAGACTCGACCGCAAGCGTGGAGTACACGATTGCCAAGGCTGGCTTCCAACCTACGCTCGTCATAGAGAACAAGACATATAACGGCGAGGCGATCACGTACACGATCGGGAATAACCCTGGCAGCGGACAAGTGACCAACATCTCATGGGAGAAAAAGAATAGCGACAATTCTTGGAGTAGTGTTTCCGATACCCCTAAAGATGCCGGTAAGTATCGTGGGATAGCCGTCATAGGCGAGACAGACAATTATCAGGGCGCAAACACCACTACTGCGGAATTTACCATCAGCAAGGCGGCTCTGACCGTCACGGCCAGGCCCAAGACCATCACCTACGGCGACGCCCCGGCGAATGCTGGCGTGGAATACTCCGGCTTAGTAAACAACGAGGCGGAGGCTGTTCTCAATGGTACGCTGGACTACGATTACACCTACGCGCAGTTCGGCGACGTTGGCAACGGCTATACCATCACGCCCAAGGGCCTGACCTCGGACAACTACGAAATCAGCTTCGTCGCCGGTACGCTGACTGTCGATCAGAAGGAAGTCGGCCTGATGTGGAGCCATACGCCGCTGACCTACACCGGCAAACCGCAGGCTCCCGCGGCTACGGCGACGGGGACGGTCAACAATGACCAGATCACCGTCACCGTCAGCGGCGGACAGACCAACGCGGGGACGGGCTACACCGCCACGGCCTCCGCGCTGACCGGCGACAAGGCGGGCAACTACAAGCTGCCCAGTGTGAACAGCACGACCTTTGCCATTGGCAAGGCTTCCCTGACCGTCACGGCGAAGCCCAAGACCATCACCTACGGCGACGAGCCGTCCAACGACGGCGTGACCTATTCCGGTTTCGTGAACGGCGAGACGGAAAATACGACAGGTGTGTTGTCCGGTGCGCTGTCCTATGCGTACAACTATGTGCAATATGGCAACGTGGGGAGCTACGCCATCATGCCCAGCGGTTTGACCTCCGGCAACTATATCATTACCTTTGAGCCTGGCGTGCTGACCGTCGATCAAAAGGAAATCGGCCTGACGTGGAGCGACACATCTCTGACCTTCAACGGCTCGGCGCAGGCACCCACGGCTGTGGCGACGGGGACGGTGAACGGCGACGCGATTAGCGTCACCGTCGGCGGCGCGCAGACCGACGCGGGGACGGGCTACACCGCCACGGCCAGCGGCCTGACCGGCGACAAGGCGGGCAACTACAAACTGCCCGACGTGAAAACCACGACCTTCTCCATCGGCAAGGCGAGCCACGACGACGAGAGCGCCAACGGCTCCGCCAAGTACGGCACCAGCGGCGAGGTCGACCTCTCCGCGCTGATCGTGGAGGGCGGCAATCTGGGCACGCCCTCCGCGACGGATGGCGACAGCATTTTGAACGGCGCGCCTTCCGCCACAAATGGCAAGCTGGGCTTTGCGTTCGCAAGCAACAGCGCGAAGATCGGCAAGACTGCGACTGTTACTGTCCCCGTCGCCAGCGTGAACTATGCGGATTACAGCATCGTGGTCACGCTGACGGTGCTGGACAAGGATGTTCCGACGCTGACGGCAAACGCCGTCACCAAGACCTACGACGGCAGCGCGGTCACGAATGCGCAGATTAGCGGCACAGCGAAGGTCGGCGAGATCGATGTTGCCGGTACGTGGGCTTTCAAGGTGGGGCAAAGCCTCACGAATGTCGCGGACAGCGGCGCGAAAACCGTCGTGTTCACGCCCACCGACACCGACAACTACAAGAGCGCCGAGACGACGCTGATGTTGACCGTCAATCCGAAGTCCCTCACCGGCGCGGCGGTGACGCTGAGCGCGTCGAGAATCACCTATGACGGCACGCAGAAGTCCGTGTCAGTCACCGGTGTGGCGCTGGGCGGCGTGACGTTGACGGCGGGGGATGATTATGACGTCTCGGGGGCCTTGTCCGGCACGAACGCGAACACCTACACCGTGACCGTCACCGGCAAGGGCAACTACAGTGACAGTGCCACGGCGACCTGGACCATCCAAAAGGCGGGCGCTTCAGCTACCGCTCCGAAGGCCGCGACCGGGCTGACCTACAATGGCGCGGCGCAGTCGCTGGTGTCAGCCGGAAGCGCCACGGGCGGCACGATCCAGTACAGCCTGAGCGCGAATGGACCGTTTGCAGCGGCGATCCCCACCGGGACGAACGCGGGCAATTATGCGGTGTACTATAAGGCTGTGGGAGACAGCAACCACACAGGCAGTGCCGTTGGTGGTCCGGTGAACGTGAACATCGGGAGAAAGACGGTTGGCTTGACCTGGGCGAATACGTCCTTTACCTATGACGGCGACAGCCATGCGCCTGCGGCCACGGCGACGGGGCTGGCGGGCAGCGATGTTTGCGCCGTGACGGTGAGCGGAGCACAGAAGAACGCGGGCACCCATACCGCGACGGCGACAGCGCTTTCCAACGCCAACTATGCGCTGCCGCAGAACACGACGCAAAGCTTCACCATCAACCCGGCGACGGTTACGGTGACTGCACAGGCAAAATCCAAGACCTACGGCGAAGCCGACCCGGCACTGACCTACGCGGCCAGCGGCCTGGTGGGCAGCGACAAGCTGACCGGCGCACTGACCCGCGCGGCGGGGAATGAAGTTGGCACTTACGCCATCCAGCAGGGCACCCTCGCGGCCAGCGGCAACTACACGCTGACCTATGTAGGCGCGAACCTGACGATCAAAAAGAAAGCGTTGATCGTTACTGCTGATGCTAAGAGCAAAACAGAAGGTGAGACTGACCCGGCGCTGACCTACAAAGTGACAGGACTGGTGGGCTCAGATAAGCTGACCGGTGCACTGACCCGCACAAAAGGTGAGAGCGCAGGTAGTTATGATAT
>JAFRJF010000237.1 GCA_017432405.1 Clostridia bacterium | reverse complement strand
CTGCTCCAGGTTCGGGAAGTATTCCACGCCCTTCAGCGTGGAAATGCTCCACGCGTTAATGCCTTCTTCCGCGTCCTCGTAGGTGCGCAGCATCAGCTCGGTCACCGCCTCGGCCTCGGCCTTGGACAGCTTCTTGTCGCCATTGCTGTCGATGTTCGCCAGCACGTAATTGCGGAAGTCCGCCGCCGGGAAGTTCGCCTTGTTGATCTTCGCGACGATCTCGTCGCCTTCGGCATTCGCCGCCACGTCCTCAGTCACCAGCGCCGCGCCGTCGATCGCCAGTCCGCCGTCCTCCAGCGCCAGCTCCGGCAGCGCGTCCATCTCCTCCGGTCCCTCGACGGCCAGTCCGAGCTCCAGCGCCTCCTCCGCCAGGGCCATGCCCGCCGCCAGCAGCGACAGCGCCAGCAGTACAGTCAACAGCGTCCTCAAACAGTTCTTCATCCTCGTTGCCTCCTTTATCAATTAAATACTTCTCCACGCTTGCCGTATAATATCACTATGCGCCTTTGTACAGCACCTTCTTGCCCGCAGTCAGGCTGGTGCCTTTGTCGATATCCAGATAAGCGGCAAAACCATATTCCTCCTCGCGGCCCCACTGAACCCGTTTCTTGCTCACCCGCTTCTCCAGCTTCAGCGCCTCCTGCAGCCCAGGGCAATTCTTGATGTCGATCGTCTTGATCTGGCTGTCGAAGGTCCAAAGCAATTCCAGCCCCTTATTCTTGCTCACGTCCAGCTTCGTGATCTGGTTTTCCCCGCAGTTCAATTGCGCCAGCTTCGTGTTCTTCGTCACGTCCACCGATGTCAGCCGGTTCTTTCCGCAATCCAACACCCTCAGCTGTGTGTTCCTGCTCACGTCCAGCGCTGTCAACCGGTTCGCATAGCAAGCCAGCACTTCCAGCTTCTTGTTTTTGCTCACATCCAGCGCCGTCAACTGATTGTACGCGCAAATAAAATGTTTCAAGTTCGGCAGCGCGCTCACATCCAACTTTTCGATCTTATTTTGATCACAATTCAGCCTTTCCAATCTTGTACTCTTGCCCAACACCAGCGTGGCGATCCGGTTATTAGCGCAGTTCAGATTCTCGAGGTTTGTGCACTTGCTTACATCCAGCACGGCGATCTGGTTGTCATAGCAACTCAGTTCCTGTAGCTCTGTGCACTTGCTCACGTCCAGCTTCTTGATCTGGTTTTCATAGCAGGTCAGTATGTCCAACGCGCTGCCTTTGCCGACGTCAAGCTTCTTCAGCCGGTTCTTCTGGCAGGCCAGTTTCTTCAACTTCGTGCACGCGCTGACATCCAGCGACGTCAGCCGGTTATCATCGACATAAAGCTCCACCAGCTTCGTGTTCTTGCTGACATCCAACTTCGTCAACTGGTTTTCCGATGGGTTCAGGTATTGAAGCTGCGTGTTCTTGCTCACGTCCAGCTTCGTCAGCGCGTTCCGGTCACACTCCAACTTCTTCAGCTTCGCCTTGTTGCTCAAGTCCAGCGCAGTGATCTTATTGCCCCCGCAGTTCAGCTCCACCAGCTTTGCGCACTTGCTCACATCCAGCGCAGCGATCTGGTTTTCACTGCATTCCAGCTCCACCAGCTTTATGCACTTGCTCACGTCCAGCTTCTTGATCTTGTTTTCATAGCAGCTCAGTGTCTCCAACGCGCTGCCTTTGCAGACGTCCAGCTTCTTCAGCCGGTTCTTCTGGCAGGCCAGTTTCTTCAGCTTCGTGCATGCGCTGACATCCAGCGACGTTAGCCGGTTATCATCGACATAAAGCTCCACCAGCTTCGTGTTCTTGCTGACATCCAGCTTCGTCAACTGGTTTTCCGACGGGTTCAGGTATTGAAGCTGCGTGTTCTTACTGACATCCAAAGCGGTAAGACCGCAGCCATCGCACGAAAGCCGGTCAAGGTTCTCAAAGTATTCGATGCCCTTCAGATTCGCGCAGGTGATCTTGTTGGTACCGTTCTCCAGGTCTTCATAGTCGCGCAGATTGATCTCCGTCACGGCCTCGGCCTCGCTCCGTGACAGCTTCCCATCGCCATTGCCGTCGATGTTCGCCAGCACGTACTTGCGGAAGGTCGCGTCCGGGAAGTTCGCCTTGTTGATCTTCGCGACGATCTCGTCGCCTTCGGCGTTCGCCGCCACGTCCTCAGTCACCAGCGCAGCGCCGTCGATCGCCAGTCCGCCGTCCTCCAGCGCCAGCTCCGGCAGCGCGTCCATCTCTCCCTCGACTGCCTGGCCGATCTCCAGCGCCTCCTCCGCCAGGGCCAGCCCCGTCAGCATCAGTGAAATCGCCAGCAGTACAGTCAACAGCGTCCTCAAACAGTTCTTCATCCTCGTTTCCTCCTTTTTTTACTCGGCTTATGGCATATTATAACAAACCACCGCCCCGAATTGGTGTACCAACCGGAAGACTTTTTTCGACTGAGAGCCCCGATTCTTGCGTCTCTTTTTTTCGTATGTTATACTGATATAAAAATGTTCGTCAGAGGTGAGACCATGGATTCCACAGAACGCAGGAAGCTGACCACCGGCAGGCTGCTCTCCCTCATCCGTGGTACGCGCTCCAGCGAAGAGGCCGTGGCCTGGCACGCTGAAAACGGCGAGCCCGCGCTGAAGGACGTGTTGTATGAAATGATGCAGCGCCGCGGGCTCTATCCCAAGGACATGATCCATCGCTGCGGCATCGAGCGCTCCTACTACTACCATATCCTGAACGGCACCAAGCGCCCCAGCCGCAACATGATCCTGCGGATCGCCTTCTGCCTGCATGCGGACCTGAACGAGACGGAGCGCCTGCTGCGCCTGTCCGACGCCGCCAGGCTCTATCCCCGGATACGCAGGGACGCGCTGCTGATCTTCGCGATCCAGCAGAAGTATACGATGGAGGCGGCCAACGAGCTGCTGGCCCGGGAAGGCGAAGCGCGGCTGTACCGGAATGACTGAGCCGCGCCCGTTCGACCCCGCGGCGCTGCCGCGCTTTGTGGACGGGGAATACCGGGCCCTGTCCTGCAAGAAGGTCGACGATAGCGGCGCGGTGTTCCTGGCCGAGCGCCGGGACACGGGCCGGGCGGTGCTGATCAAGGTCACCCGCTCCCCGGAGGAGCGCCTGTGCCTGAAAAATGAATACGAACTGTTGAAGCGGCTGGAGCGGGTCGGCGACCCGGCGGCAGCCCGCTTTCCCTCTGCCATCGAATACCTGGAAGCCGGGGACAGCGGCGCGCTGGTCCGGGAATACATCCCCGGCCAGTCGATGGAGGAATACGTGGAATCGGAGCCCGCCCGCCCCGGCATCGCCCGGGACATGGCGCTGAAATGCCTGATCTCGGTGCTGGAGCAGCTCATCGTGCTGCACCGCATGCGCCCGCCGGTCATCCACCGGGATATCAAGCCGCAAAACGTGATCCTGGACGACCGGGGCGATTTCCACCTGATCGACCTGGGCATCGCCCGGGAATACCGGGCGGGCGACGCCGCGGACACCCGGGTCATGGGCACCAGCCTCACCGCCCCGCCCGAGCAATACGGCTTCCGGCAGACCGACGCCCGCAGCGACATCTATTCCGCGGGGGTGCTGCTGCGCTACTGCCTGACCCAGGAATACGACGAGGCGGCCGACGCCCACATCGACGCGGACCTGCGGGCCATCGTCCGGCAAGCCACCCAGTTCGACCCCCAGATGCGCTACCGGCGGGCCGAGGACATGCTCGCCGCCCTGCGGCGCGCGGCAGGCGATCCAAACAACATAAAAGGCCTGACGCGCCGTCGCGCCGCCATCGCCGTCGCGGTGGTCGCGCTGCTGTCGGTCCTCTGCCTCGCTTGGCTGCATATTCGCCTCACCGTCCGCCCTTACGCCTTCCGGGAGCCCCTGATCGAGCAGGCGGTGCGGCTGGCCCTGGACAAGCCGGAGGGCCCGCTGACGGCGGGGGACCTGGAAAGCGTCACCGCGCTGCACATCTTCGGCAGGCAGGTCTACGACGACGACGGCCAGTTCTGGTTCCTGGGTGAAAACGTCTTTCCCTACGACGCGGCCATGAACGCCCGGGGACTCTGGCGGGAAAACGGGGGCATCGCCTGCCTGGACGACCTGAAGGCGCTGCCCAACCTCAGGACGCTGAGCCTGTACCGCCAGCGCATCTCCGATATCTCGGCGCTGCGGGGTACGAAGCTGCAAGCGCTGGGCATCGGCTACAACCCGGTCACGGACCTGTCGCCGCTTCAGGGCAACCCGAACCTGACGTCCCTGAACGTCAGCGGCCTCGACCTGTCGGACACCGGCGTCCTCGCCACCCTCCCCCACCTGCGGGCGCTGTCCATCGCCGGCACAGGCGTCCAAACCCTCGCGGGGCTGTCCGGCCTGCCGCTGGAGGAACTGAACCTGGTGGACGTGCCCTTCAGAGACGATGCGTCCCTGGAGGCGCTGAAGGGGCTCAAGGCGCTGACGGTGAGCAAGCTCTGGCCCTCTCTGGTGCCCCACCTGGCGGCGCTGGAGCTGGAGACGCTGGAGGTCACCCACGCCCAGGGCGTGTCGCCCCGGGACCTGGAGGCGCTGACCGGCCTGAAGCGGCTCTCCTACCGCACCGAGCAGCCGGTGTATCTCTCCACCGAACCGCTGCGCTTTCCCCGCCTGGAGGTCCTGGAGCTGAAGGGCGTCTCGATGAACAGCCTTTCCTGCCTGTGCGCGCTGTCCAGCCTGCGCACGCTGGGCATCTACGAGGTGGATTGCCAGGACTACAGTGGCCTGGAAGCCCTTGAACACCTGGAAACCGTCTGGGCCACCCCGGCGCAGGCGGCGATACTGGATGCGCAGTATCCGGGACACGGGTGGAAGATAGAATAGCAACTTCTGATTTGTCGCCCCGCGACAAATCAGAAGTTACATCACCGGCGCGACCACCTTCAACAGCCAGCCCGCCAAACGGGTCGTGAGGGGGATGCGCTTCAGGTCCTCGAAGGTGACCTCGTGGCTCTTTTTCAGGGTGGCCTGGAAGTCCGCCTCCACGTCGGCCACGGCGGGCACGTCGCGCAGGTAGGCCGCGCACTCGAAGTGCAGGTAGAAGCTGCGATAGTCCAGGTTGACGGTGCCCACCACGGCCTTGCGGTCGTCGGAGACGAAGACCTTCGCGTGCACGAAGCCGGGGGTGTATTCGAAGATCCGGACCCCCGCCTGCATCAGCTCCCCGTAGTGGGTCTTGGCCAGGGCGAAGGCGTAGCGCTTGTCCGGGATGTGGGGCAGCAGCAGGCAGACCTCCACGCCCCGCTTGGCGGCGAAGGTCAGCGCCGCGACCATCTCGGTATCCAGGATCAGGTAGGGCGTCATGATGTGCACGTAACGCTGGGCCCGGCTGAGGATGTCGGTATAGACCAGCTCCCCCACCCGCTCGTTGTCCACCGGGCTGTCGCCGTAGGGCAGCACCCAGCCGGGCGCGTCCTCCGGCACGGAAACCGGCGCGGTCAGGAAGTGGGCGTAGCGGTCTCCGGTCTCGTTCACGTTCCACATCTGCAAAAACATCAGCGTGAAGGAGCGCACCGCCGGGCCCTCCAGCCGCAGGGAGACGTCCTTCCAGTGGCCGAACAGCTCGATTTTGTTCACATATTCGTCCGCCAGGTTCACGCCGCCGGTATAGGCCACCCGCCCGTCCACCACCAGGATCTTGCGGTGGTCCCGGTTGTTGTAGTGGGCGGAGATCACCGGCCTGATCGGCGAAAACATCTTGCACTTGATGCCCAGCTTTTCCAGCATCTCCGGGTAGCGGTAGGGCAGCCGGAACAGCGCGCAGGTGCCGTCGTACATAAGGCGCACCTCCACGCCCTCGGCCGCCTTGTCCTCCAGCACCTTCAGCACCCTTCCCCACATGTAGCCCTCTTCGATGATGAAGAATTCCAGGAAGATGAAGTCCTTCGCGGCGCGCAGGTCCTCCAGCATGGCCTCCAGCGAGGCCTCGCCGCTGGGCAGGTAGCGGGCGGCGGCATTGCCGTACAGCGGAAAGCGCCCGTGCGCCCAGGTGTAGCGGGCCAGGCCCTCCAGCTCCTCTGCGGCGTCGAAGGCCCCCTCCGGCTCGGGCATGCGCTCCGGCAGCAGCGCGGCGGTCTCCTCCATCACCTCGCCCAGCCGCCGGTTCAGCACCCGGTGGCCGATGTCCAGCTCCACGAACAGGTACAGCGCCAGCCCCACCGGCGGCGCCAGCACCACCAGCAGGATCCAGGTGATCTTCGTGGTGGGCTCCGAGCGCTTGTTGACCAGGTGCAGTATCGTAGCGCCGTACAGCAACAGCAGCAGCACATAGTAGATGGGCAGCATGCCCTGCACCGACCGCAGCGAGCTGAAGACAGCCACCAGCAGCCCGACCTGCAGCGCCAGCGTCAGCACGACCAGCATCGTGCGCCCGAAGATCACGTTCAGTATGCCCCGCTTGCCCTTCTTCAAGAGCCGCCGCTCCTCGCTGCCCTGCCCCCCGCGCCGGCCCTGACCGATACTGTCCCCCATAACTGCCTCGATTCAATTGGTTTGAAGGGATAAACCCCTGTATAATACTATAATCCAATTGGAGGAAAAATGCAAGCGGAGGACATTCAGATTTATCAAGCTGTTGCTCGATAAATCTGAATTTAGTGGTTAGAGTGTGTTTCCTTGACAGTAGACAATGCCACGCCCATGTGGTAAAATGCTTCCATCACCTCAGTGGGTCCAGCACGTGCCAATCAATAATCCAGAGAAGGTTTCTCGTCCGATAACTGTAGGACATGACGACCTCTCCCTCCGGCTTCGCCTTCGACCTCTGACAGCGCATCAGGGGGCGCGATTGACGACGGGGAGGATGAGACGCGTGAAGATTGCGAGGCATGCTTATGAAGAAATCAAACATCGATGAAACAGGGCTGGCGAAGGCGCTGGTCCCTCTCATTGGACAAAAAGAAAACATCATCGGGGTCACACATTGCATCACGCGCCTCAGGTTTATCCTGAAGGATGAGGCCCTTGCGGACACACAGGCGATAGAGGGCTTGCCCGGGGTGGTGAAGGTTTTCTCTTCAGGCGGACAATATCAGGTTGTGATAGGAGCGACCGTTCCCAAAGTCTACGAAGCGCTCATGGCAGAGCTGAATGCGGGCGGACTGGCTGAGACGGAGGCCCCGGTTATCGTTGAGCCGGAGGCAAAAAAGCATCAATCCTCTGATCTGTTTGTGCGGCGCCGATTTCGGTTGGGCCTTGGAAAGCTGTCGGCATTTATGGCCGAGTGTATGCAGCCGCTCATTCCGCTGCTGGTTTCGGTGGGAATCATCCGCACTCTGGCGATGCTGCTGGGTCCGACTATGCTGGGTTTGCTGGGTTCGGAGGACGGAACCTACCGCATCCTTACCATCGTCGGCAATGTGGGCATCGCTTCGCTGCCAATCTTCATGGCATGGTCTATCTCGAACTATCTCAAGACCAATACGATCCTCGCCCTGTTCTATGGGGCGCTTCTGATTCATCCGGATCTGACCGCTCTGTTGAACTCCGGCGAAGCTGTCCGCCTGTTCGGTCTGCCGGTTCCGGCGGCGACCTATACATCCCAGGTAGTCCCCATGATGCTGATCATGGTTGCCATGTACCTGGTGGAAAAGCTGCTGAAAAAACGGCTGTCAGAGGACACGCAGTTGATCGCCTTGCCCATATTGGAAACCCTGATCATGCTGCCGCTAATGCTGTGCTTCGTCGGTCCGCTGGGGACAATGCTGGGCCAATATATCTCCAAGGGCGCCGTGGCTCTCTATGATGTTGCCGGGCCGCTGAGCGTCGCCCTGATCGGCGCTTTCTTCACATTCATCTGCGCCACCGGCATGCACACGACGATCATCGCGACTTCCCTTACACTGATCCAGACCCAGGGATATGACAGCCTGGCGCTGGTGGGGGCCGGAGCCGCCGCATATGCGTGCTTTGGTGTATACATGGCCTACACTCTGTTCGAAAAGGATAAAAAACAAAGGGCAGTGGGCCTGAGTGTGTTGATTACCCATGCTCTCGGCGGTATTGCCGAACCCGGCATGTTCTCACTTTTGTTTACCAATGGACATCTGATGTGCATCCAAAGCGTTTCGGCTTTTTTCGGGGCACTGTACCTTGGTATTCAGAATGTTGGGCTGTATATGCCTGGGATTTCCAATTTCATGGCAGTGCTTCAGTTCTCCGGCGGAGGGCATGACAATTTCCGGAATGCGGTAATCGGATGTGGAGTCTCGTTTGTCATGGGATTTATAATGACCACGGTCCATGCCCTCAGACGCGGATGATGGTGTCGTTATATCCAAGGAGATGCCGCGCAATTGCGCGGTGTTTCCATTAATTCTGATTTGTCGCCCGCGACAAATCAGAATTTATCTCCTCCACCCTTTTCAATCGCCGCCCTATGTGTTATAATTCTTTTAAACACAACGGCATCAATTCTTCGGAGGCATGCTTATGGAACAGAATCGAATCGCCGGCGAATACGACCGGTACCTGTCGCCCCTGGACGTGTGGGCCATCGCCTTCGGCTGCACCATCGGCTGGGGCGCCTTCATGATGCCGGGGTCCACCTTCCTGCCGGTGGCGGGGCCGCTGGGCACGGTGATCGCCATGGCCGTGAGCGTGGTCATCATGCTGGTCATCGGCGCGAACTTCTTCTACCTGATGCGCACCCATCCGGGCACCGGCGGCGTGTACGCCTACACCAAGAGCGCCTTCGGCAGGGAGCACGCCTTCCTGTGCGCCTGGTTTTTGTCGCTGTCCTACCTGACGGTGCTGTTCATGAACGCCACCTCGCTGTTCCTGGTGATCCGCATGGTTTTCGGCAGGCGGCTGCAATACGGCTATTACTATTACAACATCGCCGGGAACCACATCTTCATGGGCGAGGTCGGGGCCTCCATCGTGGCCCTGGCCAGCGTGGGCCTGCTGTTCATCAACGCCAAGCCCCTGCTGCAGAAGCTGCAAACCGTGCTGGCCATCGCGCTGCTGGCCTGCGTGGTGATCGTCGCGGCGGTGTGTTTGCCCCGCCTGCGACTGAGCTTCCCCGGGGACGCCTTCGGCATACTGGGCGGCAGCCCGGCCTTCGGCGTGCTGTCCATCGTGATGCTGGCCCCTTGGGCCTTCGTAGGCTTCGAGGTCATATCGCTGGAGACGGCCCACTTCGACTTCAGGATGGGCCGGTCCCGCTGGATCATCGTCGCCGCGATACTGCTCAGTGGTCTGGTCTACGTCGCCCTGACGCTGGTGGGCGTCTGCGCACAGCCGGACGGCTACGCATCCTGGCAGGCCTACATCGCCGACCTGGCGAGCCTCGACGGCGTCTCGGCGGTGCCCACCTTCCATACGGCGCGGGCGATCATGGGCACGGGCGGCCTGCTGATCATGGCCGTCGCCGCCCTGGCCGCCATACTCACCGGCATGATCGCCGCCTACCGGGCCACCGCCCGCGTGCTGTCGACGATGGCGGAGGACAACATACTCTCCGAGCGCTTCTCCAGGACCACCTACAGCATACTGTTCGTCATGGTGATCTCCATCGTGATTTCCATATTCGGCCGGAATATGCTTCAGTGCTTCATGGAGCTGACCTCCCTGGGGGCGATCATCGGCTTCGGCTACACCTCCGCGTCCGCGTGGCGGCTCGCCCACAGGGAGGGCAACCGCAAATACGTCGCGCTGGGGGCGCTGGGCACCGTCATTTCCGTGGCCTTCATACTGGTCCAGCTGATCCCCGGGCTCACGGCGCTGGAGACCATGGGCGCCGACGCCTTCCTGATGCTGATGATCTGGTGCCTGCTGGGCTTCCTGTTCTACCTGAAGACCGCCGCCCAAACCAAGAAGGCGGGCACGTCCCTGGCGGGCCTGGTGCTGTTCGCGCTGCTTGTATACGCGTCGGTGCTGTGGCTGGGCAAGCGCCTGATGGCCGCTGACAGCCTCGACGCCGTCCACAGCATCCTCCGCCTGCAGGGCCCGATCATGCTCCTGTCCATCTTCCTCGGCCTCGCCGCCTCGATGGCCCTGCAAAGGGCCGGACGAACGAAAAAGCGGAAGGCGGATTCGGAGGAGAATAAAAAATTCTGATTTATCGAGCTGATGCGGCATCCAACAGCCTTCCCCAGGCAGCGAAGCTGCCGGTTCAGGGTGTGCGAAGCCATGCCCTTGAGCGGAAGGTGGATTTCGGTGAAAACGCTTGCGTTTTTGCCCTAAAGGACTAGCTGCGCGTCGCCGAAAGACGGATGAGGTCGTTCTCCTGGAAAGAAGCTCGTAAACCATCGTTACCGCGGAGGGACCGACCTCATCCGACCCGGCCTTGCGGCCGGCCCACCTACCGCGGGCCTACCGGCCCCATCGACAGGGGTCTGCCGACCCGTTCTCGCTGAAAACTCTCCACCGGAGAGTTTTCCGGGCGCTCGAACCACTGAAAACAGTCCACTGGACTGTTTTCCGGGCGCTCGATG
>JAFRJF010000236.1 GCA_017432405.1 Clostridia bacterium | reverse complement strand
CATTTGCCGAAATTCGAGCGCAGAAGGGGAAGGGGGAAGTTGGCTAACTCTCCGATGGTATGCACGCCCAGAACGTTCAGGCGGCGTTTGGTGCTGTGTCCGACATAGAGCACCGTGGCATAACGTGTAACTATATATTCTAATATTGACAAAAAAATAACGCTCCACTCGGCGTTTTCTCTGTCTTGCTTGCTTACTTGCTGTCAAACACCCGAGTCATTTCATCATAATAACACATTTTTCCGTAAGAATGCTTATAAAACTGATAAAATAGGCATAAAACTCAAATATATAACACAAATAACATATTGGTTTTGATTCGAAATCTGTTATAATAGAATAGAAGACATATGTGGACAGCGCATGACTTCCTGGATTTCTAAGTTTTCACCTGTCGGCGCCTGCGCACGTCGTGACGGTGATACTGCGCCGAAAACGAAGAAATGAGGAGCCCCGCAAATTGCGGGAAGATATGCTCGCGGGGCTTTTGACAGTTTTGATCATACAGCCGGGAACAACGAGGCTGATGAAATATACACAAATCAGAAAGGAAGCTGTTAACAATGGCAAGAACATGGGACGAGAGATTGGCAAGCCTCAGCGTTAAGCTGGACGAGCTGAGCAAGAAGGCGGCGGAGGCCTCGGAGGAGGCGAAGATCTATCGCGAGCAGCGCACCGAAGTGATCCAGGACCGCATCAACACCGCCAAGGGCGACGTCGCCGCAATGCAGGAGAACGCCCGCATGGCAGAGGAGGAGCGCGAGAGCAAGCTCCGCAGCGCGATGCTCAAGGCCCGCATGACCGTGAAGGCCAAGCATGAGGACCACGTGGACGCCCGCGACAAGAAGCGCCTTGAGCGGTTCATCGACGAGGAGATCAATTACATTCTCGATTGCTACGACGCCGCCGCTTTCCTGATTGCGGATGCGGAGCTGTCGATCTATGAGGTGGCCGTCGCCCTGAAGACATATGAGGAGCGCTTCGGCGGCGCGCCGGAGACCGTCGAGACGGCTGAGCCCGCTCAGACTGCCGAAGCAGAGAAATAAGCTCACATCGAAGGGCTGTCTCAAGACGATCATGGGGCGAGAAGGCGCTTTCTGCCGCTGTCTGCGCCGGGCAAGCGCCGCCGCGTTCGCCTTCACAGTGCACGCGTTTTGGGACAGCCTCCCGTAAGGGGCAATGTCATCAGCTTAAGGAACTCACAATACGGCGGCACATCTGGCGGTGCCTTTTCAACCAGTCATCTCTTGCAGATTTTTTGATTTACCTCCGGGGCTTTGCCAGCCCGTTCTCGCTGAAAACGCTCCACCGGAGCGTTTTCGGGGCGCTCGAACCCAGTAAACCTTCAAAATCTGCAAGAGCGCCTGACGAAAAATTCACTCGCCAGCTGACCACCTTAATTGCGCGGTATTTCCTTAAGGATTCACTTCACGGCAATCTCAACCACGTTTGACGGCTGGGCGATTGATAGAGGCCGCTGCGGAGGCGATAATTCGCGTTGTGAACGCCATAAAACTTCTTCTTAAGCTGACGACATTGCCCTGCGGAGGGTTTTGCGTATGCGCGATGTGTTCCCATCGGCGCATGCAGCTATCGACAGGGAGGGATAAGTATGCTCTTTCAAGAACTGGGAAAGCTGAAGCGGTCGTCGATCATGACGTCGATCATACTGATGGCGGTGGGGATATTGATGATCATCTGCCCGAAGCAGTATGTGAACGCGCTGGTGGCCACACTGGGCTACGGGGCGCTGGTCTTCGCGGTGGTCATGATACTGGACTTTATATCGGGTAAGAAGGCGCTGATGAACTATATCTACTTCACCGGGGCGCTGATACTGGCGCTGCTGGGCATCGCCATCGTGGCCTTTGAAGCGGATGTGGCGCGCATCATCGGGTTGATTTTCGGCGTGATACTGGTCACAGACGGGATCGCGGGCATCGTCAGCACCTGGATGTACGTTCGACGGGCCGGACGCAGCGGCTGGTGGGTGCTTAACGTGCTGAACGCGCTGTTGATACTGTTTGGGCTGATCGTGCTGGTGAATCCGTGGTGGAACGAACCCACGATGCTGTTTGACGTGATCGGCGGCATGCTGCTGTTCTCATCGATCGTGAGCGTTGCGCGGCTGTTCTATCTGTGGCCGATCAGGGAAGCGTAAGGAGGGCGGAACGATGCAGAACAACAAGGACAGGGAAATGGACCGTGCGCCCATGAAGGACGCGCTGGAAAACGGGCGCGGGGATCAGACGGCACAGCCGAATGCAGCGCCCGTGGAATCGGACAGGCTGAATGAGATGATCGAGTCGCTGGACGCCGAGGCGTCGCCGGATGTGGAGCCGGCGGAGGAAACCCAAGCCGTTGAACCGGCGGTGAGCGAGGTGGAGGCGCGCAGGGCGGAGATGGCCGAGACGGAGCGCGCCGTGCGTCAGGCCCAGGCGGAAATCGAGACGAGCAAAAAGCGGGCGTTCATGGCGTCGAAGGAAATCGCGGAGGCAAAAAAGACGCTGGCGAACCAGAGGAAGCAGATCAAAGAGGCCGAGCGACGGGAAAAGCGTCAGAAGCGCCAGATAGCGGCGGCGAAGAACAAGGATGAGCTTGCTCAGGAGCTGGAGCGCCGCAAGGCGGCGCTCCAGCACACGAAGGCGGAGATGGGCGAAAAGCTTAAGGGCATGCTGTCGAGCGAGCTGAAGGCGATGGAGAAGTACAAAAAGACCCGCGCCGCCGAGATCATGGCCGTGTTCGCCAAGCATAATTTCTATGCCAACGGCTTTACGCCCGTGGAACTGCGCACGACCCTGGAAGACCTGGGGCCGACCTATGTGAAGATCGGTCAGATCATGTCCAGCCGTGTGGACATGCTGCCGGAGAGCTACTGCAAGGAGCTGGAGAAGCTGCGGCAGAACGTGAAGGAGCTGGACCCGGAGATCGCCCGCGCGGTGATCGAGCAGGAGACGGGGAAGAAGATCGACGAGATCTTCCTGGAATTCCGCGACAAGCCGCTGGGCTCAGCCTCCATCGGTCAGGCGCACTACGCGGTGCTGAAGGACGGCACGAAGGTGGTCACGAAGGTTCAGCGGCCGCTGATTGCCGAGATGATGCGGGAGGATTTCGTGCTGCTGAAGAAGCTGGCGGGCATGGTGAATGTCGTCAACGAGGCGGATTCGGACGGCGAGCAAATGATCGACCTGCTGTCGGTGATCGAAGAGCTGGAAAAGGTGGAGGACGAGGAGCTGGACTTCCGCGTGGAGGCGGAGAACACCAAGTTCTTCAAGGAGAACTGCATCGACGACGAGGAGAAGATCACCTGCCCGACGGTGATCGACGAGCTGACGACGGAGCGACTGTTCACGATGACGTTTGTGGACGGCTATTCCATCGCCAAGCGGGACCGGCTGATCGAGGAGGGGTATGACCCGGAGCAGATCGGCTCGGTGATCCTGGACAACTACATCCACCAGGTGCTGGACGTGGGCACGTTCCATGGCGACCCGCACCAGGGCAACATCATGATCAGCCACGGCAAGCCGGTTTGGATCGACTTCGGCATGATCGGGCGGATCGAGGATTCGGACGTGAACCTCATCCAGTCGCTGATCATGTCGCTGATCGAGCGGGACCTGGACGCGCTGGTGAACGCGATCATGTCCATGGGCGCGACGTCGCCGAAGACCGACCGCAACAAACTGATCCAGGACGCGGACATGATGTTCGACAAGTACATGAACGTGACGAATCTGGACGAGCTGGACCTGGCGGCGCTGCTGACGGAGATCACGGACCTGGCGGCGAAGCACCACATCTCGCTGCCGGGTAAGTACACGATGCTGGTGCGTTCCATCGCAACGATCGAGGGCGTGATCGAGCAGCTGTGCCCGGAGCTGAATCTGTTCAAGCAGATCACGGACAGGATCATGGAGCGGATGCGCAAGAGCTTCAGCATCGAGCAGGAGCTGATCTCGGCGGGCAAGGACGTCCTGGAGCTGGGCAAGAAGGTGCAGAAGATGCCGGGCCTGGCCTACGACGCGCTGAACAACGCGGTGAAGGGGAGGCTGAAGCTGAACTTCGAGCTGACGGGCTATGAGGAGATTCTGAAGAGCCTGGGGGACACGGCAAAGAGCATCGTGCTGGCGCTGTTCGCCTGCGTGCTGTTCTTGGGCTCGGCGATACTGTCCACGGCGGACATCAATCCCAAGACCCCGGACGGCCAGCCCCTGGTCGCCGCGGCGGGCCTGGTATTCTCCATCGCGCTGGCGATCTACACCGTAAAGCACATGTCAAAGAAGAAATAGCATGCCGATATTCAAAGGGGGCGGCGCAACCTGCCGCCCCTGGCCGTTATATTCATTATGGGCTGCGTACTGCGCAAAGGGCAGATAGGCAGCCGCTTTGGCAGCGGGGCCTGTGAGAGCAGTCGCCGGTGGGTTTCGGAGCTTCTGTGCTTCGTGGAATCGCTGACCTTCTGACGGCGTTCAGCGTGGGCGTCGAGTCCTTCAGCATCATGGTCAGCGCGATCATCTATTATTGCTATATGCAGGACCCCGACAGCGCTGAAACCCATACGGCACTCTTTGCCCAGCTGCTGGTGGCAGATACGGTGGGCCTGTTTTTGGATGCGCTCGCCTGGCTGGTGCAGGGACGGGCGGGCCTTGTAGCGGTGAATGTCATCGCCAACGCGCTGCTCTTTCTGGACAACTGCTTCATCGTGATCCTGTTCTGGAGATACGGGGCCTTTATGCTGAAGATCCCGGAAAAGACGGCGCACACGGTAAACCGCATACTGTCCTGACTGTCCATACTGATCGAAGCGGTGCTGCTGTCAGTCCTGCTGGCGCTGCTGATCGCGGACGTGTCCGACAAGGGGGTGCCTGCCGCGCTGATGATGATGTCTGCGAAGGTACTCATCCACTATCGCGCCTGCCAGGGCGGCACGCCGGCCCGGATCATGGAGGATGTCAATAAAGAGCTGTGCGACAAGAATGAATCCGGCATGTTTGTGACGGTGTGGATGGGCATACTGGATATCCGTGACGGCGCGATGACCTGCGTCAACGCCGGTCACGAATATCCGCTCGTAAAGCGTGTCGGCGGCGCGCCGCAGATGTACGGCAGCTATCAGTGGTCCATGGAGGATTACCGCAAGCAGCTCAGGCAGTATCGGGAACAGAACGCCGAAGGCAGCCAGGAGGCCTGGGACGAGCTGGAAAAGTCGGTCGTGTCCCGGGTGGCGGACGACGTGAAGGTGAGCATCCTGGGCCGGACGGTGGAAATGACCATCGAGAAGCGGATGGCGTGAAGGGACGCGCAGTTATTGGCATAGTAATTCCCCCTGTCGAACCGTGACGCGGTTCGACAGGGGGAATAGCGTTGTGCTTTTCGATACACGGAATCGCTCGGAAGCGTCCGTTTCCGTCAGGCGGCGGGTCGGAGCTCTGCGGATTCAGCTCCGACAGGATGCCGCCTTCAGGCAGTGCGGGCCATCAAGGCCCGGATTATTTTAAGCATACAGCTCGTCGTACAGCAGCAGGACCGTTTCCTGGCTCAGGTTGGTGAAGATCTGGGAGATCCAGAGCTTCTTGCACTTTTCCTTCACTTCCACCCAGATGACCTGGCGGTTATCGGCGGCGAAGCGACCGGTCAGCTTCAGGCACTTGCCCTTCTCGACGACGCCCTGGCTCTTCAGATGCAGGCTGGGGGTCTTGCGCAGGTTGGTGTGGCCGGTGACCTTGACGGTTCCATGCAGGGCCTTCTTGTCGGTCAGGATCTTGCCGGCCTTGAAGGACATTCCCTTGCCGCCCTTGGCCCAGACGACCAGGATGATGTCGGTGTCAGCGACCTTCAGGTCGCAGGCCTTGAACCACTTCTCGATGTTGGATACCCGGTTCACGAGCAGCTTCACATAGTCGCCCTTCACGCAGCGCACCTCGGCGATGGAGCCCTTCAGCACGACGTTGTTGGTCTTCTTGCTCGACTTGGCGGCGTTGTAGGCGGCGGAATCGCGCTTGAATTCCACATACTGACCCTTCTCAAAATCACAGGCGGCCAACGCGGTGCCCGCCAGCGCCAGTACTACGGACAATACCAGCAGCATGGAAATC
Source organism: Clostridia bacterium (assembly GCA_017432405.1). The sequence goes on along the minus strand of JAFRJF010000236.1, from coordinate 7,941 downwards.
AGTTTCTTCATTGGATGTCCCTCCTCGTAAAAATACTCTTCTGAGTTGTTGAACCCGGATGCACGGCCGGGAACGCGCATATCCGCTGTCTGCGCGACGGCCCTGCGCGAACTGACGTGAATGAGGCAAAAACCCATCACGTTTGTTACAAAACCATTGTATCACTTTTTCTGATTTGTGTCAACTATAAATATTTATGCAATCTTGGCCGCGGATTCTCTGGAGAATCACACGCGCTTTAACTTGGTTTAAGGATGCCCTGCTATACTCTCGTCACAGCAGGCGAGAGAGCCTGAAATACAGACGGGGTATCGTGCGGCGCAAGCGTAAGTCCGGATACTTCCGAGGAGGTAAAGGAAAATGAAGCGTTTGTTCTGCATGGTGCTTGTGGTCGCGATGATGGCGATGGGTATGGCGGCGCTGGCCGAGGGCGAAGGGCCGCGGGGCGGCTTCGGCGGCGGACCCAACGGCGAGCGCGGTGCGGGCGGCCCCAACGGCGGCGGCCGCATGGGCGGCGGACAGGCGGACAAGTCCTCTGACGCCCAGCTTCAGGCGATGATCGCCGAGGTCGCGCCGAAGTTCCAGCTGCTGGCCTATGAGGACGCAGAAACCGGCACGACGCTGCAATACCAGCTGTATGTCCCGGAGAACTATGACGAGACCCGGAGCTATCCGCTGATCCAGTTCATCCCGGATGCCAGTGTGGTGGGCAGGGACGCCGACTATGTGCTGACCCAGGGCTGGGGCGGCCTGATCTGGGCCACGGAGGAGGAGCAGGCCAAGCACCCTGCCTTCGTGGTGGTGCCTGTGTTCACCGAGACCGTGGTGGACGACGACTTCAACCACTCCGATCAGATCGAGGTGGCCGTGCGGCTGATCCAGTCGCTGGCGGAGGCATACAGCATCGACACCAACTGGCTTTACACCACGGGCCAGTCCATGGGCGGCATGACCTCGTTCTACCTCAATGCCACCTATCCCGACCTGTTCGCGGCCTCTCTGTTCGTGGGCAGCCAGTGGGACAACAGCATACTGAATGTGCTGGAGGACGACAGCTTCTTCTATGTCGTCGCGGCGGGCGACCCGAAGGCCTCCGCCGGGCAGGCCGGGTTGATCGAGGTCTTTGAAGCCGACGGCGCGGCCTACAGCCACAGCGAGTGGAGCGCCCAGTATGACGCCGACACCCAGAACGCCGCGGTCGCCAATATGCTGGCCGAGGGCAACAGCGCCAACTTCGTCACGTTTACGCTGGGCTCCACCACCACGGACGGCAGCACGGGCAACACCGGCGCGGGGGAGCACATGACCTCCTTCGACTACGCCTACAAGCTGGAGGCCGTGCGGGACTGGCTGTTTGAACAGTCGAAGTGAGCACTTGAACAGGAACCTGATATAATCGTTTATCCCCCTGAATTTTGGATTTCAGGGGGCTTTTTAACATAAATAACATAATATAATGCTACAATGCATCGTAACAGCTGTTCATGGGAGGTATGCATGATGAAGAACCTGAAGCGCGGAATATCGATTCTCCTGGCCGTCCTGCTGGCGCTCACCGCCGTCAACGGCTTCGCCCTCGCGGAGGCGTCGGAGTCGCCGTTTTCCCTGTGGAATGCGGATGCTGCGTCGCTGAAGGCGCTGACCGACTACGTGGAGGCGGTGACGGACGAGGCCTCGCCGGATTACATCCCGCCAGAGAGCCGCATTGCCACCTTCGACATGGACGGCACGCTGGTGGGCGAGCTGTTCCCGACCTACCTCGAGGTGGTGCTGCTTGTGGAGCGCATCCTTCGGGACCCGAGCTATCAGCCGGACGCAGAGATGCTGGAATTCGGGCGCATGTCCCGGGACCACGCGCCGGACAAGTCCTTCCCGGCTGATTACGATTACGAATTCTCCTACCACCAGGCCAGGGCCTTCGCCGGCATGACGCTGGACGAGTATGCCGACTTCGTCAAGGGCGTCCTGGCCCACGAGGCAGACGGCTTTGAGGGCATGACCTACGCCGAGGCCTACTACCGGCCCATGGCTCAGGTGGTGGCGTACCTCCGGGACAACGGCTTCAAGTGCTACGTGGTCACGGGCAGCGACCGCTTCATCTATCGCGCCTTCGCCGAGGACATACTGGGCATTCCCCCAGAGAACATCATCGGCTCCGATACCGCGCTGGAGGCGAGGGACCAGGGCGACACGGACGGCATACTGTATGAGTTCACCGACAAGGACACCCTTGTGCGCACGGACAGGCTGATCATCAAGGATCTGAAGACCAACAAGGTGGTGCAGATCGCCCAGGAGATCGGCAGGCAGCCGGTGCTCTCCTTTGGAAACAGCTCCGGCGACGCCAGCATGCACAACTACGCCCTGCACAACAACCGCTACAGGAGCGCCGTCTTCCAGCTGATTGCCGACGACGACGTCCGGGAATACGGCAATTCCCAGAAGGGCCCGTCGCTGCGCGAGAAGTGGGAAGGCATGGGCTACAACGTGATCTCCATGCGGGACGACTGGAAGACCATCTACGGCGAGAACGTCAAAAAGACCGGCAGCTACCATTGGCTGGAGGACTACGCGGACGATCCTGTGGCCGCCGACGCAGGCGACGGCGCGGAATATACCCTTGACAGGATGGTGATGCTGAGCCGCCACAACATCCGCTCGCCGCTGTCCGGCAGCGGTTCGCTGCTGGGCAACATTACGCCCCACGAGTGGTTCCAGTGGACCAGCAACCCCAGCGAGCTGAGCCTGCGCGGCGCGATGCTGGAGACCCGCATGGGCCAGTATATCCGGCTGTGGCTGGAAAAGGAGGGCCTGTTCCCCGAGAATTATCATCCGGAGGAAGGCGCGGTGCGGTTCTACGCCAATGCCAAGCAGCGCACCCAGGCCACCGCCCGCTACTTCTCCGCGGGCCTGCTGCCGGTGGCGGTGGCGCCGGTGGAGATGCACGCGGAATACAATACCATGGACCCGATCTTCAATCCCGCGCTGACCTACATCTCCGAGGCCTACACGAAGGCGGTGCAGGATCAGATCGCCGAAAAGGGCGGCGTGGCCGGCATGAAGGGCATCCACGCGGGCCTGCTGGACGCCATCGGGCTGCTGATGGACGTGACCGACATGGAACAGAGCGAAGCCTATAAGGCGGGCACCTATGGCAACCTCCTGGAGGACGATTCCACCGTCATACTGGAGCAGGGCAAGGAGGCCGGCATGACCGGCCCCATCAAGACCGCCACCTCCGTGGCGGACGCGCTGACCTTCCAGTTCTACGAGATGGCGGACGACAGGGCGGCGGCCTTCGGCCACGACCTGACCGTGGAGGACTGGCGCAAGCTGCATACCATCGTGGATACCTACACGGATATGCTCTTTGGCACGCCTCTGATCGCCGTCAACGCCGCCCATCCGCTGCTTCAGGAGATCCGCAGCGAGTTGGCTCAGGACGGACGGCAGTTCAGCTTCCTCTGCGGCCACGATTCCAACCTGGCCAGCGTGCTTTCCGCGCTGGGTGTTGAGGCCTACCTGCTGCCCGACACCGTGGAGCAGCACACGCCCATCGGCGCGAAGCTGGCGTTCTCCCGCTGGGTGGACGGCAACGGCGAGGCGTATTGGACGGTCGAGCTCATCTACCAGAGCACGGACCAGCTGCGCAGCCTTGCCGAGCTGTCCCTGGACAACCCGCCGGTGCGCTACCCGCTGCATTTTGACGGCGTGGCGGAGAACGGGGACGGCATGATCGCCGAGGCGGACCTGCTGGCGCTGCTGGATGGCGCCATCGCAGCCTACGATGCGCTGGAGGCGCAGTATGGCGCGGACGCGGCGCTGGCGCCCGCGGCATAGCCGGACGGAAAGCGCAAGCCTGGAAGCGCAGCGCGACGTTGTCGCAGTCCCAAACAAACACCATGTCGGCAAAGCCGGCATGGTGTTTGTTTGGGACCGATGCTGTTGTGGATATGGAATGGGTGACCTCGCACGAGCCACAGCGGCGGCGCCGTCACTCCGATGCATACTGCTTCAGGTATTCTCCGACAGACCTGCTCATCTCGCGGGCGAAGTCGGAGTTATACTTTCTGTTGCAGAAGGCAGCCATCCATTCGGCGTACTGCCCCTCCGGTGCTCTGGCGGCGAACATCTGACGCAGCCGGGCTTCGTCGGGCGTCTGATAGCGGTTTTCATGCACGATGAAGCGCATGTCCACCCGTTCCGGCTTTGGGCGCTGCTTCTGCTGCTCTGTCGGGTACCCGAAGACGAGCAGGGCCGCGGGGAATACGAGATCGGGCAGCCCCAGTATCTCCCGCTGGGCCTGGCAATTCTCCATGATATCGCCGATGTAGCAGGAGCCGATGCCGAAGGACTCGGCGGCCACGACGGCGTTCTGGGCCGCGATCAGCGCGTCGTCCACGGCCAGCAGCAGATCGCCGGGGCCAGGCCTGCGGGGCGCGCAGCCCACGTCGCAAAAGGCCCGGTACCACTTCAGGCAATCGGCGCAGAAGACGAGGACGAGCTTGCCCCTCGCGATAAAGGGCTGGTGGTCGCAGGACTCCGCCAGGCGATCCAGCAGGGCCGGGTCCGTGACGCGCAATATGGTGTACAGCTGTTGGTTCCCGGCGGTTGGGGCCATCGCTGCGCCCTTTAAAATGGCCTGGACGACGGATTCATCAATGGGCCGGTCCTCGAATACCCTGACGGATTTTCGCCCGTAGAGCTGGCGAATCACATCGTTCATGGGTTCGCTCCTTTCTGTTCTGCAACGCAATGGAAGAAACGTCAGGCGATGCGCTCAAATACCGGCATATAGTCGATGGGCGCGGCCACGCTTACCGTCCGTCCGCCCTCGAAGACCTCGCCGCTTGCCGTCAGCTTCCACTGTCCGGCGGGCAGGTAGACCGCGCGCTCGAACCGGTTCAGTTCAAAGACCGGGGCCACCAGGTACCGGCTGCCGAACATGTACTGGTCTTCAATCGCCCAGCACCGCGCATCCTCCGGGAACTCGTAGAACATGGCCCTCAGCAACGGGGAGCCGTTTGCATGGGCCTCGGCGTAGAGGTCTCGGATGTAGTCGTGCAGGGACAGGCGGATGTCGTAGTATTTGCGCAGTATGCCGTAAATCGCCTCGCCGTAGCTCCACAGCTCGTTGGGCTGGCCGGTGTGCAGGTAGCCGCCGCCCCAGTCGCGATCGTCCAGCGGGGGGATGTTGTAGGGGCCGCGGTCGCCGTGCATGCGCAGGACGGGGGAGTACACCGCGAACTGGTACCAGCGGACCAGCAGCTGGCGGAAATCCGGGTCGTTCACGTCGTCCGTCATGAAGCCGCCCACGTCCGTCGTCCACCAGGGTATGCCCGCCAGGCCCATGTTGAGCCCGCACTGCAGCTGGTCCCGGAAGGCCTCGAAGGTGCTGGGCACGTCGCCCGACCAGATCACGTTGCCGTACTTCTGGCTGCCCGCCCAGCCGCAGCGCAGCAGGTTCACCACGTCGCCGCTGTCCTTCATGGCGTCGTAGAAGATGCGGCTGTACAGCTGGGGATACAGGTTGGAGCAGGTCAGTGCCGGACCGATGGCGTAGCGGTAGTGATCGAAGTCGTAGACGCCGTAATCCGGCTCGGAGTTGTCCAGCCAGAAGGCGTCGATGCCGAGATCCAGATAATTCTTTTTGCAAATCTGCCAGACGTATTCCCGGGCCTCGGGGTTGAATACGTCGATCTCCACGCAGTCGCCCTGGTAGTCGTAGGTCTGGGCCGCGCCCCGCTCGGTGCGGATCAGCAGCCCGCGCTCCAGCATCTCATCGAAGTGTTCGCTCCTGCGATCCACGCTGGGCCAGATGGAGACGATCACCCGGATCCCCATGGCGTGCAGCTCCTCCACCATGGCCTTGGGGTCCGGCCAGTAGGTGCTGTCGAATTTCCAGTCGCCCTGCACCGTCCAGTGGAAAAAGTCGATCACGATCATGTCGATCTTGATGCCCTCCTGCCGGTAGCGCCGGGCCACAGAGAGCACCTCCGCCTGGGTGCGGTACCTGAGCTTGCACTGCCACAGGCCCATCAGATCCTCCGGGAACATCCCCGCGCGGCCGGTGACTGCGGTGTAGTTTTCGAGGATTGCCTTCGGCGCGTCCGCGGTGGTGATCCAGTAATCCATCTGGCGGGTCGCCCGGGCGGTCCACTCGGTCAGGTTCCTGCCGAAGGTGACCCGGCCCACGGCGGGATTGTTCCACAGCAAGCCGTAGCCGAGGCTGGATACCATGAAGGGCACGCTGACCTGGCTGTTGCGCTGGGCGAGCTCGAGGGTACAGCCCTTCAGGTCCAGGTAGGGCTGCTGGTACTGGCCCATGCCGTAGAGCCTTTCGCCGTCGTTGGGATCGAAGCGCACGGTCAGAGCGTATTCGCTGCCGCCGATGTTGCCCTTCCATTCCCGGTTCACCACCTTCAGGCAGCGGCTGCCCCGGGACAGCGTGCCCTCGTAGGCGCGGTAGTACTCGCGCAGGATCAGCCGGTCGTCCCGGTAGACGGAGATGACGCCGGCGAAGTTCACCACGGCCCGTATGCGTCCGTTGGTGATGGAAGCGATGGGGCGGGTGTCCACGGTGCCGTCCCCGACCCAGTGGGGTTCCTCTCCGATCTCGATCTTCGCTTCGATGGCCCCGATTGGCTCGGACAGCGCCCAGTTCACACCTTCGATGGCGGGCTGCATGGTGGCGCGGAAGCGCAGGGAATCCTTCCCCCAGGGCTCGATGCGCAGCGTTTCGCCCATGCGCCGGGCGATCAGCGCGCCGCTTTCGTTCGTAAACAGCATGGAATGACCTCCATTTCTTATCATACGCCTATATTGTAATGTCTACAGGCTTCAAGGTCAATCGGTTTTTGTATGAATTCTGTCAATGGGGCGGCCATTGGACGCCAGTGCGTTTTTATACGGCAAACCATGATCGGTTTGACACATTATTTTTTATATTATTCCCGAAATCACCTGTTGCAGAATGCGAGAAGAAGGGTATAATATATAATTGTGAGTAATGTAACCCCGCCCCCTGTTGATTGGACGTTGTGGCTGCGGCATTCATCCCGACAATCAGGATAGGCGCCGCTGAAAGGAGTGGTTTGCGTGGCTGTGGAAAAGCGCTATACCAAAGCTACCTGGACGATCATGGAGCAGCTTTTGGAGGAGGATAACATCGAAAGCGCCCTGTCAGGAAGCCTGGAAATCCTTTTCCATACACTGAAAAGCGAAGCGGGGGCGATTTGGCTGTTGGACAAGGAAACCGACCGGCTGACCTGCGTTTTTCACATTGGCCCCGTGGACCTGTCCGATGTCACCATTGAAAACGGGCTGGGCATCGAAGGGGTAGTCACCAAGACCGGGCGATCCGTGCTGGTGACGGATAGCGGGAACGCGGCCCAATTCGACGGCTCCGTATTCGACGACAACGGCGTCGTGACCAGGACCATGCTCTGTGTGCCGCTGAACGACCTGCATGAGGTGTTCGGCTGTATAGAGCTGGTCAACAAAACCGATGGCGGCGTCTACGACGATGTGGACCTGCAGTTCTGCGAACAAATGGCCGCCCTGGCCGCCATGACCATCGATGAGAAAGGCCTGAAGGTCAATCTGAAGGAGAATAAGGAGTTCCTCGCCGTCCTCAGGGATGTGACGAAGGAATTCCCCTCCGGCGGCGAGGTGCTGAAGGTCCTGAAGGGGATCAACCTCGAAATCTACAAAAACGAGTTTGTCATCATACTGGGCGAGTCCGGCTGCGGCAAGACCACCATGATGAACATCGTCGGCGGCATGGATTTCCTCACGGGTGGCACGCTGATGATCGAGGGGAAGGACTTTTCCCATCCCACGGACGCGGAGCTGACCCGGTTCAGGCGGGAATATGTGGGCTTTATCTTCCAGGCCTATAACCTGATGCCCAACCTGACAGCCCTTGAGAATGTGCAGTTT
>JAFRJF010000235.1 GCA_017432405.1 Clostridia bacterium | reverse complement strand
TTAGGGATTAGGGATGAGGGATTAGAAATAGTGGCTGGCGCATGGTAGAAACAAACACCATCCTATAACTCACGAATAAACCTCGGCTCCGTCGCGGGAACGGTCGCTCTATTCCTCGTGGCTCGGTGCGCGGCTTCTCCTAATCCCTAATCCCTATTCCCTAATCCCTGCGCGACAGCGCGATAAATCAGTATTTCCGGTCATCAATCCTTCCGCAAGACAAGCTCCCGCCAATCATTTACAATTGTCGGGAGTAGGTACATCCTTATCGCTTACCTCAGGCTCTCCATCTCCGCGATGCGGGCCTTGAGCTTCTCCAGCAGCTTTTTGTTGGTCTCCAGCTTCTCCTTCTCGGCCTCCACCAGGTGGGCGGGCGCCTTGCTCACGAAGCCGGGGTTGCCCAGCATCTTCGTGGCCCGGGCGATCTCGCCCTCCAGCCCCTTCAGGTCCTTCGCCAGGCGCTTGAGCTCCTTCTCCACGTCCACCAGCTCGCCCAGGGGGATGAACAGCTCGCAGGGCTCGGTGACCACGGAGGCGGATTTTTCCGGGTTGGCCGCGCCGGCGTCGATCAGCTCGATGCCGCTGGCGCTGGCCAGGCGCTTGAAGTAGCCCTCGGCGCTGGCCAGCGCGTCCCGCCAGCCGTCGTGGGGCTTGAGGATCAGGGTGGCCCTGCGGCCGGGCTGCACGTTCATCTCAGAGCGCAGGTTGCGCACGGCGCGAATGACCTCCATCACGCCCTCCATGCGCGCGGCCTCCTCCGTAAAGTCGTATTCCGGCTTCACCTCGGGCCAGCTGGCGCTGATCAGCATGCCATCCACATTGGGCAGGTAGGAATAGACCTCCTCGGTGATGAAGGGCATGTAGGGGTGCAACAGCTTCAGCATGCCGGTGAGCACGTAGAGCAGCACCTCCTGGGTGGTCTCCTTGGTATCGCCCTCGTCGGCATACAGGCCCTGCTTGGCGGCTTCGATGTACCAGTCGCAGAAGGTGCTCCACACGAAGTCGTACAGCTTGGTGGCGGCCAGGCCCAGGTCGTAGTTTTCCAGGTTCTCGGTGATGCCCCGCACGGCGTCCTGGTAGCGGGTCAGTATCCACTTGTCCACCAGGGACAGGCGTGCCACGTCGATGCCCTTCGGCTCAAAGCCCTGCAGGTTCATCAGCACGAAGCGGCTGGCGTTCCAGATCTTGTTGGCGAAGTTGCGGAAGGATTCGATCTTCTCCTCGCTCATGCGGATGTCGCTGCCGGGGGCCACGCCCATCACCAGGGAGAAGCGCAGCGCGTCCGCGCCGAACTTGTCGATGACCTCGATGGGGTCGATGCCGTTGCCCAGGGACTTGGACATCTTCCGGCCCAGGGCGTCGCGCACCAGGCCGTGCATCAGCGCCACCTCGAAGGGGCATTCGCCGGTATGCTCAATGCCGGAGAACACCATGCGGGCCAGCCAGAAGAATATGATGTCGTAGCCGCAGGACAGCACGGTGTTCGGGTAGAAGTACTTGAAGTCGTCGGTCTGCTCGGGCCAGCCCAGCGTGGAGAAGGGCCAAAGCGCCGAGGAGAACCAGGTGTCCAGCACGTCCTCGTCCTGGTGGACGGGCCTGCCGCACTTCGGGCAGGTGGTGATGTCCTCGCGGGTGACGAAGGTCTCGCCGCAGTCGTCGCAATAGAAGGCGGGAATGCGGTGGCCCCACCACAGCTGGCGGCTGATGCACCAGTCGCGGGTGTTCTCCATCCAGTGCAGGTAGGTCTTCTCAAAGCGCTCGGGGATGAAGCGCAGCTTCCTGTCGTACACCACCTGGCAGGCGGGCTCGGCCAGGGGCTTCATCTTCACGAACCACTGCTTGGAGACCATGGGCTCCACCACGGTGTGGCAGCGATAGCAGGTGCCCACCTCGTGGTTCAGGGGCTCGATGCGCTTGAGCAGGCCCAGGGCCTTCAGGTCCTCGACGATGGCCTTGCGGGCGTCCATCGTGGTCATGCCGGCGTACTTGCCGCAGTCCAGCACGGTGGGCTCGTCCACGGAGGCGCGGCCGCTGGCGATCAGCTCGGCGCTCTCGGCGGCCTCCTTCGCCCCGGTCATGAAGCCGTCGTAGGTGAACACCCGCACCATCGGCAGGCCATGGCGCTTGCCCACCTCGAAATCGTTGGGGTCGTGGGCGGGGGTGATCTTCACCACGCCGGTGCCCTTTTCCATGTCGGCGTGCTCGTCGCAGACGATGGGGATCTCCTTGTTCACCAGCGGCAGCGTCACGTGGCAGCCGTGCAGGTGGGCATAGCGGGGGTCTTCGGGGTTGATGGCCACGGCGGTGTCGCCCAGCATGGTCTCCGGCCGCGTGGTGGCCAGCTCCAGCAGCTCGCCGGTCTCCTTCACCGGATAGAGGATGTGCCAGAAGTTGCCGTCCTTGGCCTCGTATTCCACCTCGGCGTCGGACAGCAAGGTCTTGCAGCAGGGGCACCAGTTGATCATGCGGCTGCCCTGATAGATCAGGCCCTTTTCGTACAGGCGCACGAAGGTCTCCCGCACGGCGCGGGACAGGCCCTCGTCCATCGTGAAGCGCTCGCGGCTCCAGTCGCAGGACACGCCCAGCTTGCGCAGCTGGCGCACGATTCTGCCGCCGTATTCCTTCTTCCACTCCCAGGTGCGCTCCAGGAACCTTTCACGCCCGATCTGCTTCTTGGTCAGGCCCTCCTTGCGCAGGGCGTCCACCACCTTCACCTCGGTTGCGATGGCGGCGTGGTCGGTGCCCGGCACCCACAGCGTCGGGTCGCCCTTCATGCGGTGATAGCGAATCAGCACGTCCTGGGGCATCTCGTCCAGGGCGTGGCCGATGTGCAGCTGGCCGGTGATGTTTGGCGGCGGCATCACGATCACAAAGGGCTTTTTGTCCGGGTCCACCACGGGCTTGAAGGCACCGGAGTGCTCCCACATGTCATAGATCCGGCTCTCCACCTGGTTGGGTTGGAACACCTTTTCCATGTTGAATTCCTGCTGTTTTTCCATTTCCGTATTCTCCCCTCATATCTGAATTGAGCTGTATAGACACCATCGCTACGTCAATCCGTGTAGCGGCGGCAATCTGCCGCCATGAGGCGCCTGACAGGCACCGCTACATTTCCGAATTATTTAAATACCATCGCCGCGCCGACGCCGCAGACCAGCACGCCGCCAAGCCTGACGAAGGGCTGGACCTCCGGCCGGTTCCGGGCGATCCTGCCGCCGAACAAGGCGATCAGCAAGCCGACGACCATCACCGCGATGCCGGCGAGGTTGACCGGCTTCAGCTGCGGCCGCTGCAGCCCGCCCTGCAGGCCGAAGGCCCCCAGCAGCGCCGCGATGGCGACCACCACCAGCGCGCCGCGAAGCCACATCCTCGGGGAATCTTCGCCG
>JAFRJF010000234.1 GCA_017432405.1 Clostridia bacterium | reverse complement strand
AGGTAATCCTCACCGGCAGTCAGCGTGTCACTCAGCACATAGACCGTCTTCTCTTCCCAGGTGTTGTCGTTGACCTTCACGGCCATGGCGCTCTCGTTGCCTGCGTAGTCGCCGGCAAACACCGCAACATACCCGTGGGCGTTGGCGATGGCTTCGCTGGCGTCAAAGCTCAGCTCGCAGGTGGGCATGGCGGGGACGTCCTCGGCATAGATGGTCTCGCCGTCCAGGCTCAGCACGGCCACATAGGCCAGGTTCTGGTTATCGGCGGCGCTCACGGTGATGGTCGTGCCGTCCAGGTTTGCACTGAGGATCTGCGGGTCGGTGTTGTCCACCGTAAAGTCATAGCCCACAAAGGCGCCCTTACCCAGCTCGCCGCTCAGCAGCAGGCTGTTGAAGCCCGCCTGGTCGAGCATGCCGGCGGTGCCCGTGTTGTAGCTGTCGTTCACCAGCATGGCGTTGTACTCGGGAATGGCATAGAAGCCGATCCGGAAGGTATCGCCCTCGGCAAGGCCGTAGCTTGCGGGATTCTTATTGATGGTGTAGAGCTTGGTGCCGGTATTCTGCCAGGTGGCCTGGTTCACATAGTACCAGAGGCCGGTGACCTCATTGCCGACCACAGAAGAGCCCAGCACTTCGGTGATCTCTCCGTTCTCCAGTCTGCTCACGGCAAAGCCGGTGGTGCCGGCGGAGCGGATCAGGTTATAGGCAATGCTCTGGATATTGGTGCTGGAATTGATGGCAAGCCGCTCGCTGGGGAAGTCGGTAACACGGCTGCCTTCCACCTGATAGGGGTTGCCGGTGAACTTCACGGTGGCTCCGTTCATCTGCAGCCGCATGCAGTTGGTATCGCTGTTGCCGGAGTAAGGCAGCTGCTCGCTGCCGTAAAGGCCCTCGATGTAAGAGGTGGTCTCGAACATACTGGCGTCGGTCCAGGAGCCGTAGAAGCCCAGGATGGGAATGGAGTGCTCGTCGGTGTAGACGCCGCCATCCTTCGTGGTGCCCACGGCCTTCACGGTGGTGAAGCCCTCCAGGAAGGCACCGCCGGGATAGCTGCCGTCCAGATCGCCCTTCGTTCCGGCGGGCAGGGTGATGCGTACCGCGCAGTAGCGGCTGCCGTGGGCGGGAACCAGACCGTCCTGGGTATCGCTTCCCTGCTCGGCAGCAAAGCCCAGCAGCAGATAGGCGTCCTGGGAGGAGATGCGCTCGTCCTGATCCAGATCGGCCACCGCCAGGTCCAGCTCTTCCGCTTCCTTCTCTCCGCTCACATAGTCCAGGATGGCGGTGGCGTCCAGTTCGTCGGTCCTGCCGTCCTTGTTCACGTCGTGGAGATTGGGAACGCTGCCTCCGTCCAGGGGCGCCCACCACTTGGTGGCGCTGACGCCCAGGATGGCTGTGTGGTTGGACATGAACTCGCCCGCAACAGCCTGGGTGAACACCTCAGTGTTCACATCAAAGGTAATGTCCTCGTCGCTGAGGTTATAGACCGTAAAGCCGAAGCTGTAATCTCCCTTGCGGGCGGGATCGTCGCCCAGCTCCGCCTTCACCTTGCCGTCGGCAGCGGCGCCGGTCAGGCCGGTGAGACCGCTGTTGGCGGGATCCATCATGATAACGGAGTTGGAACTGGCCGCCTTGCTCACTTCCGCAAGGCCCGCGCCCTGCTGCAGGATGGAGAGGAACTCCCCGTCCGGCGCCATCGGCGTGGCGGTGGACATCATCAGGCTCTGGGTGATGGCGCGAATGCTGTAGCTGCCAAGGCCAGGGTTCTTCTCCTTCAGGTTCTCTTCCCGGATGCGCTCGGCCAGCACCGCGGTCAGACCGGCCATATGGGGCGCCGCCATGGAGGTGCCGCTGTAGCTCACGTAGGCCTCAGCACCGCCCTCGCTGCCGCCGCTGGGCTTCTTGGCAGTGCCGTAAACGGAATAGATGTCGCCGCCGGGGGCGGTGATTTCCGGCTTCATCAGCAGGGAACCGGGAACGCCCCAGGAGCTGAAGTCGGTGATGGTGGCCTGAGAGCGGTCGATCACGACTTCCTTGTAGTTGTTGGTGACCTGCATGCTGCCGGTGTAATAGCTGATGCCGTTCACGCTCTGGGCAGTGCCGCCGGCCTTGATCTGGTTGGCGTCCTCCAGCGTGATGGAAACCATGGGGAATGTGCCGGTGTAATCCGCCAGATTCATCAGGATGGTCCCATCCATGTTGTTGGCAACAATGACCGCCTTGGGATTGTAGCTCTTGGCGTTGTTGCCCTTTTCGGAGAAGTTGATCTCGCCGCGGTTGACGATCACGACCTTGCCGGACAGACTCACAGCGCCATTCACCGCGCTGAACTCTTCCGGCGTTCCAGTCGCGTCGATGTATACGTAGTTGTAGGAGCCCACGATGGTGGAGAGCTCCGGGTTCGTGTAGGTCGTCCCGCTGTCTTCATCGGCGGTGGACTCGTAGTAGAAGACGTCCTGAGTGCCGTTAAAGAGCATCGGGGTGCCCGTGGTCAGAGTGTTCTGGGCCGCTGCCACACAGAGGCTGTTGACGAAGGAGCCGGGGCTGCCGCCGGTGTGGGTATACACGTCCTCGATATAGGGCGCTCTGGTATTGGTGAAGGATGTGGCGGCATAGGAATTACCGGCGGAAATGGTCAGCACCATGTCGCCGTTGTGCGTGCCGTCGGCCCAGCCGTTCATGTAATCCTGATAGGTGTTGTCAAAGCTCCAGCCCGGATCGCCCGAGCCGAGAGACAGGTTGCAGGCGTCCGCGCCCAGGACCATGGCGTCCTCGATGGCGACCATGTAGTCTGAATCATAAGCGCCGCCGCCGACACCGAAGACCTTCATCACAAAGAGCTGGGCGTCGGGGGCCATGCCCACCGCCCCCACCGTGGCAGCCGCGTCCTGGTGGGCGCTGCCGATGTAGCGATTGGCCGCGGCAATGCCGGCCACGTGGGAGCCGTGGTTGCCCTCGCTGTCGCTGAGGTGGTCGATGGTGGTGTTGCCGTCTACGTAGTTATAGCCGTAAGGGATCTTGGCACTGACGTAGTTCGCGGTGCCGCTGTTGAGCTGGCCGGCCAGGGCCTGTACCTGCGCCTTGGTCATCAGCTCACCACTGGCGCCGGCCTGTCCCACCGACCAGGTGAAGGGCTCTTCCGCAAAGGACTGGTGGCTGGTGTCGATGCCGGTATCGATGATGGCAATGCGGCTGCCCGCGCCGGTGTAGCCGGCGGCCCAGGCGGCGGT
>JAFRJF010000233.1 GCA_017432405.1 Clostridia bacterium | reverse complement strand
TGAAGCGGACAAATTCAGCGGGAGAGTACACCTGAACAGATGACGTTTTGTAGTGCGCGGGGTTTCTGGTAACAATGTACTCAACACCGGCGCGGGCGGCACTTTCAATCAGGATGGCATCCTCATAGTCCCCATTATTGATGCCGAGCGCGTTCTGGCAATCGATGCCAAGGGTATCGATCAGTTCAAAGAGGGAGAGTATTTTTCCGACGACCTGCCTGGCCCTGGCGTCAACATTTTCTTCTCCTTTGAACTGCTTTCTGGCGAAGAAATGAAGATCCGCGATCTGCTTCGCTGTCAGGCAGCCCGTGACCTGCTTGTTGGCAATGGCACGGAAGATAACGGTGCCATCCTGGAACCAGGGCTCGCGCCGTTGAAGGACATCCACAACGACATTGGTATCGAGGATCGCTCTCATACTTCGCTCAGACGCTCCTCCCTGGCTTCTTCAAGGGTCATCGTCTGCGGAAGAATGCCGAAAAGGGACTCCGCGATCTCAACCCTGTCTTGAAACGGGTTGGTCAGCTTCGCCACAATTTTCCCGTACTGTGTGATAAACACATCCTCGGTTGAGGCGAGCAGCAGATACTTGCTGAGATTGGCTTTCAATTCGGTGGCCGTGATGGACATGCACAACGCCTCCTTTCCCTGAACCCAGTATACCAGAATAGAACGACGAAAGCAATATAAATCGGACGATTTCAAAAAATAATAGCACGAAAAGGAGGGAGGAGTGGGACAAGGGGACGGTTCTTCTGTCCCATTCGGGCGAGAATTTCAGTTGGAAGTGGGACAATAGAACCGTCTCCATGTGTTTAAAGGAACGCCCGGCGATTGTTCATTTCCCCGTCCCCCGCAGCATCCCGCCGATCTTCTTCATGCAGCGCCAGTAGTTGCGCTGGTGGACCGTGGCCGCGGCGCGAATGTGGCGCTCCTGCGCCGCCGCCGGCAGCAGGCAGTCCGCGCGGGTCAGCCCCTCCACCAGGCAGTCGCGCAGCTCCCTCTGGTGGGACGGCTCCAGGCCCTCCGCCCGGGACAGCAGCTCCGAGGCTGCCAGCTCATAGGCTTCGTTGGAAAAGGACTGCTCCCCGTCATAGTAGCGCAGGCCGTAGGTCTCACAATTCTCCAGCCCCGGCAGGAAGGCGGCATCGTCCGCGGACTGGCGGATGTATATGTAGTACAGGCAGGCCGCCTCCTTGCCGGGGGCCGTGCGGATGATCCGGCCCAGCCGCTGTATGCGCTGCCGGGGCACCGCGCTGCTACTCAGCACGACGCCAAAGCAGGCCTCGGGCACGTCGATGCCCTCGTCGAGACAGCGGCAGCTGACCAGCACCGACACCTCGCCCGTGCGAAAGCGCTCCAGGTTCCGCGCCCGCGCCGACGGACTCATGCCGGAATGATAGATGCCCACGCCTTCTCCCCGGTTGCGGCGCAGCGCGACGACGGCCTGCTCCGCCTGGGCGATGCGCTCGCAGAACACCAGGATCCGCTCGCCCCTCTCCAGCTGCGCCAGCAGGTCCACGCAGCAGCGCACCCGGGCCTCGGCCAGCACGCTGATCTCCTTGCGCCGGTACAGCAGCAGCATGTACGCCGCCGCCGGATCCTCAGGATCCATGCCCGCGTCCCGGGCCAGCCTGCGTATGGCCCGAAGCCGGGCTTCCGTGCCCATGGGCTTCAAAAAGGGAAACAGCTCCAGCAGCTTTTTCAGCAGCTTGTACAGGCTATCGGTGAGCGCCTGGTAGTCCGCCGCCTCCCCGGCGCTGAAGGGCGCGGACACCTCGCACACCGCAAAGGGCGACAGCACCCCGTCCGAGACGGCAGCGTCGATGTCGTAGCGGTAGACCTCCTCGCCCAGCGCCCGCCTCAATATCCCGTCGTCCTCCCCGCCGAAGGGCGTCGCCGACAGGCCCAGGCTTGCGTACAGGTCGCCCGAGAGCACCTGAGGCGTGACAAAGTCGAACACCCGCCGGTTCTGCGGGCTCTGGCAATGGTGGCACTCGTCGCAGATCAGCAGCACGGTATGCCCCAGGGCAAAGGCGCGGCGCATGTGCGCGGGCAGGGCGTCCCGGGCGGAGTTGACGACGTATACCATCACGCGGCGGTCGCTCCCGTCCCACCGTCCGCCGCCATACAGACCCGGCCGCCAGGCCTCCGACGGCGCGCCGTGGGTCAGCGCCGTCAGCCACTGGCGGGCCAGCGCGATGGTGGGCACCACCACCCGGACCTCGAGGTTGTCGCAGCGCTGGCGGAGCGCCTGGATCGCGGCCAGGGCGAAGCGCGTCTTCCCCGCGCCCGTGGCCACATGCAGTATGCCCCGGCAGCCATTGTCCTGCCAGGCCTTCAGGCACTCCCTCTGCCAGCGATACAGCTCCATGGAACCGCACTCCTCACCGCTTTTGTTATTAATATATCAAATAAGCCCCGAACTGGCAAGGTTTTGCTTGAATTATTTGTTATTTGCATTTATACTGTTTTTATACGACAACAAAACAGACAGAGAGGTATCGAAGCATGAGCAATTATGAGGAATTCTACGCGGCGCTGCAGCCGATGGAGAAGGCACTGAAGGACGGCGCCGGCGCGATCGTCAAGGCCCAGAAGAACATCGCCAAAAATACCGGCATCGGCAACCTGACGGAGGCCAGAAAGCTGGCTGCGGGGCTGTCGGAGAGCATTGAAAAGCTCAGGGACAGCGCAAGCGCCCTGACCGCCCAGCTGGACAGCCTGGATACCCAGGCTTACTTTGCGGACGGCGATTTCACGCGCCAGCTGCTGGAGGCCTGCGCCCAGCGTCACATCGACGTGCGCGGGGAAAAGGGCGTCTATGAGATGTTCCCCATCAAGGTGCGCGTCCTGGGCGACGCGGAGCACCCCGCCGAGGTATGGCTCAACCGCAAGAAGCTGGCCAGCTTCCGCCCGAATTACGTGGCCGATACCATACAGGCCGAGCAAACGAAGCTTTACGCCGGCAGCTTCAAGGCGGCCTCCTTCATGAACGAGCTAGCGGACGCCTACGAGACCGCCTGCCTGAAGACCGGCGCGCGCATCGGCAGCACCCAGGCGCTGAGCAAGATCTACAAATACATGGTGCCCACCGCCCGGGCCCGCAGGGATTACGACGCCCAGCAGTTCGCCTTCGACCTGGCCCGGCTGTACGAGGCGGGCACGGAGGCCTGGGTCAGTAAGAGCGGCACCCGCTACGCCTTCGGCACCAGCCGGGACGGCGCGTCCGGCATCCGCGTGCTCAGCCGCTCGGGCGTGGAATCCTACATCAACACGCTGCGCCCGCTGAACGAGGCGGAGGATTAAAAAGCCCTCCGGTAATCCCTGCCATCGAAAGGAGACGACTGCCAAGTGAACACCTCTGAACAGGCGCTCTCGCGCCTGCTGCGGGGCGAAGCCCCCGGCCCCGGCGCGATCCTCGGCGCGACGACGACCGGCCTGGACTCGCTGACGGATTTCCTGCGCGACCAGTACCTGCGCGATTACATTCCCCTGGGCGGCAGCAAGATCAAGTTCGCCACCGGAAGGCCGGGCTGTGGAAAGACCCACTTCGCCCAGGTCATGCTGGAGCAGGCGAAGGCGCTGGGTTACCTGACGGTCAGCTTCTCGGCCAAGGACGTCTGGCTGCACGACTTCCGGGAAATCTATCTGCAGATCCTGGGTCAGTGCGACATCGAACGGGTCCTTCGGGATTGCGCCGACCAGATCACCCGTGAGCTCGGCTACGACCCGGCGCAGATCGGCGAGGGGCGAAAGCTGATGGACTACCTGTCCGAGCGCGGCGAGGGCGACCCGATCTCCAAGGGCGAGATCCGCAACGCGCTGCGCAAATACTTCACCCGAAATCCCATGCTGGACAGCTGCTTCGCCGCCTGCTGTTCGCTGCTGACCGGCGACCTGCTGGGCCACCCCACCCTCGAGCCCGCCAGCCGCGAGCTGATACTGGCCTTCATGCACGGCGACAAGACAGTGCGGCTGGCCCAGCTGCGCGCGCTGGGGCTCTCCCCCAACAGCGTCACCCGCTACAACGCCCGGCACCTGCTGCGCTCGCTGGCCGAGGTCGTCCACCTGGGCGGGCATCCGGGGCTGCTGATCGTCATAGACGACATGGAAGCGCTGCTCAACCGCGCCCAGGGCGAGGTCATCCGCTACACCAAGCTGCGCCGGGAGGACACCTATGAGAGCATCCGACAGCTGATCGACGACATCGACAGCATGCGCTATGTGATGTTCCTGATGGTCTTCGACCGGTCGCTGATGGACGACGAGAGCTACGGCATGAAATCCTATCAGGCGCTGTGGATGCGCATACAGAGCGAGGTGGTCAGCACCCGCTTCAACCGCTTCGCCGACATCATCGACCTGGACCGCTACGCCGACGAATACTACACCGCCCCGGTGCTGGTGGAGATGTCAGAAAGGCTGGCAGACGTGTTGGCCGGGGCAGGATACGCCGCGAATCCTCTCACGGAGGCGCAGGCGGGGGAAATCATCGACCGGGGCCAGTACGGCGGGCTCGGCCTGCCCTATCTGGTCAATCGGCAATTGCTGGAGGGAGGCGCGCAAAATGACTGACTTCAACGCCCGGCACATCATCGAGGCGCTGCGCTCCGGCATCCCCTCCCGGGCCGTTGGCGCGTACTTCTCCGAAGCGCGCCCGGCCATGCTGCGCAAGCTCAACGATCGCATGGAGGCCGTCCGCCAGTCCGGGCACTCGGAGGGAACGATCTTCACGGGGCGCTACGGCGAGGGCAAGACGCACCTGCTGAACACTGTGTTCAGCCAGGCCACCGCGTCGAACATGGTGGTGTCCTACGTGTCCCTGGGCAAGGAATCGCCCGTCGACAAGCCCTGGATGCTGTTCCAGAAGCTGATGGCCAACACCTACCTGCCCGGGGCGAGCCAGCCCGGCTTTCGCGCCAAGCTGGAGGAGCTGACCCAGGGCAGCAGCGTCGCCGGCGAGCTGCTGGCCTACGCCGCCCGGGAGCTGGATACCGACAAGCTGTACTTCCTGCTGAAGGCCTTCCTGGGCACCCAGGAGGAGGACGAGCGCGCGCTGTTCCTCGCCGACCTGGAGGGCAGCTTTACCACCGGCGCGGTCATCAAGCGCAGCTTCCGGCGCATCACCGGCAAGCCGGCGAAGTTCAACCAGAACTTCAGCAAGCGCAAGCACAGCATGGACTATTTCTACTTCACCAGCCATCTGTTCAGGCTGCTGGGCTACGACGGCTGGGTGCTGCTGTTCGACGAGGCCGAGCTGATCGGGCGCATGGGCAAGCAGGCGCGGGCCCGAAGCTACCGCGCGATGCAGGCCTTCCTGAAGCCGGCTGCGCGGCTGGAGGGCGTGCTGTCGCTGTTCGCGTTCAGCGCCTCCTTCGCCGAGGACGTGATCGACAAGAAGAAGGAATTCGCGAGCGTCGAAGCCGCCTTCTCCGCCGACCCGGAGAGCCTGAAGGCGGCCAACGCCACGCTGAACGCCATACTCAACGCCCCGGAGCTGGCCCCGCTGACCCGGGAGGAGATTTTGCAGATCCTGCTGAGCATACAGGATTTCCACGGCCGCGCCTACGATTGGCACCCGGAGGTCAGCGGCGAGACGGTCTACGCCGCCACCGAGGCCGGAGGTTACCTGCTGCGCACCAAGATCCGCGCCGCCATCGAGTTCTTCGACCAGCTGTACCAGTACGGCCAGGCCGGACCGATCCGCGTCACCGAGCTGGGCAAGGAGGTCTTCGACGGGGACAACGTGCCCGAACTGGAGGAATTGGAGGAGCTGTGAGAAAGCAATGGGCCGTTCCAAAGCCGATATCGGCTTTGGAACGGCCCATTTTTATCGTCTCATTCCGCCTTCAGCGTCACCGGGAACCCGGGCAGGGTGTGGTTCTTACCGTTCCACTCCCCCTCCCCGTCCACGCACACCGTCAGGGTGAGGTCGTCCGGCAGGTAGCCCAGGCCGTCGTATTCCGCCTCGAGGGTGCCCTCGCCCTCTATCCCTCCGGAGAAGCGGTATTCCATGTCCCTCGAATCCGTGAGGACGAAGCTGTACCAGGTGTCGTCCGCCTTGGCGGCCTCCGGCCAGATTGTCGCGGGATCGGGGAAAGCGCCCGCCTCCGCGTCGATATAGAGCTTGATGTGCACGGCGGACGCCTCGGCCCTGGCGCTGACCTTCGCGCCGTTGATTTTGCCCTCCCATTTGTAGCTTCGGGTTTCGGTCTCAGACCGGCTGACGGCGACGGTCAGCGCCGCCAGGGGCTGCTGGTCATGCTTCTCGTAGCAGGTTTCCCCGTCGAACCAGTACCAGGAGGTGGACAGCTCCACCGGCAGGGTGAGGTTCAGGCTGTCGAGATCCCGGGCGGATTCCGGCAGTGGCGTCTCAAACTCCTGGATGCAGTAGAGCAGGCCCTCCTCGCCGTCCTCCATGGCCACGGCATGGAGGGGCAGGGTCACGCCCCCCGTGGTCGAGCAGCGGTCGCCGACGGCGATTGTGTAATCCACCACGCCATAGGGCTGCTTCCGGTCGATGGCGTCCCGAAGGGCTTCGGTGGCAGCGGGGTCCCCCTCGATTCCAAAGGCTTCGAGCAGGTAATCCCTGTTTTCGGTCATCTCCGCCAGCTCCGCCCCGGTGGGTTCAAAGTCCTCATAGCGCTGGTAATTGTCGAGGGTGTAGGCCACGATCAGGCTCTGTCCGTCGTAATAGCCGCTGTCGATCCGCGCCCTTGAGACGCCCAGGGCGTCGGTGGTGACCTCCACGGCGTCGTTGACCATCAGCGCGGCCTCCGGCGCGACCACCTGCAGGCGTCGGTCGTTCCTTCCAAAGTGGTCGAACAGGTTCAGCCCCACGGCCAGCGCCGCGCCGGTCAGGGCGATCACGGCCAGCACGGCGGCCAGCACGGTCAATGTCATCTTTCGCTTCATAACGGGTCTTGCCTCCCCTTCCTTCACCTGCCGGAGGGCGGCGTCCACGGCGTTCGTGAAGCCCTCATCCGGCATGCCCAACGCGTCGATGAAATCCTCCCTGCGAATCATTTGAACACCTCCTCCGACAGCAGTTCTTTGAGCTTGTTGCGCCCGCGCATCAGCCGCACCTTGACGGCGCTCTCCCCGATGCCCAGCATTCCGGCGACCTCCCGGACGCTGTAGCCTTCGATGTAGTGCAGCAGCACGCACATGCGCTGCTTTTCGTTGAGGGCCCTCAGCGCCAGGAGAAGGTCTCGGTGATCCGGCTCTGGTTCGCGCTCCGGCAGGGCGTCCATGGCCACCGTGCGCCGGTTGCGCCGCTGGATGTCGTGACAGACGTTGATGAGTATGCGTATGAACCAGGTCTCGAAGAATTTGGGTTCCCTCAGGCCATCCTGTTTTTCCCAGGCGCGGAGTACGGCCTCCTGGACGGCGTCCTCGCGGTCGTGGGGCTCGCTAAGCTGGGCGCGGCAAACCCGATACATCACCGGCTTCAGCGCCTCCACCCGGCGGGCAAATTCATCGGCGGTCATGCGCGTTCATCCTTCCTGTGTTTGTAGCTACATGGATTAGACGGAGCGGGAGGGGCGAATGGTTACATAGAAAAATCGGGGCGGTATCAAAAGATTGCAGGGGCGCCGATACGGCGCCCCTGCTGTTGCAGATTCTTCAAGCCTCATGCACTTCATGCCTTTCACGCACAATCAGAAGGTATCCTGTATCATCTTTCGCACGCTTCTGCGGAAATTGGCCACATATTCGATGACGGCTTCATCACCGACCACTCTGTAAAGCATGAAAAAGTGATGACCTTCCACGAAATTGATGCGACGATATCCCATTGCAGCGGCAATCGGTTCTTAATAATACAACGGTCGGCTGCCAGCCGTACGCATCAAATCGACAATGGTTGCCCTGAGGTCAGCCTGGGTGTTGTCCGCCGGTTGCTGGCCGCAGGCGTTGAGTATACGATCATAGTAATTGCGCCATTGCTTCTGCGCCGGACCGACGATGACGACGCGATAGGTTTTCATGCGCGGCGCTCCATTTCATCGCAGAACGACAAAGCATCCACGTAGTCTCCCTGTTTGTACGACGCCTGTGCATCCATAAGCTCCTGTCGAAACTGGCGCTCGGTAATGGGCTGAAAAAGCGGATCACTTTCAAACAAGCCTGCTTGTTCAAGCGCTGTTTCCTGTTCGTTGACAAGCCGCCTGCGAAGGGCATCCAGCATTCGGTTGCACTGGTCAGAAGTCCATTCACCATAGGAACTATAGGCCAAATCAAACGTATTCTCCATGCTGTGAGCCTCTCCTTTACGGGACTTTTCGTGCTGTTTTTATACCGTTATTCCCCGATCGTGGCCTTGATCCTGCGCACGCCGGCGGAGGAGGCCTCCTCCTTCTTGATCTTGAAGGACTTCAGGTCGCCGGTGTTGCTGGCGTGGGGGCCGCCGCAGATCTCCTTGGAGAACTCGCCCATGGTGTACACCTTGACCCGCTCGCCGTACTTCGACTCGAACAGGCCGATGGCGCCCTGGGCCTTGGCCTCGGCCACGGTCATCTCCTCGCAGGTGATGGGCGCGGCGGCCTGGATGTATTCGTTCACCAAACGCTCGACCTCTTTCTTCTCCTCGTCGGTCATCTTACGGCCGAAGGAGAAGTCGAAGCGCAGGCGTTCGGGCGTGATGTTGCTGCCCTTCTGGGCCACCTCGGGGCCGAGGACCTTGCGCAGGGCCGCGTGCAGCAGGTGGGTGGCGGTGTGCAGCTTCGTGGTCTGCTCGCTGTGGTCCTGCAGGCCACCCTTGAAGCGCTGCTCCGCGCCGGCGTGGCTGTTCTCCTGGTGCTTCTTGAAGCGCTCCTGGAAGCCCTCGACGTCCACCTCGATGCCCTTCTCGGCGGCCATCTCCTCGGTGATCTCGATGGGGAAGCCGTAGGTGTCGTACAGCTTGAAGGCGCTGCGGCCGTCCATCTTCTCGGTGGCCTTCAGCAGGTTGTCGATGGTTTCGTCGGAGACGGTGCCGTCCTTCACCTGTTCGATGATGGGCTTGTTGTCCGGGCTCGGGGGCAGCTGGCGAAGCGCCGCGGCCACGGCGTCGGGGTCGGCCTTGTTCGCCTTCAGGGCAGCGAAGGCCTCCCGCTTCTTCATCATGTTGCCGTAGACCTTCTCGAACTCGGCCTGGCCCTTCTTCAGCGTCCTCTGGAAGCGGTCCTCCTCCAGCTTCAGCTGCTCCAGGATGTGTGCGCCGTTGCGCTCCAGCTCGGGATAGACCGCCTTGTACTGGTCGATGATGACCTTTGCGATCTCGCAGGTGAAGCCCGCGGGCATGCCCAGCTTCATGCCGTGGCGCACGGCCCTGCGGATCAGGCGGCGCAGCACGTAGCCCTGGTCCACGTTGGAGGGGGTGACGCCCCGGTCGTCGCCGATGATGAAGGTGGCGGTGCGCATGTGGTCGGAGATGATGCGGATGGACCTGGTGGTCTCCTCGTCCTGGCCGTACTTCCTGCCGGAGAGCTCCTCGATCTTGCCGATGATGCCGGAGAAGATCTCGGTCTCGTAGACGGTATTGGCCCCCATCAGCACGCAGTAGGTGCGCTCCAGGCCCATGCCGGTGTCCACGTTCTTCTGCTTCAGCGGGATAAACGTGCCGTCCTTCTGCTTCTCGTACTGCATGAACACGTCGTTCCAGATTTCAAGGTACCGGCCGCAGGAGCAGGCGGGGGAGCAATCCGGGCCGCAGGGCGGCTGGTCGCGGATGATGAACATCTCGGTGTCCGGGCCGCAGGGGCCGGTGATGCCGGCGGGGCCCCACCAATTGTGCTTCTTGGGCAGGTAGAACAGGTGGTCGTCCTTCACGCCCTGGGCGCGCCACAGGTTCGCGGCCTCCTCGTCCCGGGGCGCGTCGGCGTCGCCCTCAAACACAGTGAAGGCCAGCTTGTCGGGGTCCAGGCCCAGCCAGTCGGGGCTGGTCAGGAATTCCCAGCTCCAGGGAATCATTTCCTTCTTGAAGTAGTCGCCCAGGGACCAGTTGCCCAGCATCTCGAAGAAGGTCAGGTGGCTGGGGTCGCCCACGTCGTCGATGTCGCCGGTGCGGATGCACTTTTGCACGTCGGTCAGGCGGGTGCCCATCGGGTGCTTCTCGCCCATCAGGTAGGGCACCAGCGGATGCATGCCGGCGGTGGTGAACAGCACGGTGGGGTCGTTCTCGGGGATGACCGACGCGCTGGGAATGCGGGCGTGGCCCTTCTCCTCGAAGAAGCGCAAAAACAGGCTGCGCAGCTCGTTGGCGGATTGGATGTTCATGGGAATAACCTCCTCTTGATAGAGGAATCAGGGATCAGGAATTGGAAATCAGGAAATAGAAACGACCAAACGCCATTTCCATTCCTTATTCCTCATTCCTCATTCCTCATTCCTAATTATATAGCGCATCTGTCATCTCAAGGACGAACAGATGCGCTTCGCGGTACCACCCTGATTGGCCTGGTTAAAAGCAGGCCCTCTCGACTTCCATAACGGGGAAAACCGCCGCGCCATTTCCTGCGCGGGGCGCGGGAAGCACGCTTCCCGGGGAAACCGGCCGGCCCCCCGTCCCGCTTGCCGCCTCGCACCGCCCGGCGGCTCTCTGAAAGCGCGATGAAGGGCGCATTTCCCATGCGCCTTTTGATATCGGGGTTGATTATAGCACTTCCTGGCGGCGGGTGTCAACGCCCGGCATGTGAAAATTATGACGGCACTGGGGGAATTGTGATATAATATTGGAAATGGCTTGAAAGGAAAACGATGGAAGTGATACAATAATACATATCAAAAATCGAGGTATCGTCATGGCAAATAACCAGAGGAACATGCCCCGCAGCCGCGCTCGCCGGCGCGCCGAACAGCGGCGGCTGCGCCTGATCATCTTAGGCGGCACGGCGGCGGTGGTGCTGATCGCCGTGCTGGCGGTGCTGCTGCCAAAATCCAGGGGCGGCACGCCGGACCGGGCGGTCTTACAGCCGGTGGATGGCGCATTGCAGGCGGAAGGCGAACCCCTTGTGCCGCAGCAGGCCGAAGGCGAACCCCTGACGGCCCCAGCGCCAGTGGAGAGCGACGGCGCGGCGGCAGTCGCCACGCCCGCGCCCACCCCCACCCCCGAGCCCCAGGGCGACACGGTGTCCTTCGCACAGCTCAGGGCGGCCACGCGGCCCACGCCCACCGCGCCGGGCTACGGGCTGGTGTTCTCCGAGGCGGACACCGAGGAGAAGATCATCGCCATCACCGTGGACGACTGCTTCCAGGCGGAGAACCTTCAGAAGATGGTGGAAAAGGCCATCGAGGTGGGCGGCAAGTTCACCATCTTCCCCATCGGCAAGAACGTGCTGAAGAAAGCCCAGAGCGAGGTGCTGAAGTACGCCTGGGAGCAGGGCTTCGAGCTGGAAAACCACACCTTCACCCACAACGGCCTGTACCGCTGCTCCGACGAGGAGATGGCCCAGGAGGTCTACATGCAGCAGCTGGCGCTGAGCCACATACTGGGCGTGGAATACCAGTGCCACTTCCTGCGGCCCAAGGGCGGCGACGCCCGCCGGGACCAGCGCATGCAGGTCTACGCCCAGCAGATCGGCTACTATGGCATCGCCCACTGGAGCTGCGCCGGCTCCACCAGCACGGAAAAGGAGATCGCCAAGGCGCTGAAGCCCGGCGCGATCTACCTGTTCCACACCACCACCACCAACGACCTGGACAAGCTGCTGAACTTCATGCCCTACGCGGTGGAGAAGGGCTACAAGCTGGTGACGTTGAACGAGATGTTCGGCTATCCCGAGAACGAAACCAAGCCCCTCAACGGCGAGGCCAAGGACTATCCCGTCCCCGCGCTGCAGCCCTACAGCCGGGTCTACGACGTGTACAAGCCCACCCGCTATTCCTGGGGCGTGTACCTGCTGCAGGAGAAGCTGATCGAGCTGGGCTACATGAAGGGCGAGCCCGACGGCGTTTACGGCCATGACTGTGCCGCCTGCGTGAAGGCCTACCAGAAGGACCACGGCCTGGAGCAGACCGGCGTGGCCGACGTGGCCCTGCAGGAGCAAATCTTCGGCGTAGCCAGCGGGGCGTGAGGAAGGTAAATTAAAAAATAAACCCAACAAGCTGAATACAGATAAGCGCAAAGCGCCGCAGTGGGCTCAACCACTGTGGCGCTTTGCCGCGTTTTCAGGTGCATATTCGTAAACGATTGCGTCCCAACCAAGCCATCGAACTTCATGTGTCTGCGGACCATATTCATCGTCTCGTCAACCTGGCTTTAGAAAAGCAAGGCAGAAAGAGGCCCTCCGCCTGAGCATTGGGCTCAAGCCTCAAGCTCCACTATCCTTGATCTGGCCCGCCATCCGCAAAACGAACTCTTCCAGCATCGCTACCGCCCCGGGTGCTGTGAATGGTCTGAACCCCGCCAGCCAGGCGCCCTTTCACGCTGTTCAGGATCAGAAAAGATTATGACAATCTGTATACAAACCGCAGCATTCACACACGAAAAACCCTGTCGGATTGCTCCGACAGGGGGAAGTATGACGGGGTTATTTATCCTTCTATCATGATGACTTTTTTCTCGGGAAGCTTCTTCTCTTCCTTCTTCGGGACGTTGAGGCTTAGCACGCCATGCTCCAGCTTTGCGCCGATGTCGGCCTCTGTGAGTGCATCGCCCACATAGAAGCTTCTCTGCAACGTGCCAGCCCAGCGCTCCTGGCGGATGACCCTGCCCTTCTTCGTAGTCTCATCCTTGTCAAGGCCCTTCGCAGCGGTCACGGTCAGATAGCCGTTCTGCAGCTCCAGCGTAATGTCTTCCTTCCTGAAACCCGGCAAATCAATATCTACTTCGTAGTGGTCCTCGTGCTCATGCACATCCGTCTTCATCTCACGGGCGGCATTCTTACCGTACAGCTGGCGGTCCATCCGCCGCATCTCGCGATCCCAGTTACCAAAGAACTCGTCAAACAAGTTTTCACCAAAGATACTCGGCATCAACATAGCTCTTACCTCCTTTGACCCTCTTGCGCTGTTCGCGCACCCGTCGTCGGTGTTGCCACCCTCGCGGGCTGTCGTGTCGGCGTAGGTCTTTGTATGTTGTTACCCCGAACTTCGGAGGCTCTTTTCCTTCCCCCTCGGTTCGGATATAATTATACTCGTTTTGTTAGCACTGTCAAGAGTCGAGTGCTAATTTGGCGATGAACAATTCGTGAACAGTTTTGCACAGGATTATTCGGATCAGAATTGGTTTATTCATGGACAGGATCACATGAGTTTGATCACAGGCACGGGTCCATCCTCCGTTCTTTATCCGGATTGCCTGACAGGACAGGGCAATCCGCGCTCACCAATCCGTCAAAGCCTTTTTCAGCCTCCGGTCAATGTCGATCCGGGTATCCCTGCATTCCTTTTTGTGTTCTTTTCCCGCCCTGAACATATAGGAAACCAGCAGTCCGGAGCCCACCGGCAGCATCATCTTCAGCATGGATTCAGGGAAAGCGAAGTGCGTCCCGTGCTCATAGAGCCAGCTTTCAAAGGCACTTTCATGCGGCAGAGAGCCGAGGCGTCTCTCCATCCGGCGGATGTATCTGCAGGTGTCCCAGAGCACGTCGTCCTCCGCGCCGATGAAGATGAGCTTTCCGCGGATGTTTTCCACCTTGATCCGCTCCTCCTCCCGGATGGGGTGCCGCTTCTCGGATTCGTCAAACAGCTTCCGTGAAGCGACCTTGTCGCCTCCCGCTTTGGATTCCTCCCGGATCTTCTGCCAGTATTCCGGATGCCGATAGGCGTAGGGTAAAAAAGGCAGCGGCTTTCCCTGCCAGGACACGGAGGATTCGTTGTCCCCCGGTCTCTCTGTCGCGCCGTCTTTGCCGTCGCGGTAAAAACCCTCCATGACAAAGTCCGAAGGGGAAATCGCGACCGTCAGCGACAGTTCCGGATAGTAGGACGCCGCCAGCAGCGCCAGCATTCCAGTGGTGGAAGCGCCGACCACACCGAGCTTTTTGCAGCCCTGCGTCTTCATGAACGCGATTGCTTTGCCGAACCGCTCCAGCGGATAGCTGTGGTGGCCGTAGTCCTTCTTGTCCGGCGACATGGCCATCGCATGAAGACCCTGCCGGTTCAGCCATTTTGCCGCGGTCCGGGCCATGTAATCCTCCGAGCTGTCGCCAAGCATGATGATCAGCCCTCTTCCACTTTGGCAGGGAGCCGGATACCACGCGCCGTTAAACCCATCGGAATCGATCCTGAATACCTTGTTTTTCATAACGAGCCTCCTGTCAGAAAAGCGTACAGACCCAGGCCGCGATGGCCGAAGCCGCCGGGAAGATGACCAGGAGCTTCAGCAGCTGGCTTTTGAGATTGAATCCATATTTTCTTCCTGCAAGCGCCCTTTCCGTTTCCGGATAGTAGTGCTGGAAGAAATGAAACTTCATCAGCAGGAAGTAATCGAAGCAGACCATGTCGTAGAGCTTGTAGATGGTGAAGATCAGAACAAACCTTGTGAAAAACTGCCAGAAGCCGAATGCGTTCCTGAAGCCGTCCCAAACGGAAATGATCCCTGCGCCCAGAATCATCAGGATGCTGAAAGCCATGAGCGTCCAGCCGATGGCTCTGGCACCGACAAACAGTTCTTTTTCACGGGGAAGGATCACCTCTCGCGCTTCTTTGGGTGCGGAGGAGAAAAGCTCCTTTTTCTGAATAAACGCCACGGCGGACAGCAGCATCATTGTAATTGCCGCGCAGAACACGATGGCCAGAAAGATTGTCAGCAGCATGATGATCCCTCCCGTCTTATTTCTTCATTCTTACCAGCAGCCCACCGAACATCCACAGGTTCCCGATGCTGATCCAGCCTGCCGTCAAGGCGTTGCGCAGCGGCGTCTCCGGGAAAAGCTTCAGCAGCATCGTCAGCGCCATGCCCACCGCCGGGCAGAAGATCCAGCACCACCTCGGGTAAGGTGTCAGGCCTTTGGAGAAGGCGGCGATATGTGCGATCTGATGCACCAGCCAGAAGATGAAGAACAGTATCATGGCGGGCAGCAGGAAGTACAGCCCGAACCGGACGGAGGCGTCCAATGCCGTCTCCGGGCTGGCCGACATCATGGTCTTGTAGAAGAACACACAGGCCAGGCAGGGAACGTGTACGCCGCAGCCGCCGAAGGCAAGTACACCCAGAATCCCACCGCGGTACGCGTGGGCCAGGCGCGGGGAATAAGGCGAGATCAGTCGGTACACAGCAAAATAGCACAGCGCTTCCAGCGGGATCCCGATCAGCCCCAGCAGGGCGGACCAGAGGATTCTACCGTCGGACAGGTTCAAATAGGCGGAAAGGAAGCCCTCCATGCCGGACTTTGCCGCGTCATGCATACCCCAGCCCAGCAGCATGTCGCCCACCAGTACCATCAGGGCAGCAACGATGCCGAGCTTCATCAGATGGGCGATTCTGGGCCAGTCCAATTCCTTATTCATTCGATGTCTCCTCCTTCATCAGCCGCAGCATCAGATTCCAGCCCTCTTTGGCCTCTTTCACAATCGGAAAGACGGGATAGCAGTGCAACGTCCCTTCGCCGACAATCATCCGATAACCCACACCGTATTTCTTCATGGCTGCCTCAAAGTGAGCCATCGCTTTTTGAGGTCAACCGCTACGACCAGCTTTTTCAGCACCTCATACTTGACTGACATTCGTCTCACCTCATCTGTTAGCAAAACCTAATTGTTCTGCAAAAAACATTGCACTGCCCGTGCTCGTCTGTTTAATCCTTTCTGCTTCTCTCTGACGGTCCTTTCGGCTTGGGCCCGGATCTGTGCTTCTCCGGTTTGACTGCGTCTTCCGGAATCGCCCAGGATCTGCCCAGCCGCCCCGCACCGGGAATTCTTCCGTCCAACGCGTACTGATTGACCCAGCGCACAGATATGCCCCAGCGCTTTGCAGTTTCCTGTGCAGAACAATAACCTTTCACAACAACACCTCGTATCACGGGCCGTCAGGATCAGTAGGCGAATTGGTTAGATATATCTAATATTATTGTATTCCATTTTGCGCATAAGACAAGCATAAAAATGTAAATACATAAAAAGATCAGGATGCGCCACATGGCGTCGGCGAACACCAGCTCACGGCCCGTCCAGCCGTAGAGCACGGCGGTGCGGTAGCCGTATTCCGGCACCAGCACGTTGGTGTGGCCCGCGGTCTGGATGCAGTAAACATTCACCTTCGGATTCACCTGCTGCCGGTACAGCTCAATTCTGAAGGCTCTGAGGTACCGGCGCTTTACAGCAGCGGTGTCATGTACAGCGGGAGGAATACGATACCATCCTTGATTCTCAGATCGCTGGTATGGAGAACATATGGCGTATGCAGTTGCTCCGCGTATTTAGGGATGAACTTTCGGATGGATGAAAGCGTGTAATTCTTGCTGGATTTCACTTCGATGGGTGAAATATTGTGTCGGTTTGTAATTGTGCTCTTCGCTATCAGAAAGTCGATCTCCATGCGGTTGTCCTTATCCTCACGGTCGCTGTTTGAATAGAAATACACCCGGTGGCCGCTGGCTGTGAGCATTTGGGCGACAATGTTTTCGATCATCATTCCCATATTGACTTCCAACTTGTCCAGCATCAGCTTTTTGTAGACTTCATCCGTTACTATCCCGTTTTCGTCGAACGTGTGGCTGACCAGAAGCCCGGTGTCGCCCATATAGCATTTGAGCAACGTCCGATCCTGGTTCATTCGGAGCCCGATGGATGGTTCGGTGGAATTGTAGCAGTTGTTTACGATCATCGCATCCGAAAGCCAGAAAAGCGGCTCTTCGTAGTCTCTGAACCGTGCGCCTTCCTCAACGGAGGACAGCTTGAAGTGGCGGTTCTGGTTCCTAAGCTGCGATGGCAATTCATCAAAGATAGCCTCGACCTTCAGGTAGTACCTGGCGGCATGTTTATGAATATCGTCCCGATAGAGGTTGAGAATCCTGCGCTTGATTCGGTCAACCGCATTGAAATCCCTGCTGCGGACGAATTCTTCAACAGCCTGCGGCATGCCGCCAACGATCATGTATTGCCTGAACAGGTCCATAGCTTTCCGATGGACCGCCTGGCCCATTGCCGTCTGTTTCTCAAAGCACGCACGGATCAAGGGCATCAGCGTCTCGTTGCCGATCGCCCACAGGAATTCCTCGAAATCCATCGGGTACATTTGGATCTGCTCTTCCTCCGATGGAATCAATATCCCAGAGACATTCTCTTTGATGGAAATAAGCGAACCGGTCTCGATATAATCGTACCTGCCGTCAGCGACCAGGTATTTGATGGCGCTGCGCGCACGGGGGAAGAGCTGAACTTCATCGAAGATGATCACAGACTCCCTCGGGAACAGCTCGACATTGAACACCGCCTTCAGTTTCAGAAAGAAGGTGTCCATGTCGTCCAGATCATGAATGAACAGATCCTTGAGCTGCTGGCTTGCCCGGTTGAAGTCGATGAGAATATAGCTTTTGTATTCCGATTTGGCAAACTCCTCGACGATATAGCTCTTGCCAACACGCCGCGCACCTTGGATGAGAACTGCGCTTCGTCCCTGATCGAGCTGCTTCCAGGCAAGAAGCCGGTCATATATTTTCCGCTTCACCAGACCACCCCTCAAAAATCAAAAGTTTTTTCATGCTCAGAATAGCATAAATCGCGTTTTTTATCAAGTGGAAAATGGCGGTAATCAACATTTTTGAGGGCAAGGTTCAGCGAATGGATGCCTCCGCCTGTTTTTCCGGCTCTTTATCAGCTTATTCCTGTGACTTCTGGGTAATGTCCCCATACGGGCTTATATTTCTCAATCAGGCGCTGTCTGGCTTTCCTGAATTCACTCTCATTAAGTAGCCCCTTCTGACGGAGCGTTTTCATTACCTGAAGGGCAAGCCTGTAGCTGCCCTCCCGTTCAAACTGTTCCCTGGTCAGTGTCATATGGCATCCTTCCTCCCAAACCGCGAAAGAATGTAGCATTCATGGCTGCAGTATTTCTGCACTCTATCGGTCATAAAAGTCCTGCGACATTCAGGGCAGACATGCTCCACAGCGCTTCTTGAACCGCTCCGGTGTGTATGCCACCACCGCATCCGGCATTGGTCTGAGCAGAACTGCCTCTCCCTGTGGTGCGCGACCTGTTCGATCTCAGCCCCGCATTGTTTGCACGTTCCCTTCTTTACAGGAAGCATTTTCGTAGAGGGTTTCTGTTCTGCGCCTATCCCATTTCTCCGACAGTAGGATTTCACCGTATTGACAGAAACGCCCAGAAGCCGAGCTATTTCCGTACTGAGTATCACCGGTATTGTCCTGAAGGTTGACCAGCACGAGCAACGCATCACCATCCGAAGCGGTGCCGACACGGAGGTCATACCGTTTGCTGATATCTACCGGATATTCAAACCAACAGGATGAGTGAGGATCGACCTATGGATGAGAACGAAAGCACCTCGAAACGCGGGAACAGCCTTAATGAGGATGAACGTGAAATCGCTAATATGGATGAATCAGATTTCTTTTTCCTGCTGATGGAAAGCCGTATTATCCAGGCTTCATAGAATAATGCAACACCCCTTCACACTTCGGCACCGTGCCGGGCTTTGAAGGGGTGTTGCTTCTTTCGCATCACAAACGCCACGTGTCGCCCACGTTTGGCCCTGTCGCGGGCTTACCGGTCTCAGGCGACCATGTGGCGGTCTCCTTCAATGCCGCAAACGTGGGCAAACGTCGCGGCTCACGCGGGCTTTGCCTATCTTTCTTTCAGGTTGCGCAGGTGTTCTTCGCCCTCTGCCAGGATATCACGTATCTGTCCGACAACGCTCAGTCCATTCTTCTCTGCGATCTCCAGAACCGCCTTCAGGGATTCCAGGTGAAATGCTTCTGTTTCCAGCGTCCTTTTCCTGTCCTCATCGTCCTCGGGCGTCCATGTTTCATCCACATAGGCGATATAGTCCATCGCGCCATTGGCAGCCCCAACAAAGACATCATCCAGCTTATCCCCGAACACGGAAGCGACCACCTTGAACAGGCCATCTTTGCCATCATCAGCGGACTTTCTGATGCGCTTGACGTCTGTCCTATCTACCAGCATCCCATAGAGATTGTCAAACTGTTCCACAAAAAGGAACGCCACTTCGTCCAGTATTTCCAGTGTCATTTCAATCTCACTCTCCCTGGCCGCCATTCTACCATATATGGTCCAAAAAGTCCATATATGGTCGGCCTGTGCTCTCGCATTTTGCTACGCTGTTGTCATGCTGACAGGGGGAGGACTCATCATGACAACCAGGGAGTGCGTAGCGAATCGCATCATAGAACTGTGCCGGGAGCGGAATATGACGATCAACGGACTGGCCCGCTTGTCAGCGCTGCCGCCGTCTACATTGAAAAACATCGTGAATGGGGTCAGTCAGAACCCGGGCATCGTGACGATCAAAAAGCTCTGCGACGGGCTGGAGATCACACTGGTCGAGTTTTTCGACACAGAGGAGTTCAGGGCGCTGGAGCAGGAGATTCAGTAACTCTACTCGTGATCCCTTGGCACTGCAGGAACAATTCGTCATTCGGGGACGTCATATCGACGGTTGATGTCCGATCTTTCACGTGATATAATGGTCTGGCAATTCAACCGGAGGCAGGACATATGACACCGAACCAGTATCTGTGGGCGCAGGCGCGGGACCGGCTGGTCGCCGCCGTCACCGGCATCGGCTTCCCCGCCGAGCTGGCCGAGCTGATGGCCAGGCAACTGGGAAGCCCCAAGGCCATCGATCGGATGACGTCCTACGTCCATCAGGCGCGGCCCCGTACCGAGGAGATGCTGGTGGACGAGATGCTGGCCATCTGCGCCGAGATCGAGACCTGGAGGGAAAAGAAGGAAAGCCAGGAAGCACAGGCCCGGTACAACGCCAGGCTGTATTACAAGAAATGGGAACCAGACGAGGAGGAATGAGGCTATGAAGAAGTTCATCCCGAAGGAAAAGCTGGGCAAGAAGGCCCGCAAGCAGCTCGACACTGAGCAGCGCAGCACCTGGGCGTTTTCGCCGGTGACGAAAAAGGTGGAAAGCAAAAAGCTCTACAACCGCAAAAGAAAAGCTCATGACCGTTACGATGACTACGGCATGGGCTTTTCTTGTGGAGTGGCATAAACGGAAAACCCCTGCCGGATCGCTCCGACAGGGGGAGGTATGACGGGGATTTTATCCTTCAATCATGATGACCTTTTTCTCAGGAAGCTTCTTCTCTTCCTTCTTGGGGATGTTCAGGCTCAGCACGCCATGCTCCAGCTTTGCGCCGATGTCCGCTTCGGTGAGCGCATCCCCCACATAGAAGCTCCTCTGCATCGTACCAGCCCAGCGCTCCTGACGGATGACCTTACCCTTCTTCGTGGTCTCATCCTTGTCGAGACCCTTCGCGGCGGTCACGGTCAGATAGCCGTTCTGCAACTCCAGCGTGATGTCTTCCTTCTTGAAGCCCGGCAGATCAATATCGACTTCGTAGTGATCTTCATGCTCATGCACGTCGGTCTTCATCTCGCGGGCGGCGTTCTTGCCATACAGCTGGCGGTCCATCCGCCGCATCTCACGATCCCAGTCACCAAAGAATTCGTCAAACAGGTTTTCACCAAAGATACTCGGCATCAACATAACTCTTACCTCCTTTGACCCTCATGCGCTGGTCGCGCACCCATTGTCAGTGTGCCCCCTTGCGGGTGGCACCCTCCGACGGGCTGTCGTGTCGGCGTCGGTCTTTGTATGTTGTTACCCTGAACCTCCGGGGCTCTTTCTTTCCTTCCCCTCGGTTCGTATATTATTATACTCATTTTGTTAGCACTGTCAAGTGGTGAGTGCTAATTTGGTGATGAACAATTCATGAACAGTTCTGCAGAGGATTATTCAGATCAGAATCGATTTATTCAAAACCAGCTGGCCGAATGGTTTCAAGAGCGCTTTTGTGTATTCTGTATACCCGGGACGAACCTGATCTGTCAACGATTAGGAATCGTCCCGAGTTTAACTCATCAACGTTTTAATTCGTCCCGAGTACAAAAAAGCACACACCATTTATCAAAGATTTAGCTATACTCGGGACGATTTAATCGTTGACGAGTATGGTAATCGTCCCGAGTAGGGTGCATTTTTGCCGGGGGAAAGGGGAATTTGAGGCCAGTGGAAGCAAAAATCCGAACTTTCGTGAAGTGAAGCGGGAGGCAGAAAAATGGCGATTTGGCTGAAAAATGGTTGATTATTGCAAAAATGCAGGCTATCTGGCGAAAGCAGGGCCATATTTGCATATTCCGGCATCTATAATTGCAAAAAAATGAACGCCAACTTTGTATCAAAGTTAGCGTTCAGAGGTGGCGCCTCAGGTAGGACTCGAACCTACAACCCTTCGGTTAACAGCGAATTAACATTAACCATCCTTCGGATGGTTAATGTTATCAAGGCTCTGCCATTGAGCTTGTAACTATTGCACAAAAACGACGTTTGCAATGATTCTTTCGCGGTGATTATGCAGCTTTCAGATGCTTGATCATCGCTCTTTTTCTTCTTCGCAATATCTCTTGTGGACCTCTTCCAGCATCTCCTTCATCTCCTGCTTCACATGTTCAGGACCAGTGATCGTCACGTAGTTCCCCAGACCAAACACCCAGGCGAAAAACTGCGGGCTGACGGCAACGGGGACGGAGATTTTGAGATGCCATTCATCCACCTTTTCAAGCCAGACCTCTTTGCCAAACTTGTCAATGACAACATCCATCATCCGATTGTGGAAGACCATGCCTCAGATGATGTCCAATAATTGGGTCTTACGACAAGAGCAAAAAAGTATGTCAAAATGCCCTGAATACAGTATTATTTATTCTTCGGGGCATTTTGACACACTTTTGATTTCAAGAGTAAAAAGAAACGGGCAAGACGCTGC
Source organism: Clostridia bacterium (assembly GCA_017432405.1). The sequence goes on along the minus strand of JAFRJF010000233.1, from coordinate 12,370 downwards.
TTACCGGCTGGAAGCGCCTTGCCCGAAAGTTGTAAGTCCTTATCCAAATGTTGTTGATCTCTGTCCTATTGTTCTAATCCGATAGGGAAAAGTCCTATCGAATAATCAGTCCCTCGGCTTTACTGTTGCTCCCAACTATGATAAAATGATTTCAGTATCTTGAAAACTGCATAATCACCGCAAAAGATCATTGCGGAAAGGAACCGCAATGAAACGCATCAAAGAAAAAATCGAACTCTCCACTGGCGTTCGGTGGGTCACGGGAACTTCAAAGAAGGAAGTGGAGCAGCGCAAGCGTGCTCTCATCGAAGCGGACCTCATGCAGACGCTTCAACCCCAGGTCAGCACTGCGCCTCTGTTCAAGGCTTACGCCGAAGCCTACATGACCAGGTACAAACTGAGGAAGATCGGCGCGAACACGATGGTCGGCTATCGGTCCTACCTCACCAACCATCTTTACCCCAACTTTGGCGATTTGCCCATCGACAGCATCACGGTTGATCGCGTCCAGGACTTCATGCTCTTGGAAGCGGACAACGGGAAGGCGAAGGCATCCATCAACAGGATCATGCAACTCTTGACGCAGATCATGGACAGCGCCGTGGAGGACGAACTGATCATCAAGAACCCCTGCAAGAGCAAGCGGCTCTACAATCCATCGGAGAAGCAGCAGAAGGTACTGCCCTACTCTCCAGGCGTCTACAAGCAGATGGAGCGTCTGTTGCCCCTGTTGCCGACGGACACCGACAAGCTCTATTTAGGGTTGAGCATGTACGCAGGCTTGCGGCAGGGGGAGATCGTCGCCCTTCGATGGGAGGACGTGGACATCGACCTTGGCTTCATCCATGTGAGGCGTGCCATCCAATACGCGGCAAAGAACGTGGGGACCATCAAGCCGCCCAAGACGGACAACGGCGTGCGGGATATCCCCATGATGGGGCAGCTACGCGCCATTCTGGAGGCTCTGCGGAAGGATGAAGGATTTATCATCTGCGGACAGCGGGGAGCCGACAAGGACCTTCCAATGACCCAACAGATGGTCAGGAACATGGACATCCGCGTGAACAAGTTCTTTGCTGAACACGGGATCAAGGAACCGTTCAAATCCCACCGCATGCGGCACACGGTCCTGACCCTGTTGAACAACTCACGCCTCGCGGACGATAAATCTTTACAGGCGTGGGCTGGACATCGTGACGCTGCCTTCACCAGGCGGCAATACATGACGCCGCAAGAGGAACAACTTCAGACAGTTGGCAACGGTTTTTCGGAGTATATTTCCTCTCTCTTGTGACATTATTGAACACAGAAAAAAGCCCCAAAACCCCTGCGACACAAGGGTTTTGAGACTTGGCACGGAACAAAGTTGTTGACATTTTCGCAGAATTTATGCTGGTTCTGCCTGAATGTTAAGGGAAGAGTCACCTGAATAGGGCTGGAATTAGTACAAAACGCAAAAAGAAAACTGTGAAACCTTATGCAGGTCTCACAGTTTTCACGTGGCGCCTCAGGTAGGACTCGAACCTACAACCCTTCGGTTAACAGCCGAATGCTCTGCCATTGAGCTACTAAGGCATCTTGTCGGTCTCAACCAACGAAAGTTATTATAGCAAAGATCATCGCCGCTGTCAAGGGATTTCTGATATTTCAGCAGAATTTACGGAATTGTCGGCAGCGGTTCACGATTCAACATGAGTCTGGTCTTTCAGTTGCGTCTTTTGCGTCGATGCTTCCCATATTTGTTCTGTCCAGAAAAATATTAGCTGGTCAATGGCCGGCGGTTGTGCTATACTGTTAACGAATTGTGCTTGGACTGGAGGTGAAGCGAATGGTGGAAAAAACCCGGTTTCTCAAGCACTATTTTGGCCATGACGCGTTTCGCAACGGCCAGGAACCCCTGATCGACGCCATTATGGCCGGCAGGGACGCGCTGGGCGTGATGCCCACCGGAGCGGGCAAGTCCGTCTGCTACCAGCTGCCCGCGGTGATGCTGCCGGGGACGACGCTGGTCGTCTCGCCGCTGATTTCGCTGATGAAGGATCAGATGGCCGCTTTGGCAGCGATGGGCATTCCCGCCGCCTGTATCAATTCCATGCTCACCTCCGAGGAATATATCGAAGTGCTTCGACAGGCGAGCCACGGCGCTTATAAAATACTCTACGTCGCCCCGGAACGCCTGATGACCGCCGGCTTTCAGCGCCTTTGCCAAGCGCTCAGCGTCCCTCTGGTGGCCGTGGACGAAGCCCATTGCGTGTCCCAGTGGGGCCAGGATTTTCGCCCCAGCTACCTGGACATCGCCGGGTTCATCGAGGGACTGCCCCGGCGGCCCGTGGTCGGCGCCTTCACGGCCACCGCCACCGACGCGGTCAAGTCGGACATCATAAAGCTGCTGGCACTGAGGGACCCCTTCTGCGTGACCACGGGCTTCGACCGCCCCAACCTCTACTTTGACGTGAAAACGCCCAGGGACAAGTTCGGCTGGGTGCTGGACTACGTGCGCCGACACGGGGATCAGGCCGGCATCGTCTACTGCGCGACCCGAAAGGCGGTGGACCAGACCTGCCAGAAGCTGGTGCAGCACGGCATCGCCGCCACGCGCTACCACGCTGGCCTGCCCGACGACGAGCGCCGCCGGAATCAGGAGGATTTCGTCTACGATCGCCGCCGTGTGATGGTGGCCACCAACGCCTTCGGCATGGGCATCGACAAGTCCAATATCAGCTTCGTGCTGCACTACAACATGCCCAAGAACATCGAGAGCTACTACCAGGAGGCCGGACGCGCCGGGCGGGACGGATCGGCGGCCCAGTGCGTGCTGTTGTTCTCCGCCGGAGATGTCCAGACCGCGAAGTATCTCATCAACGCGTCCTCAGAAAACGAGGCGCTGTCGGAGACGGAACGGCAGGAGGTTCGCCGGCAGGACATGGAGCGGCTTCGGCAGATGACGGGCTACTGCAAGACCTCCGGGTGCTATCGCCATTTCCTGCTGCACTACTTCGGAGAGCACAGCCCGGAGCGCTGTGATAGCTGCGAAAACTGCACGGCCAGAACGCGCCAGACCGACATCACCGTGCAGGCCCAGAAGATACTCTCCGGCGTCGCCCGGGTGGAACGGCGCTTCCCAAGCGGCCTCGGAACGACCCTGATCGTCCGAATGCTCCACGGCAGCCGGGAACAGCGGGTGCAACAGCTGGGGCTCGACGACCTGTCCACCTACGGCATCATGCGCGACACCGACCGCATGAAAATCCGGGAATATATCGACGTGCTTGTGGAGCAGGGCTATCTGGTACAGACCACGGGCAGCTTCCCGGTGCTTCAGACGACGAACCGCGCCTGGGAGGTGCTGCGCGGCGGGACGCGGGTATCCTATGCCAGGCGCGAAGAACTGGCGGAGCCGACCCCGCGCCGCAGGATGCCGGAGCGCCGCACCGTCGCGCCGGAGGACAGCCTGTTCGAGGCGCTGCGCCGCCTGCGCGCGGAGCTGGCCAAGGCCGAGGGCGTGCCCGCCTATGTGGTGTTCTCAAACGCCACCCTGGCGGACATGGCCGTCAAGCGTCCGGCGGATATGGTTGATTTTCTGGACGTCTCCGGCGTCGGCGAATACAAGGCGGCCCGCTATGGCCGGGCCTTCCTGGAAGCGATACAGAACTGGGAATCCGATAATCACAGCAGAGGAGATGACTGACATGCCCATACTGGCGGCCTACATGGTGCCCCATCCGCCGATGATCGTGCCGGAGGTGGGACGCGGCAGCGAACAGCAGATCGAAGCCACCCGGGCGGCCTATGCCAAGGTAGCCCGGGAGATCGCGGCACTGGCGCCGGAGACCATCATCATCTCCAGCCCCCACGCCACGATGTACGCCGATTACTTTCACATCTCCCCCGGCGTCAGCGCCGAGGGCAGCTTTACCCGTTTCCGCGCCCCACAGGTGCGATTCAGGGAGGCCTACGACGCCGAGCTGGCCAGGACCATTGAGCGCATGGCCATCGCCAGCGGCCTGCCTGCCGGGACCCGGGGTCAGCGGGAGCCTGCGCTGGATCACGGCACGCTGGTGCCGCTGTACTTCATCCGCCAGGTGTACGCCAATTTCAGGCTGGTGCGCGTCGGGCTCTCCGGGCTGCCGCTGGAGGACCACTACCGGCTGGGCCAGCTGATCCGGCGCGCCGTGGAGGAGACCGGTCGCCGGGTGGTCTACGTCGCCAGCGGCGACCTGTCCCACAAGCTGCAGGCCTACGGTCCCTACGGCTACGCGCCGGAGGGCCCGCAGTACGATACGCGGATCATGGATGTGTGCGGGCGGGCGGCCTTCGGCGAGCTGTTCGACTTCGACGAGACCTTCTGCGAGCGCGCCGCGGAGTGCGGCCACCGCTCCTTTGTCATCATGGCCGGGGCGCTGGACGGCATGGCCGTGACGGCGGAACAGCTCTCCCACGAGGACGTGACCGGCGTGGGCTACGGCATCTGCGCCTTCCATCCGGGCAGGCCGGACGAGGAGCGCCGGTTCCTGGACCTTCGCCAAAAGACGCAGTCCCGGCAGCTTGAGAACGCGCGGGCGAAATGCGACCCCTGGGTCGAGCTGGCCTGGCAGTCAGTGGAGCGCTGGGTGCGGGAGCGCAGGCTCCCGGACGTGCCCAAGGATCTTCCGGAGGCGCTCACCCACTGCCGGGCGGGGGCCTTCGTGTCCATCCACAAGCGGGGGCGACTTAGGGGCTGCATCGGCACCATCGCGCCGACCCGGGACAGCCTCGCGGAGGAGATCATCCACAACGCCGTCAGCGCCGCCTCCCGGGACCCCCGCTTCGACCCGATACGCCCCGACGAGCTGCCCTGGCTGGAGATCAACGTGGACGTGCTGGGCGAACCGGAGGACATCGCCTCCGAGGCCGAGCTGGACGTGAAGCGCTACGGCGTGATCGTGCGCAAGGGCCATCGCCGGGGGCTGCTGCTGCCGGACCTGGAGGGCGTGGACACCGTGCGCCAGCAGGTGGATATCGCCAAACAGAAGGCCGGCATCGGCCCAAAGGAGAAGGTCGGGCTCCAGCGCTTTGAAGTGGTCAGGCACAGGTGACGGAGGGAACGGCCATGGCGATATGCGAGGTGTGCTTTCATCACTGCGACATCCCCGAGGGGCGCAGGGGCTTTTGCGGCGCGCGGACGTGCGTCGGCGGTAAAGTGGTGCCGGAGAATTATGGCAGGATCACCGCACTGGCGCTGGATCCCATCGAAAAGAAGCCGCTGCGGCGGTTCCACCCCGGCGGCATGATCCTGTCGGCGGGCAGCTACGGCTGCAACCTGCGGTGCCCCTTCTGCCAGAACCACGGGATCTCCTGGTCGGCAGAGGCCATGGGCTGTGTGGAACGGGCCGAGACCGTCACGCCTGAAGCCCTGGCGAAAACGGCGGTGAAGCTGGTCACCCGGGGCAATATCGGCCTGGCGTTCACCTATAACGAGCCGCTAGTGGGCTGGGAGTTCGTGCGGGACACGGCGGTTCTGATCCACGAGGCAGGGCTTAAAAACGTGCTGGTCACCAACGGCACGGCGGCGCTGCCCGTGCTGGAAGCCCTCGGCCCCCACATCGACGCCATGAACATCGACCTGAAGGGCTTCACCGAGCGCTACTACACCGGGGTGCTGGGCGGCAGCCTGGACATGGTGAAGGCCTTTATCGCCCGGGCGGTCCAGCTGTGCCACGTGGAGCTGACCACGCTGATCGTGCCCGGAGAGAACGACTCGGAGGACGAGATGCGAGCGCTGACCGGCTGGGTAGCGGAGCTGACCGATGATGAAGGGCGCGCCATCGGCCGACAGATTCCCCTGCACATCTCCCGCTTCTTCCCCCGCTTCCGCATGACGGACCGGGAAGCGACGGAGGTCAGGCGCGTCTATCGCCTGGCAGAGGTGGCCCGGGAGCGGCTGGAATATGTTTATACGGGAAATTGCTGAAGGACAGGGGCGCGGAACGATCCGCGCCCCTGTCCTTCTGTTGCGAGTCACGGGGACAGGTCCCTTGACTCATCCTTGATAACGAAGTGAGTCGCGGAACATGTCCCCGTGACTCATTTAGTTCATAACCCCCGCTCCGCAATGTGGAGCGGGGGCATCATCATTCCGGAATAATCGCTTATTCCGCAGCCAGCCTCTGGTAGGAAGCGAGGCGATCCTCGGCGTCCTTCTGGGCCTCTGCGAACAGCTCGGGCGCAACGTCCGGGAACTGGCGCAGCAGGGAGGCGTAGCGGTTCTCGCCCTTGATGAAGTCCTGATAGGAGGCCTTCGGGGGCTTGGAATCCAGGGTGAACTTCTTCTCGGCAGTGGGATTGAACCGATAGGTCTGCCAGTAGCCGGCCTCGACGGCGCGGGCGATCTCCAGCTGGGCCTGGTTCATCTTGATACCGTGGTTGATGCAGGGCGCGTAGGCGATGATCAGGGACGGGCCGTGATAGGCCTCGGCCTCGGTCATGGCCTTGAGCACCTGGGCGGGATCGCTCATGGCGACCTGCGCCACGTAGACGTAGCCGTAGGACATGGCCATCATGCCCAGGTCCTTCTTCTTGGTGCGCTTGCCGGCGGCCGCGAACTTGGCCACTGCGGCGTGCGGGGAGGACTTGGAAGCCTGTCCGCCGGTGTTGGAATAGACCTCGGTATCCAGCACGAGGACGTTGACGTCCTGGCCCTGGGCCAGCACGTGGTCCAGTCCGCCGTAGCCGATGTCATAGGCCCAGCCGTCGCCGCCGAAGATCCAGAAGGACTTCTTGGTCAGCAGATCAGCGTCGGCCAGGACGGCCTTGCAGGTGTCGCAGCAGGCGTCCTTGATCAGCTCGACCAGCTTCGCGCCGGCGGCCTTGGAGCCCTCCGCGTCTTCCATGTTGTCCAGCCATTCCTTGGCAGCGGCCTTGATCGCGTCGCTGTGCTCCTCGGACTCGGCCAGAGCCTTCACGTTGTCGGCCAGCTTGGCGCGGCGCTGGGTGATGCCCAGGTTCATGCCGAAGCCGAACTCAGCGTTGTCCTCGAACAGGCTGTTGGCCCAGGCGGGACCGTGGCCTTCTTCGTTCTTGGTGTAGGGGCAGGTGGGGGCGGAGCCGCCGTAGATGGAGGAGCAGCCCGTGGCGTTGGCGATGATCATCCGGTCGCCAAACAGCTGGGTGACCAGCTTGACGTAGGGGGTCTCGCCGCAGCCCGCGCAGGCGCCGGAGAACTCGAACAGGGGCTTCTTGAACTGGCTGTCCTTGACCTTCTTCACATCCAGCTCGCCCTTGAACTCAGGCAGCGTCTGGGCGAACTCCCAGTTGGCCTCCTGCTCGGTCTGGGTGTGCAGGGGCTTCATGGCCAGAGCGGGCTCCTTCTTGCCAGCCTTGTTCACGGGGCAAACGGTGGTGCAGTTCTCGCAGCCGGTGCAATCCAGCACGGAGACCTGCATGCGATACTTCATGCCCTTGAACGCGCCGGCCTTTTCCTCGGCGACCTTGAAGGAAGCGGGCGCCTTGGCGGCCTCTTCGTCGGTCAGCAGATAGGGACGGATGCAGGCGTGGGGGCAGACGATGGCGCAGTTGCCGCAATGGATACAGGTATCCACGTTCCACTCGGGAACCGCAACGGCGATGCCGCGCTTCTCGTACTTGGTGGTGCCGGTGGGCACGCGGCCCGCGGGATCGATCATGCTGACGGGCAGCTTGTCGCCGGCCTGGGCCAGGCAGGGCTGGATGAAGGTCTTGAAGTAGGGATCGTCGGTCACCTGCACGGCCACGGCGCCCTCGGTGGTGTCGGCCCATGCGGCGGGCACGGGGATCTCGACCAGGCCGGAGATGGCGATGTCGATGGCATCCCAGTTCTTCTTGACGACCTCGTCGCCCTTCTTGCCGTAGGTCTTCTTGGCGTAGGCCTTCATGTACTCATCCGCCTTGTCGTAGGGGATGATGTCGGCCAGCTTGAAGAACGCGGCCTGCATGATGGTGTTGATGCGGCCACCCATGCCGACCTCCTTGGCCAGCTTGATGGCGTCGATGGTGTAGAACTTGGCGTGCTTCTTCGCCAGCAGCTGCTTCATGGAAGCGGGTAGCTCCTTCTCCATCTCCTCGGCCGTCCAGGGGCTGTTGAGCAGGAAGGTGCCGCCGTCCTTCAGCGCGGACACCATGTCGTACTTGGTGACATAGGCCGGATTGTGGCAGGCGATGAAGTCGGCGCTGTCGATCAGGTAGGTGGACTGGATCGGGTTGTCGCCGAAGCGCAGGTGGCTGATGGTGATGCCGCCGGACTTCTTGGAGTCGTAGGCGAAGTAGGCCTGCGCGTACTTGTCGGTGTGGTCGCCGATGATCTTGATGCTGTTCTTGTTGGCGCCGACGGTGCCGTCAGAGCCCAGGCCGTAGAACATGCAGGACACGGTGCCCTTGGGGGCCACGTCCAGCGTCTTGCCCAGGGGCAGGGACGTCTTGGTGACGTCGTCCACGATGCCCACGGTGAAGTGGTTCTTCGGATTGTCCTTCTTCAGGTTGTCGAACACAGCCTTGACCATGGTGGGGTTGAACTCCTTGGAGCCCAGGCCGTAGCGGCCGCCCACGACCTGGATGTAGCCCATGCCCGCCTCGAGCAGCGCGGAACAGACGTCCAGGTACAGGGGCTCGCCCAGAGAGCCGGATTCCTTGGTGCGATCCAGCACCGCGATCTTCTCGCAGGTCTCGGGGATCGCCTTCAGGAAGTGCTTGATGGAGAAGGGCCGATACAGGTGCACCTTGATCAGGCCGACCTTCTGGCGATGCTTGTTCAGGTAATTGACGGTCTCCTCGATGGCGTCGCAGCCGGAGCCCATGCAGATGATGACGCGGTCGGCGTCGGGCGCGCCCACGTAGTCGAACAGGTTGTACTTGCGGCCGGTCAGCCTGGCGACTTTCTTCATCACCTTTTCGACGATGGCGGGGGTGGCGTCGTAATACTTGTTGGCAGCCTCACGGCCCTGGAAGTAGATGTCCGGGTTCTGGGCGGTGCCGCGCTGATGCGGATGCTCGGGGTTCAGGCCGCCCTCGCGGAAGGCCTTGACCTTGTCCCAGTTGACCAGCTTCTTGATCTCGGCATAGCCGTCCTTGGGATCGATGGCGTCGATCTTCTGGATCTCGTGGGAGGTGCGGAAGCCGTCGAAGAAGTGCAGGAAGGGCACGGAGGCCTCGATGGCGCTCAGGTGGGCGACCAGGGCCATGTCGGTGGCTTCCTGGACGGAGTTGGAGGCCAGCATCGCAAAGCCGGTCTGGCGGCAGGCCATGACGTCGCTGTGGTCGCCGAAGATGTTCAGGGCATGATACGCCAGCGCGCGGGCGGAGACGTGGAACACGCTCGGCATCAGCTCGCCGGAGATCTTGTACATGTTCGGGATCATCAGCAGCAGGCCCTGGGAAGCGGTGAACGTGGTGGTCATCGCGCCAGCGGCCAGGGAGCCGTGCACGGCGCCCGCCGCGCCCGCCTCGGACTGCATCTCAGCCACGCGGACCTTCTGGCCGAACAGGTTCAGCCGGCCATGGGCGGCCCACTCGTCGGCGACCTCGGCCATGGGAGAAGAGGGCGTGATCGGATAGATAGCGGCCACGTCGCTGAACGCATAGGCGACATGGCTGACGGCGGTATTGCCGTCAACGGTAAGTTTGATGCTCAACGGAATTTACCTCCTTTTAGATATCTGTTGAGTATGGACCTAAACCATCATTCTTATTATAAATAATTGAGCGTACAAAGTCAAGGGATTTGGAAATTCTGATTTGTCTTTACGCGCCGGATCATACAAGCTCCCCGCCCGGATGTGGGGCGGGGAGACGAAACCGGGGATATGGTCGATACGCTGTATTACTTCACCTTCGCCTGCTTCGCCGCAGACTAGGCGGACCAGTAGGTGGTCTTGCCGACCTTCTTGTAAGTGCGAATGCGGACGTAGTAGGTCGTGCCCTTCTTCAGCTTCTTCAGGGTCGCCTTGAGGGTGGCAGCTTTCTTCACCGTCACCTTCTTGCCGCCGGCGAAGCTCTTCTTCAGGGCGTATTGCAGCTCATAGCCGCCGACGCCGCCAGCGCTCTTTCTTCCAGCTGACGGTCAGCTTTCCCTTGCCCGCGGCCAGCTTCAGGCCGGTCACGGCCTTGGGGTTGATCTTGAAGGTCTTTTTCGCCGTCCCGGTATAGCCGCCCTTGCCCTTGACGGTCACCGTAGCCGTACCGATGGCCTTGTTATTCTTGTAGCTGACGGTGTAATCGGCGCCATTCTTCAGGGTTTTGCCCTTCAGCACCACCTTCACCGCAGGCTTCAGCGCCTTGCTGGTGTAGACCTGGGCCGACACGGTGACCTTGGCCTTGGCGAGACTGACGGGATCGGGAAGCGCCGAGAATGCCAAGCCATTCTCCTGGGCATAGGTCTCGGCATAGGAACCCTTGTAGCCGTAGATGGTCACATTCAGGGGAATGATATTATCATTGATCTCGTCAACTCGCGCGACGAAGACACTCTCGCCGATGCTGGTCACACTGGCTGGAATCGTCACGCTCGTCAGATTCTCGCATCTATAGAACACCCAATTCCCAATACTAATAACGCTGTCAGGGATGGTCACGTTCGTCAGGCTGCTGCATTCTTCGAAAGCCCTATCGCCTATGCTGGTAACGCTGTCCGGGATTGTCACTCTCATGAGGCTGCTGCAATCATGAAATGCCTCGTTTCCAATGCCGGTAACGCCATGAGGAATCGTCGCACTTGACTTCCCTTCGGGACAAAGGAACAATTCTTTCATGTCATGCGTATACACTATGCCATCATCTGAAGCAAAAACAGTGTTGTTTTCAGAAACATTGATTTCCATAAGAGAGCTACACCCGATAAATGCATTCATCCAAATCTCGGTCACAGCATTCGGGATCGTAACGCTAGTCAGACTATAGCATCCAAGAAACGCATCACATTCAATCGTAGTCAAGCTATTCGGGAGCGTTATGCTCGTCAGATTATTACACCCAGAAAAAGTTGCATATCTAATGACAGTCACGCCATTAGGGATTATCACGCTTGTCAGGCTACTACATTCTTCGAAAGCACTCTCATCTATACTGGTAACACCTTCCGGAATAGTCACTCTTGTCAGACTACTACACCCATTGAACATAGCTCTACTTATACTGGCCACGTTATCCGGAATGGTCACGCTTGTAAGACTGCTACAACCACAGAACGCATAAGCATTTATTGTAGATACGCTGTCGGGGATTGTCACGCTTGCCAGGCTTTCGCACCAATCGAACGCACATTTACCTATGCTCGTCACGCCGTCCGGGATCGACACGCTCGTCAGGCTTTCGCAATAACTGAACGCACGTTCACCTATGCTGGTCACGCCGTCCGGTATGACCACATCGCCGCCTGCGCCCACATACTTCACCAGCACGCCATCCTCGTCGATCTCGAAGTCCTCGGGATCGCTTGCATTGCTTGCCTGAGCCTCGGCAGGGGCATCCGCTTCGATGTCCAGTTCATCCGCGATCAGGTTGTCCGCAAGGCCGTCCAGGGACGTCCCGTCGATGGCGAGGGCGTCCCCGCCCAACATGGCGTCCTCCGGCAGCTCGAGGTCCATGGCGCTGTCGCCTGAGGCCTCGTCGCCGATGATCAATTCTCCATCGCTGGCCTGTGTGGTGCCGCCTGGCAGCAGCAGGCCGTCCGCATCCTCCGCCGTGGCGCAGAGCATTCCCAGCGCCATGGCCAGCGCCAGGATCAGCGCGATCAGCTTCTTCGCGCTCATGCTGCACTGTCTGTTCCTCTTGATCCTTCCGGTGTCGTTCCTCTCCATACCCTTTTCCTCCTTTTAAGCGATATTTTAGCCTCACTAACCGTGCTCGAACACCAACATTATTCTCAATATAGTCAACATTTTGAGCATGTTAAATTGGTCCCTGAGGGGGGACAGGATATTGACATGATCTCTTATAAGCCTTTTTACGAAACGCTGTTCAGGAAAAATATGACGGAGTATGCGCTGATCTTCAAGTTTGGCATGCCTGCCAACACCCTGCATCGCATGAAGCACGGCAAGCCAATCACCACCACGACCCTGGATACCCTCTGCAGCATATTGGAGTGCGGGGTGGGCGATATTCTGAAGTATGTTCCCGAAGAATAGGGATGTTTCAGATGCGGAGTGATGATTCAGGGCTCAACTGCGAATTCTGATTTATCGAGCTAGCGCCCAGATAATAGGAATAGCTATTGCCGCGCTCCAAAAGATAATATGTAGTACCCCCACGGATGTACAAATCGTGGATTTACCTGTATAATGGTAAGTGGATAACAAACCAAGAGCAGGAATTACCGCATACAAAAGGGAGGTACTACACATGAAAGATCATACCACAGTTT
>JAFRJF010000232.1 GCA_017432405.1 Clostridia bacterium | reverse complement strand
CTGCATGATCTCCTCGCCGTCGGCCTCGGCGGGGCCGATGTTCACGTCGATATAGTTCGCGCCGGCCTTCAGCTGCTGCTCACAGCGGGTGATGATCGGCTCGGGGTCGCGCTCCGCAAAGGCCTTGCGGATGGACGGGGCAGTGACAGAAATGCGCTCGCCGATGGTGATGAACTTTGCCATGTCTTTTCCTCCTGAATGCTTTGTATGTTTGTGAATTTGGATATCCCTTTCTAACCCCGGTTCCCGGCGAAGCCGAAGCCGCTCCGGCGCCCAAGGGGGAAGGACGCGCGGCCTGCGGCCATCGGGGACGGCACTCCCCGCCGGCTGCCGGGAACCACATCGCGCTGCCGTCGGGTACCAGCCGACGCCGGCGCGCTCGGCGCCAGTGCGCCGACCACCGGGAAAACAAAGGTTTCCCCGCAAAAGAGCAGAAAAAAATGCGGGACACACCGGCCAGCACCGATATATCCCGCGATGGATTCAGCATCGCAAGCACAGCCCGCCCGCGGGCAACCCCCGCAGTCGTGCGCGCTTCAGGAACATATCTCACTTTAGGCCGAAGCTTCGATACGCGCTTCGCAGGCAGGTCTTCTGACTGAGCCTCAACGCGTCGCGCGGCCTTCTCGGAATCGATCCAATGGCGTAGAGCGCGTCGCTCGGCATCACAGCAGCGGTCCTGTCGGGGATTCGCACCCCGTTCCCTATTCTCCCCCGCCCCACGGGCGGCGGCACCTGCGAATTTCCCGCTATTCAATTGACCCATCTATCATAGCACATCTTCGGCGATTTGTAAACCCCGCAGGAAAAGAAATTGTGAAATCTCAAAAAGGCCTTGACAGCGACGCCCCGCCGTGCTATAATATCCCTTGCGTTGAAGGAAACGCGCTGTCGCGGGGTAGAGCAGTCCGGTAGCTCGTCGGGCTCATAACCCGGAGGTCGAGGGTTCAAATCCCTCCCCCGCAACCATCGCCAATCATGGGAAACCATGATTTGCTTATATGCCGGCGTATCTCAGTTGGCTAGAGAATCCGGTTCATACCCGGAGTGTCATTGGTTCGAATCCGATCGCCGGTACCATCTAAAATCGTGCAATTTTAGAATTGCACGATTTCTTTTTATGCAAGGCATGTAAAATAACCTCTGATTGCCTTCTGCTGCGGCTAATGACATAAAGGCGCGCCAGAATCGCGTTCCCTGGCCCTGAAACGGCTGGTTATCGCTTGAGAACACCGGCAGGCCGTTCCCAAAAGGGCGCCTTCAGTCTGCGCCGCCATGACCGAATAAAACGCGCTTCTCAGGGCCAGGGCATTTTATTTCAATTCTTTTCTGAGCAGCTTTCCGTTAAAGCTCCTCGGGATGGCTTCTATGGTTTCTATGCAGGATGGGACCTTATAGCCCTCCAGCCTTTCGCTCATATAGGCGTAGAGCGCCGCGTGATCGATCTGGTGATCCTTTGAGGCTTGAATGAACAGCCTGGGCACGCTCCCCTTGCCGGGATCGGGCATGGGAACCACCGCGCAGTCAGCCACCCCCGGATACTGGCGGACAACATTCTCGATCTCGTCGGGGGCCACCTTGTTGCCGCCCACATTGATCACATCGCCCCGGCGACCCAGCAGTATGATGTCGCCGTCGGCATCCAGGTATGCCTCGTCGTTGGAGTAGACCACGCCGTCCACCATGGCCCTGGCGGTTTCCGCTTCATCCTGCCAGTAGCCCAGCATGTTCATCCCTCCGGCGGAGGCCAGCAGGCCAGTATGATCGGCGTCCGTCACGATCTCCCGCCGGTCGTCGTCCACAAATAACAGCCGGGCGTTAATGGCCGCCCTGCCGATGCAGTTCGGCTTGGCGTCCGGTACGTTGAAATTGTAGAGTGCCGTGCAGCCGCTCTCGGTGCTGCCGTAGAAGTTGTACATCCGTGTCTTCGGCAGCAGCCGGCAAATCTCCCTCCGGTCGGCCTCGGCCAAAGGCGCGGCGCCGAACTGTATATAGCGCAGCCGGTCCCGATAGTCGGAGAGCTTCCCCTTTGAGAGCCTGAGCGCCACCGTCAGCGCCGCAGGCACCAGATCCAGCGCGTTGACACCATATTCGTCCATGTTCCGCATGAACTGGCGCATGTTCATAATGCTGCCCAGCAGCACCACAGCCGACCCGTTGACCATGTTGGCGTACCAGCGCCGCAGGCCGTGGGAGTGGTTCACGGGAGAAGGAATCATCTCCACATTGTCCAGCTCCATCCCGACGCCGTGGATGACGTTCCCCGCCAGCGCGATGTCGTTTGCGTGGGTCAGCACGATGCCCTTCTCCCTGCCCGTGGTGCCGGTGGAGAACAGTATCTCGCTGACGGTCCCGGCCTTTGGCCATACGATATTCCCGAGGGGTTCGCCGTCCCACCTCAGCTCCCCGTAGGCCCAGCGCCTGTCGAGGGTAAAGCCCTCCACCCTACAGGCGATCAGCGCGGCGGCCGACACCCGGTCCACGATGGCGGCAATCTTCTCCGGGGCGCAGTTGTGCTCCAGCGGCACGAATACCGCGCCGAGCAGCTGGACGGCCAGCTCCACCGCCAGATACTCGATGCTCTGGCATGCCTCCACCACCACGCGGTTCCCGGGAACTATGCCATTTTTTTGAAAGAACCCCGCCAGACGGCCAATCCTGTCGGCAAATTCCAGATAGCTGACACGGCCCTGATCGTCCGCCAGGCACAGCCTGTCCGGGCTGCGTTCAGCGTGATAAAATACAGCTTCAACGATGGAATCAAACATCGCTCTCTCCTCTGCGCTGAGTGTCATACAGCGCGTCATAAAGTCTGTCCCACAGCTGGCCATAACCGGGGGTGGAAGGGCTGACTGGCCTCGGCAGCGGGTTCGGGGTGTCGATGGCCACCTTGCCGCCGGGCCGCATCAGCATCAACCTCGTGCCCAGCACGATGCCCTCCTGAATGTTGTGGGTGATGAATATGACGGTACAACGCTCCTGACGGGAGATGGTCAGCACCTCCTGCTGGAGGGTGTTGCGGGTGATGGCGTCCAGCGCGGCGAAGGGCTCGTCCATCAGTATGATGGAGGGCTTCAGCGCCAGCGCCCGGGCGATGGCCACGCGCTGCTTCATGCCGCCGGAGAGCTGATAGGGGTAGTCCTTCCCGTGCCCGTCCATCTTGACCTTTTTGAGCACGTCGGCGGTGACGGCTGCAAGCTGTGACCTGTCCTTCATGCCCTGCCGCCTCAACGCGAACTGTATGTTCCTCTCCACCGTCAGCCACGGGAACAGCTGGTTGAAGTCCTGAAACACCATGATCCGGTCGGTGCCGGGGCCGGTGATGGGCCTGTCGTTGACCAGTATGCCGCCCCTGTAGCGCTCGAAGCCCGCGATACAGCGAAGCAGCGTGGTCTTGCCGCAGCCCGAAGGCCCCAGTATGCACAGAAACTCGCCCTCCGCGACCTCAAAGCTCAGGTCGTCGATGACGGCCTGCTCGCTGCAGTCGTCGTCGTAGACCTTGGACAGCCCCTGTATCTTTAATAATGCGCTCATAGCTTGCGCATCCCCCATTTGGCCACGGTATTTTTCTCGATGGGATTGAGTATGCCGTACTGCACCACCAGACCGATGATGACGATGACCACCAGCGTGGCGTACATCTCGGCGTTGTTCATGTTGGTGCGCATCTGGTTGATGTACATGCCGATGCCCGGCGCGGCGGCGATGCCGAAGATCATCTCCGCGCTGATCAGGCCGCGCCACGCCCGCGCCCAGCCCACCTTGAGGCCGGACACGATGTAGGACATGGCCGCCGGAAAGTACACGTCCAGCAGCATGCGCCCCCGTGACAGGCCCAGATTGCGGCCCGCCTCCACATAGATCTTCGGCACCGATCGGAAGCCGTCGATCAGGTTGCGGGACATGGGCCAGATCACCGAGTGCACCACCAGGAACACGATCACGCCGGGGTTCACGCCGAATATGATGATGACCACCGGCAAGAGCGCCACGCCAGGCAGCAAATCGGCCACCGCCACCACCAGGCTGTAGATATTCTCAAACCCCCGGCTGACCATACACAGTCCGGAGAACACGAAGGCCAGCAGTATGCCCATGCCCATGCCCTCCAGCAGCAGCGCCATGGAATTTTTAAGGTAGACCCACAGGGATACCCCTGCGTAGCCCTGCGCAAAGTTCTTCACAAACGCCGCGCCGATGGTCTCCAGCCGGGGAAATATGATCTCCGAGCGCGGACCAAACACGTGGGCGCGGGCGGCGATCTCCCATGCCGCCAGGATCACGGCGACGAACGCCAGCTTTTCGAGCACCCCGCGCAGGGATGTTTTACTGTTCATCATGACCATCCTTTTTCACGCGAAGCGCGGACGGCGCAAATCGCCGCCCGCGACGCTTCGCCCCTTACATCAGTCGCCGGTCACATTGTCGAACACGAGGTTCGTGTAGTCGCCGGGATCGGCCTCGATGAAGGCGTTCTCATACATGAACGCAGCCATGTCCGCCACGCCCTTTGTCTCGGGGGAATAGCTGCCCATCCGGAGGTAGCGTAGCTCATCCTCCAGGCTGTTGCCGTCGTACTGGCTCGTCAGCTCCGCAGTGGCCTCGGGGTTGTCGTTGACATACGCGATGGCCTGGGTCATGCCATCGCACAGGGCCTTGTACAGTTCGGGGCGGTTGTCGTGCAGGTCGACGGCCGCCACGCCCACGATGAAGGAGTTATCGCCGGACCAGGAATCCCTGAGCGCCTCGATTTCGTGAAGTCCCTCGGTCTCCCTCTCGCGATAAATGTAGGGATTGGTGGTCAGGTGAAGCGGCAGACTGCCGGTCATCAGCGCGTTCATGCCGTCGGGGTGCTTCATGGCCACAAGATTGGCGTCCAGCGCGTGGGCATCGTAGCCGTTGTCGCTCAGGCACTTTGCCAGTATGATGTGCTGAATGGAGCCGATGTTCACCAGCGCAATCTGCCTGTCGCTGCCCACGATGTCAGCAAGGGCGGTGATGGAGGCGTCGTTGGTCATCAGGCCGTGCGCCTGACCGGACAGGTTGGTGAAGATCCTGTAGCCCACGTTCTTGGAAATGCCGGTGATGGCCGGGCCCACGCCCATGAAGCCCACGTCCACCGCGCCGGACATGACGCCGGTGTTGATGTCCGCGCCGGAGCTCATCTGCACCCACTCCACCTCCAGAGCGCCGTCGTAGGCCTTCTCGATGAACCCTTCGTTCTGGGCGATGATCACGGGGGCATAGGCCAGCCCGTACTGGTAGGCGATCGTCAAATGGGCGTCCTCGGCGAGGGCAAAGCCGGTCAACAGCAGCGCGGCGGCCAGCAGGATCGTCAGCAGCTTCTTCATGTGATTCTCTCCTTTGCGTTATTGCAGTTCCTGAACCATGTTCCACATGGCCCGGACGGACTCAAAGTTGTCGGGCTGAATGTACTCCATGGTGATGCTGATGTCAAACATGTCCTCCAGTTTGGCGATGATGCCCACCACCGCCAGGGAATCCAGATGGCCCCCGGTCACCAGGTGATCCTCATACTCAAAGTCGATCAGAGGAAATTGGCTTTTCAGCATTTCAAGTATCCGTTCCATGATTTATCCTCCTTGATTAGAGTGTGCTTCAGCCATTTGGCAAACACGTTCTAAAACTGTTCGTAGATAAACGCCTTGCCATAGCCGTGGCCGTAGATGCCGAACAGTATGACCGCGAAGAGACAGGCGTAGATCAGCGCCCACCGCAGGACGATGCTTCGCTTCGCCAGCGTCTTGCGAAGGGACATGCGCTCCTGCGCCGCGTCCACCGCGATCAATACCAGCACCGAGACCACGGAGACGATGACATTTTCGATGCTCATGGCATAGCTGGACGGGCTGAGCAGCGCATCGACCGAGAATTCCAGCGGCAGCATGGCGCGAAAGTACGACAGCGCCGCGCCGAGGCTGTCCGCCCTGAAGAACACCCGGCCGACACAGCACAGCGCGAAGGTGCGCAGCATCTGCCAGAGCCGCCACAGGGGATGCTCCGTGTTGACGCGCAGCCTCCTGTTGACTGCCGCGAACACCGGTTCAAACACGTTGGCGCCGATCAGAAGCGCCGCGTGGAACAGCCCCCAGACCACGTATTTCCAGGCCGCGCCGTGCCAAATGCCGCTGATGAGCCACACCACCAGTATGGGAAAGCAGCTGCCCAGCAGCTCCGCCCCCCGCGTCCAGCCCCGCTTTGTCCAGGCGCGGCGGGTATTCTTGACGAAGGCCGAGGTGGACACCGGGAAATACACGTAATCCTTGAACCACTCCATCAGCGACATGTGCCAGCGCCGCCAGAATTCCCCCATCGTCCGGGAAAAATAGGGGTGGTTGAAGTTCCTCCGCAGCCCGATGCCCAGCATCTCGGACACGCCTGACACGATGTCGATGCAGCCGGAGAAGTCCGCGTAGATCTGTATGGAGTACGCCGCCACGGCGAGGATCAGTACGAAGCCGCGCCCTCTGCTCCAGTAGGTGAACGCCGTGTCCACCAGCAGGCCCAGTCGGTCGGCCACCACCAGCTTCTTGAAGAAGCCCCACAGCATCAGCTGCGCCCCGGAGGCGAGGCGGTCAACATCGAAGGCGATCTCACCCTCCAGCTGCAAGGAGAACTCGTTGTAGCGGTCGATGGGGCCCTGAACCACGTGGGGAAAGTAGGCCAGGAACGCCGCGTATTTGACGATATCCCGTTCGGCGGAATAGCGCCTCCAGTAGACATCCAGCAGGTAGCCCAGCGCCATGAAGGTATAAAAGGAGATGCCCAGCGGCAGGATCATCCGGAAGATCGGAACCTGCGGCAGCTGTATAAGCCTCAGCACCGCGTTCAGATTCTCCAGCAGAAAGCCCGTGTATTTTCCCGCCACTAGCAGCCCAATGGAAACGGCCATGCCCGCAGCCAGCCATATCTTCGCCCGGGCCTTCGCCTCGGCGCGGATCAGCTTCTTCCGCGCGGGCTCGGAGCAGGCGGCCAGCTCTTTTCCGGAGGCCGCGTAGATACCGTCGATGCGCCGCGCCGCGAAGTAGGTCGCCAGCATCGTCGCCAGCAGGAAGGGGATGTACCGAACCCCGGCAATGGCGTAAAACGCCAGGTTGGCGAGGGCGAGCGCCAGGCTCTGCCGCCGATGCCCAAGGGTATAGTAGACGATCAGCACCGCGGCGGAAAAGCCGAGGAACGCCAGCGAATGATAGCTCATGCCGTTCTCCCGCCCGGACGGCTATTCGACCCCAACGCCGGAATAATCGAAATTTCCATAGTAAATCTCCCCGTTTTTCTCGCGCCAGGGCACGACGGTATACCGCGCACCCTCCGGCGCTGCCGCGTCCTCAAAGGCGTCGCCTTCAGCGTCGCCCAGCCGCGTCCACGCGCCCGTCTCGCCGACTTTACGGTATACGGCGCAGCCGTCGGCGCCAGCCACCGCGTCCCAGCGCACAGCGCCGTTATCCGTGGCTGTCATGCCTGCCGGCGCGGGCAGGGCATAATCCCTGTTGGCCATGTCGGCTTCAATATCCAGCATCCACGGCGCGGCGAGGCTCGAATAGCGCGCCCATGCCTGATCCCAGCTTGCGTACCCGTCGCTCCCCCTCCGGTCCTTCAGGCCGTAATGCCGAATCAGGTATTCGCTCAGATAACGGGTGAACTTTAGGGAGCCGTGCAGGTTCGCGTGCTTGGTGTTGTAGTAATCCCGGGTCAAATCCAGACCCATCCCGGCCGCCAGGGGCGACATGTCCAGCACCTCGTAGCCCCTGTCGCGGATCATGTCGCAGGCCCGTTCGATCCTTCCCCTGGAATACCCGGAATCCTCCACGCGGGGCACGGACACGAACAGCACCCTCACGCCCGTTTCGTCGCAGTAATCCAGCAGGCTGACAATAGCGGCTTCCAGCGCCTCGGGCAGCTCCGGCGTCCAATCCGGGGGCATATCATGGCCTCCGGAGATGTCCTCCTCGCCGCTGAGATAGTTCCCGTAGGTGCTGGCGCCCTTGAGCCCGTCCAGTGGCGGCAGCGGGCCATCCTCGATCAGGCTCAGCCACAGCTCCCGGATTCGCAGCCATGGAAAGCGGAACTCCAGCCTGTCGATGGCATTATAGCCCAGCAGATCGGCCAGATAGTCTATCAGCGCCGCCTTGTTTTCGGAATCCGGCATGTAGTTGACCAGGTAGTGTATGCTGGCGGCGCTCATGTCGTCCTCGTCCACGGAATTGACGTTCACGATGAACATCGCGTCGGGCTGGGTCTTTCGCGCCTCGCGCATGAGGTGCTCCGTCGCGTAAAAGGGCTGGGAGGGACTGGCAAAGGGATAGACCGCCAGCCCGTAGTTGTGCCAGGCCGCCGGCGCGTTCCAGAAGGCATAGCAGTTGCTGGAGCCCACGTAAACGGCGTCGAGGCTGCCTTCGGCCTCCTCATAAAACCCGGCGACAAGCTGATAGCACCTGTAATCCGGGTAATGAGAGAGCGCCCGGGCCATCAACCCAAATAACAGCGCGAAAATCGCGCAGAACGCCGCGCACCTGACAGCGACGGTTTTTGTGTGTTTCATCAGTATCTCCGCGCGAGACGCGAGCTCGCGCACACTCCTCGGACGGATTATACGGTTCATTTCTTAAAGAAAACTGAATCGGCGCAGGGTAAATGTAAAAGCCTATTTAGGATTGTAGCCTTAATTTGTCATCTTTCCGGTTTTATTCAGCTTTTCTTAAGCCTGACGTATTAATATATACAATGAGTATATATGCTGTTGTTATTACCACGGTTCATTTGAAAGAGGAAACGACAAATGAGGATACTGATAGTCGAAGACGACAGGGATATGAACAAGATCATTTTCCAGCACTTGGCGGCATGTGGCTATTCTGTTGACGCCTGTATGGACGGACCCGACGCCCGCGCCATGATCGAAAACACCTTTTTTGACGTGATCGTCATGGATATCCTGCTGCCCCGCGACAACGGTCTCGACATCATACGCTGGATGCGCGGCAAGGGCATCGGCTCCGCCGTGATCCTGCTGACGGCGAAGGATTCCATCTCGGATCGCATCGAGGGCCTGGACGCCGGGGCCGACGACTACATGACCAAGCCCTTCGCGTTGGACGAGCTCTCCGCCCGGGTGCGCGCCCTCTCCCGTCGGCTGACCGAAAACAGGGACAACATTTACCAGATCGCCGACCTCACCCTGGACATCAAGCGCCGGGTGGTGACGCGGGCAGGTGCGGAGATCGATCTGAGCCTGCGGGAGTTCGCCATACTGGAATACATGGTCCGCAACGCCGGCATTGTGCTGAGCCGGGAACAGATCGAGCACTACATATGGAATTACGACTATATCGGCAATTCCAACATCGTCGAGGTCTACATCAGCGGCCTGCGCAAGAAGATCGACGCCGGGCACAGCCAGAAGCTGATTCACACCGTCCGTTCCGTGGGATATACCATCAGGGAGCAGGAGCCATGAGCTTTATCAAAAGGGATTCCATCAAGTTCCGCATCGCGGTGTGGTACCTGGCCTTCATCGTGCTGATCGCGGCAATCCTGGTGGGGCTGTTGGTGTTCAGCCAGAGCATATCCTCTCAGGATTATTTCGCCGAGATCCTCGACGACGTACTGAATCAGTCCGCTGAGGCGCTCCACACCCTCGAGGACGTCAAAGGCCTTGAAATCCGCTTCGATTCCGGCGCCTGCATATCCGTGCTGGACGAGGACGGCACCCTCATAGCAGGCGATCGGGAATTCAATCTGAAGCCCCGGAACAGGCCTCTGAACCTCATACGGCAAAGCAACGGCGATTTTATCTATATGCACGACAGGCGCATCGTACTGGATGACGGCGCGCCCGTCTGGCTGCGGGCTTACATCTCATCGAGCATTGCCGACCGCTACAATCGCACGATCGCGTTGACGCTGCTGATCGCGCTGCCCGTCCTGTTTCTGGCGGCGGCGCTGGGGGGCTATGTGCTGACTAAACGGATTTTCAGGCCCCTTGACAACATCATCAGCACGGCGGAAGCCATCACGAACAGCTCCGATCTCAGGCAGCGCATTCCCGCCGGAAGCCGCCAGGATGAGGTCAACCGCCTGGCCAAAGCGCTCAACGGAATGCTCACGCGACTGGAGCGGTCCATGGAGGCGGAAAAGCAATTCATATCCGACGCCTCCCATGAGCTGCGCACGCCCCTGAGCGTCATCCGGTCCGAGAGCGAATACGCGCTGCGGGAAAATGCCGATATCGATGAAAAAAACGCCGCGCTGGAGACCATACACGCGCGCAGCGTCACCACCGGGCAGCTGCTTTCCCATATGCTGTTTTTGTCGAGAATCGACTTTGAAAAGGTCAAACTGAATGTGGAGCGGATCAATCTGTCCGACCTGATCAGGCGCATCGCCCAGGAGATGGAGCCTTCCGCCGCCGAGCGTTCCATCTCCATCGTCCGGCAAATTGACGATGGCGTCTATTGCGACTGCGACGAGCTGCTGATCATCCGGATGGTCTCCAATTTGATCGAGAACGCGGTCCGCTACGGTCGGGACGGCGGATATGTCAGGCTGGAACTGAGCTCGGAGGGAGAACATGCCGTTCTGCGGGTGCGCGACAACGGAATCGGCATATCGGAGGAAAACCTCCCAAAGATCTGGCAGCGCTTCTACCAGGTCAATAAATCCAACGCCCGGCATCCCGGCTTCGGCCTGGGGCTGTCCATCGTTCGCTGGATCATCGTGGCGCACAATGGTGAGATCGACGTGGAAAGCGTCTATCAAAAGGGCACGTGTTTTTCGGTCAGGCTGCCCATTCACGCCAAAGCTCAAGAAAGCACCGCGTAATAAGGGTGGTCGGATGGCAAGTAGATTTTGTCCCGAACGCGCCTACATGTTTCACAGGCTTACTGGCGGCAAGTCAAGAAATATGCAGGATGTGGCCGGCGCATAAGGTGCCGCCCGTTTGCGTGGTGTTTCCTTTAGCGACTACCCCGATGATTCGACACGCGTTCCAACGCATCATGAGAAAACAGGCTGTTCAGAGGAACAGCGCCATCGTATCAGAGTGTGTCACTGAAGAGGCATCCCACATCGTGGGATGCCTCTTCAGTGACACACTCTGATATTGCATGACGGACAGCGATCGGCCCTGCCATCTCGTCCACGCCAGGGACCCAACCGCCCGCCTCGAAAAAAGGCGAAAATACGCTTTATTCCTGTGACCGTATATAAAAATATAATCGGCATATGATGCGACTTTGGTTTGTAATCGCCTCGGGCAGGGGCACAACCGCACGGTTTTTTCGTGCTTTCCGCGCAGCGCCCGCCTGCCCGGTCGACTCGCTTTCGGGGACCTCCGGCGGCATCAAATCCCCAAATCCAGGCAAAAGTATCAATTGTTTACAAACGACCCCCGTCTACTTAACAATCGAAATCCGCCCCGTTTTCCTCGCGCGGAAGCGCCTTCCATCTGCGGATATCCGGGCTCTGTTTCCGTCGCTTTTGCCCTTCCGATTTCGGTTAAGTGACCCTGGTCGGTTAATTCAGGCGTCAAAACAAATGCCCTTGCCATAGAAATAAAAGCACATGGCTGTCAAAATGGCGCGGTTTATATGATTGAATTTTATTCAATCATATTGTATACATTTTTATTGATTTAAAGAAGCATCGCCTAATAAGGGTAATCGGATAGCGAAAGGACTTTGTGTCAGACGCGCCTGTATTGCCATCCGCCGACACAGAGCGATTGCATGGCGACTGATCGTGGCTGCTACAGCGCGAAAAAAAGGCCGTCTCAAAGACAGCCCTACACATTGCCTGGCGTATGCGGTTTTCATTCGACGGCCCCTCCGGTCAGACCACCTCTCTGTTCACCATGCCGCCGAACAGGGTTCTGAGGATGATTCGCAGGTCCAGGCCGAAGGACCAGTTTTCAATGTACCATATGTCGTGCTCGATGCGCTTGGGGATGCTGGTGTCCCCCCGGTAGCCGTTCACCTGCGCCCAGCCGGTGATGCCGGGGCGCACCTGGTTCTTCACCATGTACAGCGGCACCGTCTCACGGAACTGTTCCACGAAGAAGGGGATCTCCGGCCGCGGGCCGACCAGGCTCATATCCCCCCGCAGCACGTTCCAAAGCTGGGGCAGCTCGTCCAGGCTCAGCTTGCGCAGCAGCGCACCCACGGGCGTTCGACGGTCGTCGGCTTCGGTGGACCAGGCCGTGTCCTGCCCGTCGTTCACCCGCATGCTGCGAAATTTCAGCATAGTAAACGGCTTCTTGTTGAGCCCCACCCGCTCCTGCCTGAACAGTACGGGGCCGGCGCTGGAGAGCTTGATTGCCAGGGCGATGATCGCCAGCAGCGGGCTGAGCAAGATCAGCGCCAGCGCGCTGACGAGGATGTCGAAGGTCCGCTTCAGGAGCGCGTTGAAGGGCTCGTCCAGGGGGGTGGTGCGCAGCTGGATCAGCTTGATGGAGCCGATGTTGTCGATGTCCGCCCGGGTGGGGATCACGTCGTTGTAAAAGGGGATCACGCTGACCTTGGTGCCGCTCTTCTCGCAGAGCTGTATGACCTGCACGGTCACGCCCAGCTCCTCCGGCTCCAGGGCCAGTATCACCTCGTCGATGCCCTCGCCGTGCAGCCGGGCCTCCAGCTTCTCGGCCCAGCCCTCTTCCCTGGGCGATATGACGCCCGCCAGATGCACGCCCAGCGACCTGTCCTTCTCGACCTCAGCGGCATAGCGCCGGGTCAGGTGTCCGCTGCCCACCACCAGGTTGTGCTTGAGGTTGTACCCCTGCGCCGAAAAATGGCGAATCGCCAGCCGCTTGCCCATCATCGCGGCCACGACGGTGATATAGTAGATGCCCAGCACGCCGCGGGAGAATTCCTGCAGGCGGAACAGGTACAGCAGGGCGGCGGCCGTC
The DNA here is from genome assembly GCA_017432405.1 of Clostridia bacterium. Next base: position 16,588 of record JAFRJF010000232.1, on the reverse strand, counting down.
ACCAGCGCGATCAGGTTGCCCAGCGCGATGTTCCGGAACACGGTGCCCAGCTTCCTGACGCGCGTGTCCCGGTAGACGCGGAGCATGCCCAGCACGGCCACCGTCCACAGCGCATAGATCACCGCCGCCATGGCCGATCCGTTGCGCAGGTTGGCCAGCGAGGCCATGTTCGTGTTCTTCGTCACCACGCCCAGCCACAGCCAGGAGGCGAACACGTAGGACAGGAACACCAACAGCGCGTCGGTGAGGATGTTCAACAGATTCAGTTGTCTTTGATTGCGTCGTATCATGCTTCTCTATCGATGCCGCCCTTCCGGTTGGCACAGCCCCCGCTCCGACGGTCCCTATGACTCAGGCTGTGTCCTGAAGGCCCAGAATTTGTTGATGATGAAGTTGAGCGGTATGCTGATCACCAGGTTGATCAGCGGGGCGACGTACTTTGATATGCCGAAGACGTTGATCCAGACCCAGGACAGCACGTTCGCCAGCACGATGCCCGTCAGCCCATAGGCCACGTACGTCTTCAGCAGGGCCTTGCCCAGGTTCCGCTTCTGGCCCTCGCCCTTCCGGAACACGTATTTGTTGTTCCAGTAGAAGGACCAGAGCACGCTGAGCAGGAACGCCACCACATTGCCGGCCACGTAGTCCCAGGACAGGTGGTACGGCTGCAGCAGCTTCAGCACCAGTATGTTGACGACATAGCTGACCGCCGTATTGGTGACGCCCACCAGCCCAAACTTCACAAACTGCACCAGCGATTGCAATGTGTTTTCCTTAAGCGGGATATGCAGCAGGCGAAAAAATGCCGCTATGGCCGTGCGAATCCATCCCTCTATCCGTTCCATCGTCACACCCGCGTCCCGTCCGCCGCCCCGTCGCCCGCCGGGGCCGGTTCGTCAAAATTGATGCGCTCCTCCTCGACCACCAGGGGCCGATTCATGATTCGCTGGTTCATGCTCAGGATGTATTCGCCGATGATGCCCAGGAAGATCAGCTGCACCGCGCCCAGGAAAAACATGCCGATGACGATGGGCGCCGTGCCGGCGACGAAATCGTTCCAGTTGCACAACTTCAGGATCAGATAGACAAACGCGATCAGCAGGCTGCAAAACGCGACGCCCACGCCGATGAAGGTCGCCATGCGCAGCCCGATCTTGGTGTAGGAGGTGAAGCTGAGCATCGCGGCGTCGTACAGCGAATACCAGTTGTTGTGGGTCTTGCCCGCCCGGCGCAGGGGCTGCTCGTAGGGTATCTCCTTGCGCCTGCCGCCCAACTCGGCCACGATGCCGCGGATGAAGGGCGTGGGGTCCTTCAGGTCGCGCAGCACGTCGATGAAGCTCTTGTCGTAAAGGCCGAAGCCGGTGAAATGCTCGATCTGTTCCACGGTGGAATACTTCTTGATCAGCCTGTAATAGGCGCTGCGCAGGGCGTACATGAACCCGCTCTCCTTGCTGGAGGTCTTCACGCCGTGCACGATCTGATAGCCCTCCTCCCAGTATTTCAGGAATGTGGGAATCATCTCCACCGGGTCCTGGAAGTCGGCGCATATGCATATCGTGCAATCCCCCGTCGTCTGGCACATGCCGTAGAAGGGGCTGTTGAACTGGCCGAAATTCTTCACGTTGAAGATCGCCTTGATCCGCCGGTTCTTTGCGCAGATCTGCCGAAGGAGGGGCCTGGTATTGTCCGTGGAGCAATTGTCGATGAACAGTATCTCGTAGTCGTACTGCGTAAGCGCCTCCATCTGGGCGACCAGCGCCCGGCTGATGGGCACCACGTTCTCCTCTTCGTTATAGCAGGGCACCACGATGCTGACCTTTTTCTTTCCGTTCATCGCTCATTCACCAGCCTTTGCCTGTACTGCTCCACGACCCTGCGGATGCCCGCCTCAAAGGGGACGGCGGGCACAAAGCCCGTGTCCCGGGTGAGCTGGGAGATATCCGCCTCCAGGCGCATCACCTGGTTGGGGGGATAGGGTATCTCGCCCAGCCCCAGCGGCAGCCCGGGGTCCACCGCGTCGCGCAGCAGCTCAAAGTATTCCCGAAGCGGGCGGCTCTGTCCACTGCCCAGCGGATAGATCGCGCCGTCCCGCCCGGCCTCGGCCATGCGGCACAGCGCCTCCCCCGCGTCGTCGGCATACAGGTAGTCCCACAGCTGCTCACCCGCCGTCAGCGCGGGTCTTTCCCCCTTGAACAGCTTGTCCAGCAGTATCGACAGCACGGAAAGCGGTCCGTCGTTGATGCTGTAAACGCTCAGCGCCCTCGCCCAGACGTGGCGGATGCCCAGCCGGCCGCAGAGGTCGCGGGTCATCTGCCCCGCGCACAGCTTCGCCATGCCGTAGCCGTTGGTGGGATAGCATGGCGCCCCGGCCGTGACCTTGCCCTCAATCCGGCCATATTCCGCCTGGCTTCCCACGCCGACGAAGACCTCGCAGCCCAGCTGCTTCGCCACGTAGGCCGCCTCGACCGAACAGCGAATATTTTGGGTCTGCAGCAGCATGTCGTCCCGGCCGGGGCCGATGGTTCCCGCCCAGGCCAGGTGAAAGAAGGCGTCCACGGTCCCGTCGATCCGCTCCGCCAGGCTTTCGATCTGGCGCATGTCACAGGGGACGGGCACTGCGCCGTGGGGAAAGCGGTCGATCCTGGCGCTGTCCGGCGGATAAACGGCGAAGACCCGGATGCCACGCTCCAGCAGCTTTTCGACCAGCGCCAGGCCGATCGTGCCCAGCGATCCGTTGACGACGGCGGCTCTCATGCCCCGCGCCTCCACCGCCGCGTGCATCCCGGTTTCAGTCATATTGCGCCTCCACCATGGGAATGAACATCTGCCGCTTCAGCTCCTCCCTGGGCAGGAAGGGGGCCAGGTCCTCCAGCGGCGGGCTGACCAGCGTGCCGTCCGGCAGGCGCCTGGCGCTGCTCTTGGGCTCCCAGACCTGGCGCGTGTCGGTGAAGATCTCCACGAACACCGAGCCCTCCTGAGCAAGCGCCGCGTCCACCGCCGCCTTCATCTCGGCGTTGCTGTGGGCGCAGGCATAGGGATAGCCGAAGGCCTCGGCGATCTTCCTGAAGTCCGGGAAAGACAGATCGCCCGACTCCGGCCCGATGCCCACCTTCGAATGATGGCTGAACAGGTTGTTCTGGGTGATGCGGATGGAGTGATAGCCGCTGTTGTTGATCAGGAAGAGCTTGATCGGCAGGCGGTTGGTCCGTATCGTCTGCAGCTCCTGGAGGTTCATCATGATGCTGCCGTCGCCCTCCAGGCAGATGGTCTGCCGCCGGCCCCCGCCGATGCAGGTGCCGATGGCGGCGGGCAGGCCGTAGCCCATGCTGGCGATGGCGTTGTTGTTGGCCATGCGGCTGCCCTTCTGGATGACATAGGCCTGGTTGCCCACCACGCAGCACGCGCCGTTGGACACCGCCGTCAGGCTGTTCTCCGGCAGGCTCTGGGAGAGATAACGGATGAAGGCGTACACGTTCGCGCCTTCGCCGCTCTCCTGCCAGTGCCGGGGCAGCACCACGGGGTAATCCCGCTTCCAGCGCCGGCAGGTCTCAAGCCAGTCCCCACCCGTGAACACCGGCGCCTTCGCCGCCCGGGCCAGCTTTGTGAGGAAGTCCTTCGCGTCGGCCCACACCGGCATATCCACGTGCAGCGTGTGCTTCTTCAGCTCGTTTTCGTCGACGTCCACCATGACCAGCTCCGCCGCCCGGGCCCAGGTCTTCCAGTCGTAGCCCACCTGACGGATGGAGATGCGCGAGCCCACCGCGAGGATCAGGTCGGCGTTCTGCACCGCCCAGTTGCCCGGCCGGTCACCCATGTTCCCGGAGCGCCCGCAGTACAGCGGATGGTCGTCCTCGATCAGGTCCACCGCGTTCCAGTAGGTGACCACGGGGACGTTCAGCTTCTCCAGCGCGTCCCGGAAGGCGGCGTAGCCGCCGGACAGCCGGATGCCGTAGCCGGCGATGAACACGGGCCGACTGGCCTTCCCCAGCTTTTCCAGCACCGCTTCCACCACGTCGTCCCCCACCGGCGGCGGCAGCTGTCCGTCGTCTGCGGCGGGATCGTAGCCGGGCAGGTCGTCGGTCTCGATCACGCAGCCCTGGAAATTCACCGGGATGTCGATCCACACCGGCCCGGGCCGGCCCGTGGTGGCCAGGTGCCAGGCCTTCTCCAGAGCATGGCGGATGTCCTTCGGGTCCTCGATCATCACGGCGTACTTCGTCATCGGCGCAACGGACTTCACGATGTCGTACTCCTGGTCGCCCAGGGCCCGCACCATGGCCCCCGCCGCCCGGGCGGCGAAGCGGGCCGTGGTGTCGTAGCGCACCTGGCCGCTGAGTATGAACATCGGTATGGAGTCCAGCCAGCCGCCCACCACGCCCGTCAGGGCGTTGGTGCCGCCGGGGCCGGTGGTGACGCAGACCGCCGCGATCCGGTTGTCCAGCCGGGCATAGGCCTCCGCCGCCATGGCGCAGGCCTGCTCGTGGTGGTTGTAGGTCACCCTCAGGCCGGGATGATGACCCAGGGCGTCGTTCAGGTGCATCGCGCCGCCCCCCGTCACCGAGAACACGTCCCTCACGCCCCGGGACGCCAGGAAATCCGCCACATAGTCCGCCAGTCGCTGTTTCATGGTTCCACCCTCGCTTTGGCTCTGTCAGGCCTCCAGCGCCTGACGGATGACCGCCGCCATGTAGTCGATCTTTTCGTCGGTCATGCCCGGATACACGCCCACCCAGAAGCTGTTGCGCATGACGAAATCCGTCACCTCCAGCCCGCCGGACACCCGGTAGGCGTCGGTGTCGCGGATCGGGTCGAAGCAGGGGTGCTTGATCAGGTTGCCGCTGAACAGCAGCCGGGTCTGCACGTTGTGGTCCTCGATCGTGCGGGTCACCCGGTTGCGATCCAGGCCGCTCCCGGGTCGGAGGCTGACGATGAAGCCGAACCAGGACGGTTCGCTGCCCTCTGCGGGTTCCGGAAGGATCAGCCTGTCCTGAACGCCCTCCAGCCCCCTGCGCAGGCGGTCCCAGTTGTGACGCCGGCGCTCGATGAAGCCCGGAAATTTCTTCAGCTGCTCCACGCCGATGGCCGCCTGCATGTCCGTGGCCTTCAGGTTGTAGCCGAAGTGGCTGTACACGTACTTGTGGTCATACCCCCGGGGCAGCTGGCCGAAGCTGCCGTCGAAGCGGTGGCCGCAGAGGTTGTCCCGGCCCGAGGGGCAGACGCAATCCCGGCCCCAGTCCCTGAAGGACAGTATCAGCCGGTGCAGCAGGGGATCGTTGGTGTAGACGCAGCCGCCCTCCCCCATGGTCATGTGGTGGGGCGGATAGAAGCTGCTGGTGCCGATGTCGCCCCAGGCCCCGGTGTAGCGCGTCTCGCCGTCGATGGTATACTTCGTGCCCAGGGCGTCGCAGTTGTCCTCGATCAGCCACAGCCCATGGGCGTCGCAGAACGCCCGCACCACCTTCAGGTCGAAGGGATTGCCCAGCGTGTGGGCGATCATGACCGCCTTCGTGCGCTCGGACAGCGCCCCCTCCAGCTTCGTCACGTCGATGTTGTACTGGGGCACGGCGACATCCACGAACACCGGCACCGCGCCGTACAGCAGCATCGGGGTCACGGTGGTGGGAAAGGCGCAGGCCACGGTGATGACCTCGTCCCCCCGCCGGATGCGGCGCTCGCCCAGCTCCGGCGCGGTGAGGGCCATGAAGGCCAGCAGGTTCGCCGAGGAGCCGCTGTTCACCAGGTGGGCGTACTTCACGCCGATCCACGCGGCGAATTCCCGCTCGAACTGCTCCGAGAAGCGCCCGGTGGTCAGCCAGAAGTCCAGGGCCGCGTCCACCAGCGAGCACATCTCGCTTTCGTCATAGACCCGGCTGGCATAGGCGAGCCTGTCGCCGGGGACAAAGGGCTTCTGCTGCTGCGGCTTCTTGAATTCATCGTAGTACGCCGCCACCATGGCCCTGATCTGCGCGCGGGCCTCCGCCTCGCTGTTCCATCGCTTCAATGTCTTTCTCCTTCACAGGCCCGGTCCTTCAAAAAAATTTCGATCTCCCGGTCCATCTCCCCGGGGACGTCCCCGCCCGCCTGCCAGACCTTCGTCCAGGCGCAGGTCATGCCCACGGCCTCATCGATGTGCCAGGTGGGCCGCCAGCCGAGCGCGGATTTGATCCTGGAGCAATCCAGCTTCAGGAAGCCGGCCTCGTGGGGGCCCTGGCTGTGCGCAAGGTCCACGCGCTTCAGCCCATCGCCCCAGTGGGCGACGAACAGGTCCACCAGCTGGCCCGTGGTGACGCAGTCGCACTCGTCCGGGCCGACGTTGTACCAGCCCGCCAGAGACGCGTCCTCCCACTGCCGCCGGGCGATCATCAGATAGGCCGTCACCGGCTCCAGCACGTGCTGGTAGGGCCGGGTGGAGCGGGGATTGCGCACGGCGATGTCCCGCCCCTCGATGGCGGCGCGGACGCAGTCGGGGATGATCCGGTCGCTGGCAAAATCCCCGCCGCCGATCACGTTCCCGGCACGGGCCGTGGAGATCGCCGGCGCGCCGGGGCCGCCGAAGAAGCTGCTCTTGTAGCTGTGGGTCGCAAGCTCGGCGCAGGACTTGGAGTTGGAATAGGGGTCGTAGCCGTCCAGGGGATCGTCCTCCCGGTAGCCCCAGGGCCACTCCCGGTTCAGGTAGACCTTGTCGGTGGTCACGTTCAGCACGCTGCGCACGCTATCCGAGCCGCGAACGCATTCCAGCAGGTTCACCGTGCCCATGACGTTGGTCTCGTAGGTGGTCCGGGGGTCCCTGTAGCTCTCCCGGACGATGGGCTGGGCCGCCATGTGGATGACGACCTCGGGCCGGGCCGCCCCGAAGGCCGCCTTCAGCGCCGGAAAATCCCGTATGTCGCCGATCACGCTGTTCATGCGGCCCTCGAGGCCCGCCAGCTCGAACAGGTTCGGCGCGGTGGGCGGCGTGAGGGCATAGCCGGTGAGCACCGCCCCGGCGTTCACCAGCATGCGGCTCATCCAGGCGCCCTTGAAGCCGGTGTGCCCGGTCAGGAACACGCGCCTGCCCCTGTAGAATTCCAGGAAATCCATCATCAGTCGTTCCACACCTTCCAGGGCGCCCTGCCGCTGCTCCACAGCTTCTCCAGCACGATCTTCTCGCGGTGGGTGTCCATGCACTGCCAGAAGCCCTCGTGGTTATAGCTCATCAGCTGCCCCTCGGCGGCCAGCCTTTCCAGCGGCTCCCGCTCGAATATCACGTCGTCCCCGCCCAGGTAGTCGAACACCCCCGGCTCCAGGACCATGAAACCGGCGTTGATGGGCGCGCCGTCGCTGATGCTCTTTTCCCGGAAGGACTGGACGGCGTTGTCGCTGCCGATGTCCAGTATGCCCTTCTGGGGCTCCAGGCGCACGGAGGTCAGCGTCGCCAGCTTGCCGTGGCTCCTGTGGAAGGCCACCAGCTTCGCGATATCCACATCGCACACGCCGTCGCCATAGGTCAGCATGAAGGGCTCGTCGCCGATGTAGGGCTGTATGCGCTTGATGCGCCCGCCGGTCATGGTGTTCAGGCCCGTGTCCACCACCGTCACCCGCCAGGGCTCCACGTGCTGGTTGTGGATGATCATGCGGTTGCCCTGGGTAAAGTCGAAGGTGATGTCGCTGGTGTGCAGGAAGTAGTCGGCAAACCACTCCTTGATCACGTGCTGCATGTAGCCGGCGCAGACGATGAAATCCGTGTAGCCGAAATGGCCGTAGCCCTTCATGATGTGCCACAGGATCGGCATGCCGCCGATTTCCACCATGGGCTTGGGCTTGAACTGGGATTCCTCGCTGATGCGCGTGCCGAAGCCGCCGGCCAGCAGAACCACTTTCATAGGGACCCCCACCTTCCGTTCATTCACAGGGAATTGCCTTTGGGCTGCCGGGCCAGCTCGTCCAGGTACCTTCCCACCGCGTCCCGCCAGTCCGGCAGCGGCTCAAACCCGTTTTCGACCAGCTTTCCCTTGTCCAGCCGGCTGTTGAAGGGGCGCGCGGCCCTGCTGAACCCGTATTCGGCGGTGGACACGGGGATTACTTTTACGGCCATGCCCGCCTGGCGGAAGATCTCCGCCGCGAAATCCGCCCAGCTGATGAATCCGCCCTCGTTGGTGGCGTGGTAGCAGCCGTATTTTTCCGTTTCGATCATGTCCACCAGCAGGCGGGCCAGGTCGAGGGTATAGGTGGGCGTGCCGATCTGGTCGTTCACCACACGAAGGGCGTCGTGGGTCTGCCCCAGCTTCAGCATCGTCCGGACGAAGTTGTTGCCGTTCAGCCCGAACACCCAGGCGATGCGCACGATGAAGAACTTCTCCACCAGCGCCCGCACCGCCAGCTCGCCGCCCAGCTTGCTCTCGCCGTACACGTTCAGCAGCGCGTAATCGGCGCAGTCCGGCTGCCAGGGCGCGGTCCCCTGGCCGCTAAAGACGTAGTCGGTGCTGATGTACATCAGCTTGCAGCCCAGCGCCCGGCAGGCCAGGGCGATGTGGCGGGTGCCTTCGGTATTGACAGCCCGCACCTTCGGCCGGTTCGCTTCGTCCTCGGCGGCGTCCACCGCCGTCCAGGCGGCGCAGTGGATCACCGCGTCGGGCCTGATGTCATTCAGCGCGCGACTGACCGATTCGGCGTCGGTGATGTCCACGGGGACATAGGGCATGCCGCACGCCGCGCTGCCGTCCTGCGTGCCGCTGTAGGCCGGGGCGAGGTCGCTGCCCACGCCCGCGTGGCCCCGCTTCGCCAGCGCGTTCATCACGTCGTGGCCCAGCTGCCCGCCGACGCCCGTCACAAAAACCTTCATAGTCCGTTCCTTTCAGCGATTGCCGTACATCTTTTCATAGTAGCTCCGGTACTCGCCACTGACGATGCGCTCCCACCACTGGCGGTTGTCCAGGTACCACTGGATGGTCCTTTGGATGCCGTCGGCGAACTTCGTCTCCGGCAGCCAGCCCAGCTCGTCGTGGATCTTCGTGGGATCGATGGCGTAGCGCATGTCGTGGCCCTTGCGATCGGTCACGAAGGTGATCAGGCGCTCGGGCTTGCCCAGCGCCCGGCAGATCAGCCGCACGATGTCGATGTTGCGCATCTCGTTGTGGCCGCCCACGTTGTACACCTCGCCCACCCGGCCCCCGTGGATGATGAGGTCGATGGCCCGGCAGTGGTCCTCCACATAGAGCCAGTCCCGCACGTTCAGCCCCTCGCCGTACACCGGCAGCGGCCTGTCGTTCAGGCAGTTGACGATCATCAGCGGGATCAGCTTCTCGGGGAACTGGAAGGGCCCGTAGTTGTTGGAGCAGCGGGAGACGGTCACCGGCAGATCAAAGGTGCGGTGGTAGGCCAGCGCCAGCAGGTCCGCGCCCGCCTTGGAGGCGCTGTAGGGCGAGCTCGTGTGGAGGGGCGTCTGCTCGGTGAAGAACAGGTCCGGCCGCTCCAGCGGCAGGTCGCCGTAGACCTCGTCGGTGGAAACCTGGTGGAAGCGCTGGATGCCGTACCTGCGGCAGGCGTCCATCAGCGTGGCGGTGCCGATGACGTTGGTCTGGAGGAATATGCCCGGGTCCTCGATGGAGCGATCCACATGGCTCTCCGCGGCGAAGTTCACCACGACGTCCGGGCGCTCCTCCTCGAACAGCTGATAGACGCCCGCCCGGTCGCAGATGTCCAGCTTCACAAAGCGGAAGCTGGGCTTGTCCATCACCGGCGCCAGCGTGGACAGGTTGCCCGCGTAGGTCAGCTTGTCCACGCACACGATCCGGTAGTCCGGGTGCCTGTCCAGCATGTGGAATATGAAGTTGGCGCCGATGAAGCCGGCGCCGCCGGTGACGACGATGGTCATGTGTGAATCACCCTCAGCTTCGCCTCAGAAAAATGCCTTTCGGTTTCGCAGCGCGTACCCCGGCCCGTTCGTCAGGGCCGACTTCGCCATTCGAAGCACGCCGTACAGGGTCTTGTTGTGCCTGGCGACCCCCTTGATCCTCCCGGTCAGCTTTGCGGCCGGGCCGGCCAGCCCAAAGCGGGAATTGGACAGGGGGACGCTGCTCTTCCTGTAGCGCTCGATATAGATGTACTTTCCGCCCTCGCCGTGCACATGCTGCAGGAAGCACCTCTCCATATTCTGGAGGAGCCCGAGCCGATGCCCCGAAAGCCCAAACCAGCTGAGCATGTCCTCAAGCCCGACGCCCTGCATCTGATGCTGGACCTGGTTCAGGTACAGGTAGCGCAGGGCGCGAAAACGGATGTAATCCACCGGTACCGGAAAATGGCAGACCCATTCGCAATCGATGCAGTACAGGCCGGATTCGTTTTCCACGAAATTGGTAAACAGGGAATCGATATTGGCGGGGTTCACGGCGACGGCGTCGTCCCCCAGCTCGGTTGGCCCAAACATCGCTTCAAATTCAGGCGTCGACCGGAAGGGCGTGACGAAGCGCTGCTGCACGCAAAGGACGCGCTCCAGGCGGGCATTCACCTGCGAAACGAAGCGCTCTTTGTCAAAGTGTTCCGCGTCGATCTGCTCCGCCAGGGTCTCACCCTGGATATAGGGAAACCGCAGCGACCCGTCCGCCCATTCGCAGGGGATCACCCGGGCGCCGTCGTAGTAGTCCCGCAGGCGCTCGCCGTTGGCGAATATGCTCTCCAGATGCGCCTTTGCCGCGGGATCCCCGGCGCGCTTGCGCACGAACAGGCCGCCTTCGTCCTCACAGATTTCCGTCGTGACGCGAAAATCGGGCCTGCGCGTGGAATTGTACTTGCTGTAAAGCACCTGGCACGTCTGCCGGCTCATTGCCATGCACCTCCCCCGCAGAAGACAAGAAAGGAATTCGCGAACATCTCAAACTTGCCCTCCCGAATCAGCTCGTTCATGGCCTTCGCCTCGTCGAACAGGGCATAGCGGGATCTGTCGTAGTTCGGCGTGTTGCCGATGAACGGGTAGACCCTGGGAAGCCGCCTCTGGGAATAGACCTCGGTGGGCAGCTTGTAATCCGGCAGCGGATAGTAAAAATCCAGCTCCGCAAAGCCCGCTTCACGCAGCAGCGCCTCCAGACCCTCCCGGGAAAAGGTGCGCACCCGCGCCTCGCCCGGATAGCCCATGATGCCGTCCATGACGTTGCCCGTATGGTCCTCCCGGGCGCCGGCCCAGTACTTGATGCCGTACTTGTTCTCGATGGCGACGATCAGCTTCCCGCCGGGCTTCAGGTATTCCCGCGCCCTTTTCAGCATGTCGATAAAGGGCGAATCGCCGCCGATGTAGTACATCGAATATTCCAGCACGCCGATCAGCGTGACGTAATCGAACTTCTCCTCGATTTGAATGTCCGAAAAATTGCCCACGATGAGCTCCAGGTTGTCATGCGCCCTGTTTCGGTGGGCGTTGATCAGGGACCTGCGCCGGGACAGGTCGATGCCGACCACGCGGGCGCACTTTTTGCAGAACAGGCCGGTGACCCCGCCGCAACCCGCGCCGATCTCCAGCAGTGACTTGCCTTCGCCGAAGTCATACCACTCCAGCAGGTTTTCGCGGATCGGGGAAAGGTGGTACAGCAGCGCCCAGTTGCTCTGGCGCATCAGCACGTCCTCATAGGCGTCGCCTTGCTGAACGATCCGCAGGAGGGTTTCTTCGACATCTCCGTCGCTGTATTGATCGGAGCCCTGATAGAACCGATAATTCAGCCTGACCTTCCCTATGTCTTCGTAGAGCATCTCCGCCACCGTTCACGCCTCCTTGGGAACCGTCCTGGTCCGTCTCATACCTCGCCGTAGATGAAATTGCAGTCGCTGTCGTCCAGCAGCGGCGACGCTTTGTCCTTCGGGCTGAGCAGCGCTTCCTCGACCGCGCCCCACTGCACGCCGATGGAGGGATCGTCGTAGCGAATGCCCCGATCGCATTCCCGGCTGTAAAGATTATCCACCTTGTAGCAGAATTCCACGTCGTCCGTCAGCGCCTTGAAGCCGTGGCCGAAGCCCCGGGGGATCACCATCATCCGCTTGTTTTCCGCCGACAGCTCCACGGACACCCACTGCCGGTAGGTCGGGCTGCCCCTGCGCAGGTCCACCGCCACGTCCAGCACCGCGCCCCGAATCACCCGCACCAGCTTGGCCTGGGCCATCGGCGCGTTCTGGAAGTGTATGCCCCGCAGCGTGTTCCTCCGGGAAGAAAAGGACTGGTTCTCCTGCACGAAGCTGTACGCCAGTCCCAGCGCCTCAAAGTTCCGGGTGGACCAGATCTCCATGAAATAGCCGCGCGGATCCCCGATCACCTGCGGCTCGATGATGTATACGCCGGGCAGGCCTGTTTCGATCTTCTTCATCAATAGCGCACCCTCCCCTCGGCAACCGCCATCAGATGCTGTCCGTAGGGGCTCCTGCCGTAGCGACGGGCCGATTCCAGCAGCGCCTCCCGGGTGATCCAGCGGTTCCTGTAGGCGATCTCCTCCGGGGCGGAGATCTTGATGCTCTGTCGCTTCTCGATCATGCGCACGAAATCCGCCGCGTCCACCAGGGAATCTATCGTGCCGGTATCCAGCCAGGCAAACCCCCGGCCCAGCAGCTGCACGTCCAGCCTCGAGCGCTTCAGGTACATGTCGTTCAGCGTGGTGATCTCCAGCTCGCCGCGGGCGCTGGGCCCGACCCGGCGGGCCATCTGGGAGACCCCCCTGGGATAGAAATACAGCCCGGTGACGGCGTAGCTGCTCCTGGGCCGCGCCGGCTTTTCCTCGATGGAGACGACCCTTCCGCCCGCATCGAATTCGACGACGCCGAAGCGCTCCGGATCGTTGACGTAATAGCCGAACACCGTCGCCCTGTCGCCTTCCTCCGCGTTGCTCCGCGCCGAGCGCAGCAGCCTGCCCAGGCCGTTGCCGTAGAAGATATTGTCGCCCAGCACCATGGCGCAGGCGTCGTCGCCGATGAAGTCCTCGCCCAGCAGGAAGGCCTGGGCCAGCCCGTCCGGCGAGGGCTGCACCACGTATTCCAGGTTCAGGCCGAACTGGCTGCCGTCCCCCAGCAGGTGCTCAAAGCGGGGCGTGTCCTCCGGAGTGGAGATGACCAGTATGTCCCGGATGCCCGCCAACATCAGCGTCGAGAGGGGATAGTAGATCATCGGCTTGTCGTAGACCGGCAGCAGCTGCTTGCTCGTCACCATCGTCAGCGGATACAGCCGGGTCCCGGCGCCGCCGGCGAGTACGATGCCCTTCATCTCCATCCCCCTTCCACTAAGCCATCACGCGCCTGTCAGATGATGTTGCGCCTGTTCAGGCCAATCGCCATCATAAAAAATCGCTCCGGCAGCCTGGCGCCCACGATCTCAAACAGCGAAACCAGCTTGCCGAAATCCCTGTGCCTCCAGATCGTAGGGATCTGCCCCGGCTCCCCGCGGAAGTAGGCCTCCCGCGCCCGAAGCCAGTCCAGCGCCCTGTCGATCTGCCCGCATAGCGCCTCATGCCCCTCAAAGCGCCGCCGGAGCCATTCCAGCCTGCGCCTGCGGGACCTGATCTTCACCTCTAAATAGGACTGCCTGTCCTTCACCCCGGCCATCAGGCCCGTCTGGTTGTCCCCGTGTATGCGGTAGCAGATCAGCCTGTCCGGGAGGGAGACGATCCTGCCGTTTTCGGCGCACCACAGCGCCAGGTAGTGGTCGTGCACCATGTCGGGGCAGAACGGCCTCGCTTCCCGCGCCGCGTCCGAGCGCACCAGCATGGCGCAGCCCACCGCGAAATTGGAGATCAGCAGCTGCGGCGCGAGCCCGTCCCCGGATTTGAATACGTGATGCCTGCGCACCTGCGTGATGCTGCCCGCTATCTGCCTGCCCTCCCCGTCGATGATGAACATGTCCGAGCAGGCCAGCAGCGCCTTTTCCCGCTCCGCCGCCGCCAGAAGCGTCTCCAGCTTCTGGGGCAGCCAGATATCGTCCTGGTCGCAATAAGCGAAGTAGTCGCCCTCCGCCTCCCCCGTCAGCCGCTCGAAGGTCCCGTTCGAGCCCAGGTTTACCTCGTTTCGCCGCAGTTCAAAGGGGATGGCGTGAACGCAGTCCCGCACGCACGCCTCCAGCGCTTCAAGCGACACCGTTGGCGAGCAATCGTCGCGAATGTAGAGCCTGAGGTTCGGATAAGTCTGCTTCTCCAGCGATTCCAGCTGCGCCTTCAGCCAGTCCATGCGGGGCTCGTATACGGCCATCAGTATGGCGATCACCGGCTCCCGCGACGCCTGCGCCTGTCTCGTCATTTCAGATACAGTTCCTTCTGTCATATGCAAATATGGATTTCACCCTTCCAGCGCCGACAGATAGAGGTCCATTACGGCGGGCAGCACGCTTTTAAGCGCGTATCGGTCCATGCCCCGGGCGGCCCGCGCGCCGAGCCGCGCCGTCAGTGCGCCGTCGTCCATCAGCCGCCGCACCCGCTCCGCCAGGGCCGCATCGTCGCCCCAGGGCACCAGGAAGCCGTTCACGCCGTCCTCGATCAGGTCGGTATGGCCCTTCGTGGCGCTGGCCACCACCGGCAGCCCGGCGCGCAGGGCCTCCATCAGGTTGAAGGGAAGCCCCTCGCTGCGGCTGGAGGCGACGCAGGCGTCCGCCATCCTGTACCAGGCGGGCATGTCCTCCACCTGTCCCGGGAACAGCACCCGATTCGCGACCCCCAGCTCCTCGGCCAGGGCGCGGCAGGCCTGAAGCGTCGCGCCGCTGCCGCAGAGCGCCAGCACCGCGTTTTCAGGCAGGGCGGTCATGGCCCGGATCAGCACGGGCTGGCACTTCCTATTGGAAAATTCCGCCGCATAGATCAGCACAAAGGCGTCCTTCCCAATGCCAAGCGCCTGCCTCAGCCGGCTGCCGTCGGCGTCGCCGGCCGCGTCCAGGGCGGAGAAGTCCACCCCCATGCCGGGGATCGACTCGATGCGCGCGCCCAGGCGATACCGGCGCGCCGCGCCCTCGTCCCATCGGTTCATCACCAGCAGCAGGTCGGTCCGGGGCGCGGTCAACCGCTCCGCCTCCAGCAGCACGCGCCGCTTCAGCGCCGGGGTATCGTCGTCGAACAGATAGCCGTGCATCACGTTAACCAGCCGCGTCGGGCAGTCGGCGGTCCGGGAAAAAGCCCCCGCCAGCGCCATACGCGTAAAGAAGGCGGCGAGGGTCGTGTGGGTGATGATCAGGTCGTAGCGCTCCGCCCGGATGCGCCGCTTCATGAGGCCCATCGCCCGGAGGTTCGCCGGCGAGGTCATGCGCTTTTCAAAGGGCAGCTCAATCGGCGCGTCCACATGCGGGGCGTCGGCCGGAATGCCCGCGCAGCCCACGTGCGTCTCCCAGCCCAGCTGCCGGAACCGGGCCAGATAGGGCAGATGAAAGCTGCGGATATGCCGCCATACGGAAGCGGTCATCAACACTTTGCGCTTCAAAGGGACTCACCACTCCTGTCACAGCTCTTCCCATCGGCCCTCCGGCGCCGAATGGCATAGCCCACCCATTTTCACCGATAACTGAATACATTTATCATAACACAGCGCCCCTGGGATGTCTACTGCGAAAAGCGAAATTTCAAACACATTTTGCCTTGAAAACATATTCGTTCCCTATTTTATTTCGACATTTTCGCCGCGCTCTATGGACATTTCGCGCCGCGTCGGTTATTATAGAAACTGTGATATTTTCCAAACGTGTTCAAGGAGGAACAGCATGTCAAACATCATCGATTTCAACAAGCGGCGGCGCGAGCACATGCAGCAGCAGCCGATGAACGAGGTCTCCTTGGAAGCCCTGCTGCAGGGGCTCACATCCGCCCCCCGGAACGACCTGATGGCCGACGTGGCCAACTCCGTGCGCGAGAAAATGACGCGGCTGCTGATCATGACCGACATCGCGTCGAAGGCGTCGGAGATGCTCGCCGCCTACGGCTTTGACCCGAACAACTTCTACCTGGAGTCCGATTCCATGGAGCGCTACCTCTCCGGCGAGATGGACGAGGGCGAGGACGCGCTGTGGAACGGCCCCTTCTTCGACTGGGACGCCGACGACGAGAACGACACCACCGTGCGCGTACTGTCCACCATCCGCACCACCGACGAGGACGATGAGGACATCTCCATCCAACTGGCCCTTGAGCTGTTCAAGCTGGGCAAGGGCGACAAGGTCTGGTCGCGCTTCAACGACGGCGAATGGGTGCAGGACGGCCCGCCCGCGGACCTGTTCGACTCGCCGGACTTCTCGGACTTCGACGAGGACGACGATGACGACGGGGACGGCGAGGACGAGGACAACTGGGAAGAGTGGTACGCCAACGAGGACCCGCGCAGCATCTACATGTACGACTTCAGCAACGCCTCCCTGAAGGCGCTGACCCTGGCGGGCATCGACAACGTGGACCAGATCAAGGCCATGACCGACGCCCAGCTCTCCGCCATCCCCGGCATCACCGAAAAGGACCTGAAGCGCATCCGGACGGTGCTGTCCTATGACGAGGAGAACTCCTGATTTATCGAGCTGTGCTCGATAAATCAGGAGTAATGGGGTTAGGTTTTAGGGGTTAGGGCTCCTTCCCTCACCCCTAAATCCTCACCCCTAAAACCTAAAATTCTGATTTGT
>JAFRJF010000231.1 GCA_017432405.1 Clostridia bacterium | reverse complement strand
CCCCTGATCCACATCACCGAGGCGCTTTCCGGCCTGCCGGTGGACGTGCGCTTCACCGACTTTGAACAGGCCCGTAGCGGCGGACTAGACGGCGTGGACGTGGTGATCAACGCGGGCTTTGCCGGCGACGCCTGGAGCGGCGGCGACGCCTGGCGCGATCCTGGCCTGGTCGCGGCGCTGACCCGTTTTGTCCACGAAGGCGGCGCGTTCATCGGCGTGGGCGAGCCCTCGGCCTGCCCCGGCGGCGACACCTGCCTGAGGCTGGCCCACGTGCTGGGCGTGGACGTGGACGACGGCTCCTATGCCTGCCATGCGCCCTGGGACTTCGAGGTGGAGAAGGCGCCGCCCTTTGAGGTGCATCAGGAGGCGCTGGGGCGCGTTCAGCACGCCCGCCTGATCGCGCCTGACGTGCAGGTGCTGGCGGAATCAGACGGAGCCCCGCAGATGACCCTTCGTCGCTTTGGCCGGGGCAGGACTGCCTGGCTCAGCGGCTTTGTGTACAGCCCGGCGTCGGCCAGGATGCTGCTGGAGATGCTGCTGTGCCTGACGGACGCCCAGGCCGGCGCGGCGGGTATATGCAGCCACCCGCTGGTGGAAACGGCCTGGTTCCCGGCCTCCCAAACGCTGGTGCTCATGAACAACGGGGATGAGGCAGTGCAGGCCGAAGCCTGTTGGCCGGAGGGGCGGATGGCCGTCTCGCTGGAGGCCGGGGAAATGAAATTCATAGCGGTTTAGAGGATAACCGTTTAAATGATCATAACCGCACAGAAAAAGTTTGAAATTGGCTGGAAATGACTAAAAATTAACGATATAATAATCATAGAATTAGTATGTGTCAATTTGCGAAGGAAAGGCGGGAGAAGACATGGCCAGGACGACGATGATGTCAAAGGGAGAGCGCAGGCGGGAACTGGGATCCTATGTCAAGAGCAACTGGCAGCTGTACGTGATGCTGCTGGTTCCGGTGGCCTTTGTCCTGCTGTTCAAGTATGCCGCGTATCCGGGCCTGCGCATCGCGTTTATGAACTACAAGCCCGCGAAGGGCTACGCGGGCAGCGCCTGGGTGGGCATGGAGAACTTCCAGAAGATATTCAAGGACAAGGACTTCCTGCGGGCGCTGAAGAACTCACTGGCGTTCAACTTCCTGGATCTGATACTGGGCTTCCCGGTGCCGATCATATTGGCGCTGCTGCTGAACGAGCTGCGCTTCAACCGCTTCAAAAAGGTCAGCCAGACGGTGCTGTACCTGCCCCACTTCCTTTCCTGGGTCATCATCGCCAGCGTGGCGCTGTCGCTGTTCAAGCCCGAGACCGGCCTGGTGAACATACTGCTTCGGAATATGGGGGCCATCGACAAGGGCATACCGTTCCTGACGGAAAAGTGGCACTGGGCGGTCACCTACCTGCTGATCGGCGTGTGGCAGAACATGGGCTGGGGCTCCATCATCTACCTGGCGGCCATCACCGGCATCAGCCCGGACCTCTACGAGGCGGCCACCATCGACGGCGCGGGACGCTGGCGCAAGATCTGGAACGTGACGCTGCCGGGCATCCGGGGCACGATGGTGACGCTGCTGATCATGAACCTGGGCCGGGTGATGGGCTCCAACTTCGAGCGCCTGGACTCCTTCGGCAACGTGCAGGTGAAGGACTTCCAGTACCAGTTGGCCATCTACATCTACGAAAAGGGCCTGGCGGGCAGCAATTTCAGCCGCGCCACCGCCGTGGGCCTGTTCCAGTCGCTGGTGGGCCTGATCCTGGTGCTGGCCGCCGACCGGGTCACCAAGGCCCTGGGCGAAGACGGACTTCTGTAGAGGGGAGGGATCGACGTGATGCAAGACTTCAAAAAGAAAGAATCGCTGTTCTCCGGCGTCAACCGGGTCCGCTTCAGCGACTTTGCCATCGCCTTTGTGATCCTGCTACTGTCGCTGACCTGCATCATACCCTTTATCCACATCGCGGCCAAGAGCGTCTCCTCCAACACGGCGGTGCTCTCAAAGAAGGTCTACCTGCTGCCAAAGGGCCTGAACTTCGAGGCCTACAAATCCGTGTTCCGCGACGGGCAGCTGACCCATTCGATGGTCTACACCATCTGGATGACGCTGCTGTTCACCGTGATCGGCATGATCGTGACCACCCTGGCGGCCTATCCGCTGGCCCGCAAGGAATTGAAGGGGCGTGCCTTCTTCGCTTTCATACTGATGTTTACGATGTATTTCAGCGCCGGCCTGATCCCGGAATACCTGCTTTACAAGGACCTGAGGCTGCTGAATACCATGTGGGTGCTGGTGCTGCCGCTTTCCTTCAGCCCCTACAACATGCTGATCATGCGCTCGTTCATACGCTCAACGATTCCAGACAGCCTGTACGAGGCCTCGGAGCTGGATGGCGCGAGCCACTTCCAGATCCTGTTTATGATCGTGCTGCCGCTGTCCAAGCCCATCATCGCCACGCTGTCGCTGTTCTACGCGGTGGGCCGCTGGAACGCCTACGCCGACGCGAAGTACTACATCACCACCAAGGCGCTCCAGCCGCTGCAATACCTTTTGAGCAACATGGTGCTCAACAGCAACGACGCGGCCAGCCTGTCCGAGGCCGCCGCGGTGGAATCCACCCCGGAGGTGCTCCAGGCGGCGGTGGTCATGTTCGCCACGATCCCGATCATGCTGGTCTACCCCTTCGTGCAGAAGTACTTCGTGAAGGGCACCATGATCGGCGCGGTAAAGGGATGATGTAGTTGATATTAAAATTCAGGGCATATGCCCCGAAAATAGAGAAGGAGGTAACCCCATGAAGAAATTCGTCTCTCTTCTTCTGACCCTTGCCCTGGTGCTGAGCTTGGGCATTGTCAGCGCCGCTTCCGCCGAGGAAGCCGCCGGCATGGCGTCCTGGGAGCCCTTTGCCGAGCGGGTGAAGATCACCGTGCCCGTGTATGACCGCTCCAAGGAAGGCTTCCCCGCCGTGGACGACAACTACTGGACGAAGTGGGTCCAGGAGAACTTCGGCGACAAGTACAATATCGACGTGCAGTACGTGGCCATCCCCCGCGGCGACGTCATGACCAAGTATTCCCTGCTGATCGCCGCCGACGATACCCCTACCATCCTGATGGAGTACGACTATCCGAAGGTGGCCCAGTGGGCCAATGACGGCGCGATGACCACCATCGACCTCGAGGCGTTCGCCCAGGTGGCGCCCACCTTCTACCAGGCCATGGTGGACAACAACCAGCTGAGCTACACCGACATCAACGGCGAGACCTACTTTGTGCTCACCGAGCGCCCCTACTACAACACCACCTTCGCTTATGCCAACTTCGTGCGCATGGACTGGCTGCGCCAGGTGGGCTATGACCACGTGCCCCAGAACTATGAGGAGCACAAGGACGCCCTGAACAAGATGATCGAGGCCGGCCTGTGCGAATATCCCCTCGGCCTGGGCATTCCCACCGCAGCCTACATCCAGAACTTCGGCTTCCGCGATTTCCCCGTGGACGAGGCCGAGTGGGCGATGCATTCCTCCCTGGGCACCCCCGGCTTCCCCTGGTATCCCACCCAAAGGATGATGAAGCGCTTCAACGACGAATACAACATGGGCTGGTATTCCAGCGAGTTCGACCTGGAGAAGAACAGCCAGGGCGCTTCCACCGACATCCTGCAGACCGACTTCATCAACGGCAAGACCTATCGCTACGGCGGTTACATCGGCACCAACATGGCCTGGCTGGAGGCGTTCTATGAGAACAACCCCGACGCCGAGCTGGCCATCGAGAGCCCCCTGGCCGCCGTCGAAGAGGGCGTGAACACCGGCTGCATCCGCGCCGACAACCCCTTTGGCATGATCGTGGGCTTCTCCTCCCTGGCCACCGAGGACCAGCTGAAGGCCGCCTGGATGCTGATGGAGTGGATGATCCAGCCCGACAACCTGTTCGTGCTGGAGAACGGCATCGAGGGCGAGACCTACGAGCTGGACGAGAACGGCCTGCCCGTGATGCTGGACTACACCGGCGAGCACATGCTGAACCACAACAACAACATCGACATGACCTGCCTGGTGCACGCCTCCAAGAAGGTCGGCACCATCGAGCAGACCATCGCCCAGATGAGCCCCGCGGGCCTGCCCCAGGACTTCACCCAGGCGCTGATCGATAACTACTACGCGCTCAAGGCCCTGGCCGACGAGGGCAAGGCCTACTCCGACCCGGTGTTCGCCGTGGCCATCGAGAGCGAATCCGAATACAGCGCGGCGCTGCTGAGCCTGTGGCAGGAATACTATGCCAAGCTGATCAAGTGCGCGCCTGAGGAGTTCGACGGCCTGTTTGAGCAGTACAGCCAGGAATTCCTGGACGCCGGCTACCAGGAGGTCATGGACGAGCGCCTGGAAGCCTACGAGGCGGGCAACACCACCCACCTGCCGGAGCTGCCGTAATACCTCGGTACGACAGGATGAGACGGACGGAGCCGAAAGGCTCCGTCCGTTGTCATAGTGCAAAATGACAAATACTGATTTGTCGCGCTGCGACAAATCAGTATTTATCAGCCTGTTTCATAAACCCCGCGCACTCAGGCAGCTGCTTCAGCCCTTCGGCCACGAGGCCGGCGATGACCGTCGCGCCGTGGGCGTTGAAGTGGCTCCTGTCGTCGTGGCCCTCTGGGAAATCCGGGTGCTCCCCCGGCGCGAGGCGCACGAACAGCTCGGCGGTTCCCTTCTCGCCCAGCGACCTGTACAGTGCGCGGCTGGCCGCCTTGAGGTCGCACAGGGGCACATGTTTCTCGGCGGCGAGCTTTCGGATGGCCCGGGGGTATTCGCCGTGGGTGTAGAACAGGCTGCCGTCCCCGCCGAAAAAGCGGCGGCACACCGGGGTGATCAGAACGGGCTGCGCCCCCTTGGACAGCGCGGCGGCGCAGTAGCGCCACAGCTCCTCCGGGAAGGTGGTGTCCGGGTCTGTATGGCGCTCGTCGTCCTTTTCGTCGTTGTGGCCGAACTGGATCAGCAGCAGGTCGCCCGGGCCCAGCGCCTTCTCGACGGGCTCGAACAGCCCCTCCGCCCGGAAGCTGCGGCTGCTGCGCCCGCTGAGGGCATGGTTTTTGACGGCGACGCCCTCCCGGACATATTGAGGAAGCGCCCATCCCCAGCCCCGGAAGGGGGGCTGGTTGTCGTCCACGGTGGAATCGCCGATGATGTAAATGGTATTCATATTGTTTTCCAGTCCTTCCTGATCGCTCTGTCTCTACAGCGCTACCGTCGCCCCACCCGGTATGGCAATGGGCGCGCCGTCGTTGACCCGGATCCAGCATTCCCGGGCATTGGGGTTGAAAACGAATGAATTGTCAGCCGCGAATTGCAGGCGCTGGAAGCCGTCCATGCAGTCCATGAATTCGATGTTGGTGCAGTACCAGATGTCATCGCGTCCGCCCATCATGTTGCAAAAGGCTTCGATCAGCGTCCAGCCGTCGTCTCCGTCGAACTCAAAGCTGTGCCCCCACACGTACATCAGGTAGAGGTACTGCTGCTTGGACAGGGCGGCGAACTGCTTGCCCAGCGCCATCAACCGGTGGCCGTGGTGGCAGGTCGCCTGCCAGCGGTAGGGGTTCTCCGGCAGGGCGAAGCCGTCGGAATTGCCCACCACCCGGGAATAGCGTATGCCGCAGGCGGGCAGCAGCGCCTCGATGTCAGCGCTGAGGGAGCCGTTGGGATAGCTCAGCCCCCGCACGGGATAGCCGGTCAGGGCCTCCAGCGCCTGCCGGTCGTCCAGCACCTCCCGGGCGACCTCCGGCAGGGGGCAGCGGGCAATGGTGGGGTGGGTGACGGTGTGGCAGGCCACCTCGTGGCCCGCGTACAGGTCCCTGACCTCGTCGGGCCGGATGTGGGATTCATCTCCCAGGAAGCCGCTGTTCAGGTGGAAGGTGCCCCGGATGCCAAAGCGGTTGAAGAGCGCCACCAGCCGCCGGTCCTGGGCGCGGCCGTCGTCGTAGCTCATGGTCAACGCCTTGTGCTTGCCTCCCGGAAAACAGCAATATACCTTGTCCAAACGCTCACGCTCCTGTCCGTGCTTTGAGGATGACGGTGAAATGTTTTATTTGAACCATTCCCCGGGCAGATACGCCCGCTGGTGTTCCAGCATCTCGTCAAACAGCGCCTGGCCGTCCTTCGGGGTCACGGCGGCCAGCTGGGGGTCGTTCATGAAGGTGGTGAAGCCCAGCTTGCGGTCGCAGGTCAGCGCCGTAGTCAGCGTGTTTTCCTGGTTGTAGACGTGCCGCGCCACCAGGGGCAGCAGGTTGGCGGGCATGCTCCCGGCGAACACCGGCTCGATGCGGTTCAGGCCGAAAAGGGCGTTGGTCTCCACGACGCTGCCCAGCGGCAGGTTGGGGATCTGGCCCCGGTTGGGGATGTTGACGTTGCTCACCATGTCGCCCAGGCCGAGCAGGGCCTTCAGCAGCAGGTGCCCCTCTTCGCCAGAGGGCTTCAGCACCAGCGGCTCGGCGCCGCTGATCAGGTCGTCGGAGCGCTTCAGGCGGTCGCCCAGGTCCTTGATGCGCCAGTCCACGCTGGTCAGCTGGTATTTCCACCCCCGAACCGCATCCGGGTTCAGCGTGTACCAGGGCGCGGTGAACTCCGCCAGGTGGCGGTCTCCCGCCGCCGCGATGGCCTCGTACCGGCGGAACAGGTCGAACTTGACCCGGTGGGCGCACTCGAAGTGGCTGTTCATCCAGTTGTCGTCGCCGCCCATGTCAAAGCCGGTCTCGGCGTACTTGTCGGCAAACGCCGCGTACAGCGGCATCAGGTCGATGCCCTTGTAGCTGGCCCGGGTCAGCCATGTGAAGTGGTTGATGCCGGTGACGGTGGTGTACAGATCCTGCCGGGTCACGCCGCCGATGCCGTGCTCCCGCTCCAGCATGGCGCACAGCAGCTTCTGGGTGCTGAATACCTCGTGGCAGCAGCCGAAGGCCCTGACCTGGGGGAAGACGTGGTAGAGCGTGCGCACGCACAGGCTCATGGGATTGGTGTAGTTGATGACCCAGGCTTCGGGGGCATAGGCTTTTATGGCCTCTGCGATCTCCACGTACATGGGAATGGTGCGCATGGCGCGCATGAAGCCGCCCGCGCCCACGGTGTCGCCCACGGGCTGCCAGACGCCGACGCGTTCGGGAAGGTGCACGTCCCAGCGCATTTCCTCAAAGGTGCCGGGCAGTATGGAGATGACCACGAAGTCGGCGCCGGTCAGGGCCTGGCGCAGGGAATCCGACACCTCGTACTGCCAGCGGGAAACCGCGTCCGGATGGGCGCTGATCTTGCCACCGATGATCCGGTTGCGCTCGGCGGCGGGCCGGTCGATGTCGTACAGCCGTACCGTGCCGCACATGTCCGCGTCCATCGCCAGGTCCATCATAAAGCCCCAGGCCCAGCCCCGGGACCCGCCGCCGATGTAGGCGACGGTGAGATTTTGTGCCTTTTTCTGGAAATCCTTCATGGGTGTTCCATCCTCCCGCTGTGACTTTTCGAATTGCCATGTGTTCAAAGGATATTTTACCATAACCGTGGGTATTGCGCAATATGCCTTTTGAGGTTAAAACTGCGGGTAAAAAAACCGTGGCGCATCCCCCTGGGGCGGTCAATGGGCCGTGCCGACCAACACCGCCGTGGAACGGGGGCACAGCTCAAGGCTGCAAGGGCCGTTCGTCAGGCGTGAAACGTCCGTTCCTTCCTGCGGGGCAATCGCCGGCTTCCAGCGATAACCCTGGGGCAGCGCGGGCAGCGTATACCGCTGCGCCTCCCAGTAGGTGTTCACGGCGACGTAGATGAAGGCGTCCTCCGCCGTGCCGTATTTGACGTGGTCCTCGGCGTACATGTAGGCAAAGCTCAGGCCGGGGGCGTGTTCATCCAGCTGCCAGGCCAGTGTGCCGTGGAAGGAGAGCTCCGGATAGCCGGTTCGGTTGTGGGAAAAGTCGTAGCTGTCGGAGCGAAGCACCGGATGGGCCTTCCTGAGCGCGATCAGCTGCCGAACGCATTCATACAGCGCCCGGTGTTTTTCAAGCTGTCGCCAGTCCAGCCAGGAGACCTCGTTGTCCTGGCAGTAGGCGTTGTTGTTGCCGTACTGCGTGTTGGCGAATTCATCCCCCGCCAGCAGCATCGGTATGCCCCGGCTGGTCAGCAGGACCGTCAGCATGTTCTTCATCTGCCTGAGGCGCAGCGCGTTGATGGCGGGGTCGTCGGTATCGCCCTCCGCGCCGCAGTTCCAGCTCAGGTTGTCGTTGGAGCCGTCGCGGTTGTCTTCGCCGTTGTCCCAGTTGTGCTTTTCGTTGTAGGACACCAGGTCGTACAGCGTGAAGCCGTCGTGGCAGGTGACGAAGTTGATGGAGGCCGACGGGCCGCGCCCTGAAGGACTGGCTTCGCGTCGCCCGCCATAAAGGTCGTCGGAGCCGCGTATTCGCCGAATCAGCTCGGGCAGGCATTCCGCCCCGCCCTTCATGAAGCGGCGCAGGCAGTCGCGGTACATGCCGTTCCATTCGGACCACCGGTCATAGGACGGGAATGAGCCCACCTGGTACAGGCCGCCGGCGTCCCACGCCTCGGCGATCAGCAGGGTCTTGCCCAGCAGCGCGTCGTTGGCGATGCTCTCCAGCAGCGGCGGATTCATCATCGGCACGCCGTTTTCGTCCCGGCAGAGTATCGAGGCGAGGTCAAAGCGGAAGCCATCCACGTGAAAGGCGGCCACCCAGTAGAGCAGGCAGTCGATCACGACGTTCCTGACCACGGGGTTGTTGCAGTTCATGGTATTGCCGCAGCCGCTGAAATTGAAATATCCGCCATCCGGCGTCAGCAGGTAATAGGTTCGGTTGTCGATGCCCTTGTAGGAGATGACGGGACCGCCCTCGCCACCCTCCGCGGTGTGATTGAAGACGACGTCCAATATGACCTGTATGCCGTTTTCGTGCAGGCTGCGGATCGTGCTCTTCAATTCGTCGGCCTCCATGCCATAGCGCGCCGAGGCGGCATAGCCCGCCTTCGGCGCGAAGAAGCCGATGGTCGAATAACCCCAGTAATTCAGCAGCCGCCTGCCGTTGACCTGCCGCGTGTTTTCAAATTCATCAAAGGCGAATATGGGCATCAGTTCCACGCAGTTGACGCCCAGCGCCTTGAGATAGGGTATCTTTTCCCTCAGGCCCATGAAGGTTCCCTTGTAGCGCACGCCGCTGGACGGGTGCCGGGTAAAGGAGCGCAGATGCATCTCGTAGATGACCAGGTCTGAGGGCGGGATTTCCAGGGGCTTGTCGCCCCGCCAGTCATAGTCGATTTCGATGATCTGTCCCCTGTGGGGAAAGGGATCGCTGAAATCCGGCTCAAAGCCCCACATGGACCTGCCGGATACGGAACGGGCGTAGGGGTCCAGCAGCACGCGGTTCCTGTCAAACAGCTGCCCCTTCCGGGGGTCGAAGGGGCCGTCGAAGCGATAGCCGTATTCGACGGTCTCGGCGTTCAGCCCAAAGACCATCATGGCGTAGACGTTTCCGATGCGGAAGGACTCGGGAAACGGGATCTCCAGGAAGGGCTCCCTCTGGCCGTGCCGGTACAAAACCAGCGTGCAGGCGGTCGCTTCCCTGGAAAACACGCTGAAATTGACGCCGTTGCCGATGATCGTGGCGCCGAACGGGTATACGTGCCCCGGCCCGTATTCAAGGTTGCCTATGCGGTTCGTGACGGGCTGGTGGAACAGGTTTAATATGGATGTACGCATCGCCGAGCCTCCCCGTGCGGTTTGGACTGTTGTCATGACCCATTTTAGCACAAGCCGGCGGCGGCGTAAAGAATAAGCGATGAAAAAACGGGTGTCATGGCACGGAAATGCGGTCAGTCAGCTTTCCCGCGAATCCCCCCGTTCCAGGGCCGCGGAGATAAAGCCGGTAAACAGCGGGTGCGGCTTGTTGGGACGGCTCTTGAACTCCGGGTGGAACTGCACGCCGATGAAGAAGCGCTCGCCCCGAATCTCGACGGTCTCCACCAGCCGCCCGTCGGGGGAGAGGCCGGAGAGCACGAGGCCGGCGTCGGTCAGCGCGTCCCGGTAGGCGTTGTTGAACTCGTAGCGGTGGCGGTGGCGCTCGCTGATTTCGGTGGCGACGTAGCAGGCGGCGATGGCGGTTCCAGGCTGGAGGATGCAGGGATACCTGCCCAGCCGCAGCGTGCCCCCCTTGTCGATGCCGTCGCTCTGGTCGGGCATGTAGTGGATGACCTGGTGGGGGCTGCTTTCGTCGAACTCGTGGGAATTGGCCCCTTCGAGGCCGGCGACGTGTCGCGCGTACTCGATCACGGCAATTTGCATGCCCAGGCAGATGCCGAAGTAGGGCACGTGGTGCGTCCGGGCATACTGCGCCGCCAGGATCATGCCCTCGATGCCCCGGGGCCCGAAGCCGCCGGGGACAATGATGCCATCCACCCGCGACAGCGCTTCCTCCGTCAATGTCTGGGAATCGATCCATTCGATCTCCACCCTGGCGTCCAGCCCGTAGCCCGCGTGGCGCAGCGCCTCCGCCACGGAGAGATAGGCGTCGTGCAGCTGTACATACTTGCCGACCAGGCCGATCTTCACGGCCTTGGATTGGTGGTGGATGCGCGCCACCAGCGCCCGCCACTGAGCCAGGTCCGGCGCCGGCGCGTCGATGCCCAGCTCCCGGCAGACGATGCCGGACAGGTTCGCCTCTTCCAGCATCAGCGGGGCCTCGTACAGGTTCGGCAGCGTCCGGTTTTCGATGACGCAGTCGGGCTTGACGTTGCAGAAGTGGGCGATCTTGGCAAAGATGCTGTCATCGGTGATGGGCTCGTCCGCCCGCAGCACGATGATGCTGGGAATGATGCCCATACCCTGGAGCTCCTTCACGGAGTGCTGGGTGGGCTTCGACTTGTGCTCGCCGCTGGCCTTCAGGTACGGCACCAGCGTGACGTGGATGTACAGCGTATTCTCCCGGCCCACCTCCAGGCCGACCTGGCGGATGGCCTCGATGAAGGGCTGGGATTCGATGTCGCCGATGGTGCCGCCGATCTCGGTGATGACCACGTCCGCGTCAGTCTTCTTCCCGACCTGGTAGATGAAGGCCTTGATCTCGTCGGTGATGTGGGGGATGGTCTGCACGGTGCTGCCCAGGTAGCCGCCCCGGCGCTCCCGCTGGATGACGCCCGAATAGACCTTGCCCGTGGTCAGGTTGGAAAACCGGTTCAGGTCCTCGTCGATGAAGCGCTCGTAGTGGCCCAGGTCCAGGTCGGTTTCCGCGCCGTCCTCGGTGACGTACACCTCGCCGTGCTGGTAGGGGCTCATGGTGCCGGGGTCCACGTTGATGTAGGGGTCCAGCTTCTGGGCGGCCACCTTCAGCCCCCGGGCCTTCAAAAGACGTCCCAGCGACGCCGCCGTGATGCCCTTGCCCAGCCCGGACACCACGCCGCCGGTGACAAAGATGTATTTCGTCATTGCGCATCCCCCTTCAGATAGCTGTCGATCTCCAGCGCCGCCGCCCGTCCGTCTGCCAGCGCGCGCACCACCAGGGACTGGCCCGTGCGCATGTCGCCGGCGGAAAAGAGCTTGTCCCGCAGGTGATGGCTGCCGTCCTCCGGCATCATGCAGCCCCTCGGACTGAGCCTGACGTCAAAACGCCCGGCGGTGGCCGCCTCACAGCCCACAAAGCCCGCCGCGATCAGCAGCAGGTCGCAGGGCAAGACCCGCTCGGTGCCGGGGATGGGCTCGAAGCCCTTGAGCTTCACGGTTTCGACGCCGCCGGGAAGGAGCCGTTTGACTGTCGTTTCATATATTCGCGGGTCGCTGCCCTGTCGGTGGATCGCCTCCACCTGCCCGTAATCGGTGCGCAGCGTGCGCGGCCATTCGGGCCAGGGGTTGCCTGCGGCGCGCTCGATGGGCGGCGCCGGCATCATTTCCAATTGGATGACGGAGGCGCAGCCCTGGCGCAGCGCCGTTCCCACGCAGTCGTTGCCGGTGTCGCCGCCGCCCACGACCACCACATGCTTGCCCCGGGCGTCGACGGCGGGTGTATTTCCCGACAGTACGGCCCTCGTCGCTGCCGTCAGATAGTCAACCGCGAAGATGCCCTCCACATTCAGTGCCCGCGGCTGCTTCGCGCCGCCGCAGAGCGCTACGGCGTCAAAATCCCTCAGATCGTCGGGGCTTGCATCGGTATTCAACAGAAAACGAATGCCTTCGGCTTCCATCAGGCTCACCCGACGATCCACAATCCGCTTCGGCAGCTTCATATTGGGAATGCCGTACATCAGCAGGCCCCCGGCGCGGTCGGCGCGCTCGACGACCGTCACCGCATGGCCCAGCCGGTTCAGCCGATCGGCCGCTGCCAGCCCGGCGGGGCCGCTGCCGACGACGGCCACGTGCTTTCCCGTGCGCCACCCGGGGATTCGCGGCTGGACCCAGCCCTTTTCAAACCCCGTTTCGATCAGGTACAGCTCGTTGTCCCGGTTGGTAAGGGCGTCGCTTTCCAGGTTGCACGCCTTTTCGCACAGCGCCGGGCACACCCGTCCCGTGAACTCCGGGAACGGCGCGGTCTGCAGAAGGCGTGCCAGCGCCTCCCGCTCCCTGCCGCGGTAGAGCAGGTCATTCCATTCGGGAATCAGGTTGTTGAGCGGACAGCCGAAGTCCGACTGGCAGAAGGGCACGCCGCAGTTCATGCAGCGGGAAGCCTGCGCTCGGCGTGCCTGGGTGGGCTGGGGAACGTGCAGATCCTCAAAATCGCAAAGGCGAGTCGCCGCGTCCCGCCAGGGATTTTCCACGCGGGCGACTTCCATGAATCCTGTAGGCTTACCCATGCTGCTTCGCCTCCTTCAGATAATTCAAGTATTCGTCTGAAATGACCGCCTTGAATTTCGGCAGCCATGCTTCGAAGTCCGCCAGAATTTCCATGGCCCTGCGCGAATCGGTGTGCCGCGCGTGCATTTCCAGAAGCTGCCTCAATTCCACGGCCTGATCGCGGGTGAGGTCATGCACCCGCACCAGGCCGCTGTTGACGCGGTTTTCCAGCGTGCCGTCCCCGTCCAGCACCCAGGCGATGCCGCCGGACATGCCCGCGCCGAAGTTGTCGCCCACCGGCCCCAGCACCGCCACGCGGCCGCCGGTCATGTACTCGCAGCCGTGGTCGCCCACGCCCTCCACCACGGCCCACGCGCCGGAATTGCGAACGGCGAAGCGCTCGCCCGCCGCGCCCGCAATGAAGGCATAGCCGCCGGTCGCGCCGTAGAGGGCCACATTGCCGATGAGGGTATCCTGCGCATTCCACACCGCGTCCGCGGGCGGGCAGACGGAAAGCGTGCCGCCGGAGAGCCCCTTGCCCAGGTAGTCGTTGGCCACGCCGTAGAGCGCAATGCTCTGCCCCTTCGGCAGGAACGCGCCGAAGCTCTGTCCGCCGCAGCCCTGGGCCTGGATGTGCCGCTCGCCCTTCAAAAGCGTGCCGAAGGCCCGGTCGGTGGTGGTCAGCTGCACATGGTCCTGTACCAGCCGCGCGTCCATGCGCTCGTGCAGCCTGAAGTCGTGCCGGGATTCGCTTTGGAAGTGGGTGTTCCGGGCAAAGCCGATCAGGGCGGACAGGTCCATTCCCCTAAAGGACTTCCTTCGGGTCCCGGCGCCGTCCTTCATCTTCAAAAGGTCGCTTCGGCCCACCAGTTCGTCGACCGTCCGCGCACCCAGCTTCGCCATGATTTCCCGCAGCTGACGGGCTACGAAGACCATAAACCGCTCCACGTATTCCGGCTTGCCGAAGAACCGCTTGCGCAGCTCGGGGTCCTGGGTCGCCACGCCGAAGGGACAGGTGCCCAGGTGGCACACCCGCATCATGCGGCAGCCCATGGCGATCAGCGGCGCGGTGGCAAAGCCGAATTGCTCCGCGCCCAGCAGCAGCGCCACGGCCACGTCATGGCCCGACATCAGCTTGCCGTCGGTCTCCAGCGTCACGGTCTGCCTGAGGCGGTTTCGGCACAGCACCTGGTGCGTCTCGGCCAGCCCGATCTCCCAGGGCAGGCCCGCGTGATGGACGCTGGACATGGGGGCCGCGCCGGTGCCGCCCTCGCCGCCGGAAATGAGAATGCCGCCCGCCCCGGCCTTGGCGACGCCGCTGGCGATGGTGCC
Organism: Clostridia bacterium; assembly: GCA_017432405.1. The sequence continues at coordinate 4,782 of JAFRJF010000231.1, read as the reverse complement.
CACGCCGGTGGACGAAACCAGCTTCACGGTGATCTTCGCGTCCTCATTGGCGCATTGCAGGTCATAGATCAGCTCTGCCAAATCCTCGATGGAGTAGATGTCGTGGTGGGGCGGGGGAGAGATCAGTGAGATGCCGGGCGTCGAGCAGCGGGTCCTGGCGACGCTTTCCGTCACCTTCGCGCCGGGCAGGTGCCCGCCCTCGCCGGGCTTCGCCCCCTGAGCCATCTTGATCTGGATCTCCTTCGCGCTGAGCAGGTAGTCCCGGGTCACGCCGAAGCGCCCGGAGGCCACCTGCTTGATGGCGGAGTTCAGATCCGTGCCGAAGCGCTCGGGCAGCTCGCCGCCCTCGCCGCTGTTGCTTCGGCCGCCCAGGCGGTTCATGGCAACGGCCATGCACTCGTGGGCCTCCCGGGAGATGGAGCCATAGGACATCGCGCCGGTCCTGAAGCGCTTGACGATCTCTTCGACAGGCTCGACTTCCTCCAGCGGCACGGGCCTGCACACCTCATACCTGAAGTCCAGCATGGCGCGGATGGTGCGCGGGCCGTCGTTCTCCACCAGGGCGGCGTATTCGTCGAACTTCGCCCTGTCGTTTGTCCATACCGCCTGTTGCAACAGATGGATGACCCTTGGGCTGTACAGGTGTTCCTCGGCCCCTGGGCCTGTGCGCAGCCTGTGCCGCCCGACGCTTTGAAGACCGGTTTGAATGAGGCCTCCTAAAGGCTGTAGGGGCCCTTGTGGCGGCGGCCCTAAAGGACTAACTTCGTTTCGCAATTTGCCGCCATGTGGTGCCTGATAGGCGCCGCTACATGCTTCGCGTCGCATGAACGCCTGATCGTGATAGTAACGGCTGTCCGCCTCCACGTCATGAAGCCCCTTTCCGCACAGCGACGCCGGGGTGTTGGTGAAGAACTGATCGACAAACTGCCCGTCCAGGCCCACGGCCTCGAACAGCTGGGCGCTCTGGTAGGCCTGCAGCGTGGACACGCCCATCTTGGAGGCGATCTTCAAAACCCCCGCCGTCAGGGCTTTGTCATAGCTTTCCACAGCGGCCTCGGACAGGTTCTCCCGTATGATGGCGTGGGCCAAATACGGGTTTACCGCCCGCGCGCCGTAGCCGATCAGCATGGCCAGCTGGTGGGTGTCCCTGGGCTCGCCGCTCTCCAGGATGACGGAAACCTTTGTCCGCTTCTTGATGTGGATCAGGTGCTGCTCCAGCGCGGAGACCGCCAGCAGCGAAGGGATGGCCAGATGGTCCGCGTCAACGCCCCTGTCGGACAGGATCAGTATGTTCGCCCCTTCATTGCAGGCCGCGTCGCCCTGAAGGACTAGCTGCGCGTCGCAGGCGGCGAAGAAATCCCGCAGGGCCTGGCGAAGCCGGGTTTTGACCGGATAGAGCAGCGAGATTTCCCGCACCCTGAAGGCGGGATGGTCGATGGCGCGGATGCGCTGCAATTCCGCCTCCGTCAGCACCGGCGAGGGCAGCTCCAGCACGGTGCAGTTGTCCGGGTCGTGGGACAGCAGGTTTCCGTCGTCGCCGATGTAGATGGCGCAGTCCGTCTTGCAGGCCTCCCGCAGCGCGTCGATGGGCGGGTTGGTCACCTGGGCGAAGCGCTGTTTGAAGTAATCGAACAGCGGCGGGTGGGCCTTCGACAGGGCGGCGATGGGCTCGTCCGCGCCCATGGAGACGATGGGCTCCTGTCCCGCTTCGGCCATCGGCAGTATGACGTCCTGGACGTCCTCCCAGGCATAGCCGAAGGCCTTGCAGAGGGCTTCCGGATCGTCAAGCTTTTCATCTATATCGGCTTCGGGAAGGTCGCCCAGCCTGACAATGCGTTTGACCCACTCCCCATAGGGGTGCGCCTCGGCAAACTGTGCCTTCAGCGCGTCCGATTCCAGCAGCTCGCCGGTGTGTAGATTTGCCATCAGCACGTCCCCGCCCTTCAGCTTCCAGCGGCGGCGGATGTGGGCGTTCTCCTCGAACAGCACGCCCGCTTCGCTGGACAGGATCAGCCGCCTGTCGTCTGTCAGGGCGCAGCGCAGCGGGCGCAGGCCGTTTCGGTCCAGCGACGCGCACACGCTGTCGCCGTCGGAATAGAGTATGGCGGCGGGGCCGTCCCAGGGCTCCATCATCGTGGCATAGTAGCGGTACAGGTCGTGCCAGGGCTTCTTTTCCTGCGCGCCTTGCCAGGGTTCCGGCAATAGCACCATGCCGGCCAGCGGCAGCGCAAAGCCGTTCATGGCTAAAAATTCCAGCGTGTTGTCCAGCATTTGGGAATCGCTGCCCTCCGGGTCCACCACGGGCAGCACCCGCTTCATGCTCTCCTCCATGACGGCGGAGCGCATGGTCTCCTCCCGGGCCTTCATGCGGTCGTGGTTGCCCCTTATGGTGTTGATCTCGCCGTTGTGCAGCAGGAAGCGCTGCGGGTGGGCCTTCGACCAGCTGGGGAAGGTGTTCGTGGAAAAGCGGGAGTGCACCATGGCCATCTGCGACACAAAGCGCACGTCCTGCAGGTCGTCATAGAAGGAGCGCAGCTGGCTGACCAGCATCATGCCCTTGTAGACGACGGTGCGGGAGGACAGCGAGCAGATATAGGTATCTGTGTCCTGCTTTTCAAATACCCGGCGGAGGATGTACAGCCGACGGTCAAAATCAGCGCCGGGATTGATATCGGCGGGCCGCTTCAGGAAGCACTGTCTTATGCGGGGCATAGTGCGCCGCGCGCCGGCGCCCAGCTGGGCCGGGTGGCAGGGCACGTCCCGCCAGCCCAGCACGCACAGGCCCTCCGAGGCGGCCAGCCGGTCAAAGATGCGGCAGATATTCTGAACACCCACCTCATCCTCCGGCAAAAAGAACATCCCGACGCCGTAGTCGCCGGGCTTGCCCAGGGATATGCCTTCCTCCCGCGCCCATGCGGTGAAGAATTCGTGGGGCAGTCGGGTCATGATGCCCACGCCGTCGCCGGTGGTACCCAGGGCGTCGCTGCCCGCGCGGTGGGCCAGGCGTTCCACGATGGTCAGGGCCTGGTCCACCGTTCGGTGGGTGGCGCGGCCGCTCAGATCGACGATTGCGCCGACGCCACAGGATTCGTGCTCCAATTCGGGGTGATAGAGGGGGTAATGCGGGTCGTACATGGTGGCACCTCCATTGGTGTTGCAATGAGGAATTAGGTATGAGGAATGAGAAATGAGGAATGAGGAATGAGGAATGAATGGCGGGGCGGCAGGTGCATGGGGATTCCTCATCGATCAGTGGGACAATGGGACGGTTCTCTTGTCCCACTAACCACGAAGCTAAATACTGAAATCTGATTTGTTCAGCAGCTCTGCCGCATAGTCGGTCATCTTCATGTTGTGGCGCATGGCGTGTTGCTGCATTCTCCGGTGGGCTTCCGGTTCGTCGATTTGGTATCGGCGCATCAGCAGGCGCTTCGCGTCCTCGATCAGTGCTTTGTCACGGCCGGTTCGGTGGGGCAGGCGCATGTGGTGGAGCTGGGAGAGCATTTCCACCGCGCCGATGACCACGCTGCCGGCACAGGGATAGGCCAGCTTGAAGACCTGGGTGGATTCACAGGCGGAGAGGGATTCCGGCCTGCCGATCATGAGGAACTGGAAGCTGTCGCCAAAGTCAGCGGCGATGTCGTCCGGATTGATGGCGCAGATCAGCACGATGCCGTCCTCGCATTCGGTCAGCGTCCGCCTGAGCTCGCCCTCCGAGCCGCACAGCCGGAAGACGCCGAAGCCGGAGGCGGTCAGCAGCCGGTTCAGCTGCGTGCGACTCGCTTCCGACGCCCCGGCGATGATGATCCTCGGCATGTGAACACCTCCTGCTTTTTAAATACTGATTTATCGAGCTGTGCTCGATGAATCAGTATGTGTCAGTACATCACCAAATACCGTTCGATCTCCCACGCGCTCACGTGCGTCCGGTAGGCGTCCCATTCCCTTTCCTTGCCCTGGACGTACTGGGAAAGCACGTGCTCGCCCAGCGCCGCGCAGATGACTTCGTCGGCCTTCAGGCACTTCACCGCCTCGTGCAGCGTGCCCGGCAGGCTCTCGATGCCCCTGGCCTCTCGGGTGGCGGCGTCCATGGCGAAGATGTTCTCGGTGATCTCCTCCGGCGGGGTCAGGCCCTTCTCGATGCCGTCCAGACCCGCAGCCAGGCAGACCGCCATGTTCAGGTAGGGGTTGCAGCTGGGGTCGGGGCAGCGCAGCTCCACGCGGGTGCCCATGCCCCGGGACGCGGGAATGCGGATCAGCGCGCTTCGGTTGCTGGCGCTCCAGGCCAGGTAGCAGGGGGCCTCGTAGCCCGGCACCAGCCGCTTGTAGCTGTTCACCAGCGGATTGGTGATGGCCGCCATGCCCCGAACGTGGGCGAGTATGCCGGCGATGAAGCTGTAGGCCTCTTTGCTCAATCCGCGGCTGTCGGACGGGTCGGCGAAGGCGTTTTTGCCGTCCTTGAACAGGCTCATGTTGGTATGCATGCCGCTGCCGGTGATGCCGAACACCGGCTTGGGCATGAACGTGGCGTGCAGGCCGTTCTTCTGGGCCAGGGTCTTCACCGCCAGCTTGAAGGTCATGATGTTGTCCGCCGCCGTCAGTGCGTCGGCATATTTGAAGTCGATCTCATGCTGTCCCGCGGCCACTTCGTGGTGACTGGCTTCGATCTCGAAGCCCATCTGTTCCAGCGCCATGCAGATCTCGCGTCGGGTGTTCTCGCCGTGGTCCAGCGGTCCCAGGTCGAAGTATCCCGCTTCATCGGATGTAGTCGTCGTCGGATGG
>JAFRJF010000230.1 GCA_017432405.1 Clostridia bacterium | reverse complement strand
TGCGTCCGCCCAGCAGGATCACCACGTCGCCGGGGGCGGGCACCTCGCGGCGCACGGCGTCCGCCGGGGCCGCGCCTACCACCGCGCCGATCTCCATGCGCTTGGCGGCATAGCCGTCGTGGTAGATCTCCTCCACCAGGCCCGTGGCCAGGCCGATCTGGTTGCCGTAGGAGGAATAGCCCGCTGCCGCGGTGGTCACCAGCTGGCGCTGGGGCAGCTTTCCGGGGATGGTCTCATCCACGCCCCGGGTGGGGTCCGCCGCGCCTGTGACGCGCATGGCCTGGTACACATAGCCGCGCCCGGACAGCGGGTCGCGGATCGCGCCGCCGATGCAGGTGGCCGCGCCGCCGAAGGGCTCGATCTCGGTGGGATGGTTGTGGGTCTCGTTCTTGAACAGCAGCAGCCACTTCTGCGTCTCGCCGTCCACGTCCACGTCCATCCTGATGGTGCAGGCGTTGATCTCCTCGCTCTCGTCCAGGTCGGTGAGCACGCCCTTTTCCTTCAGGTATTTCGCGCCGACGGTGGCGATGTCCATCAGACAGATGGGCTTGTCGCGGCCCAGCGTCTCGCGGACCGCGAGGTAGCGCTGATACGCCTTCTCCACGTCCGCGTCCTCAAAGGTCACCTCCCCCAGCTCGGTCAGGAAGGTGGTGTGTCGGCAGTGGTCGGACCAGTAGGTGTCGATCATGCGAATCTCGGTGAGGGTGGGGTCGCGATGCTCGCCCTTGAAATACGCCTGGCAGAAGGCGATGTCCGCTTCGTCCATGGCGAGGCCGTACTTTTTGATGAAATCCCCGAGCCGGGCGGCGGTGTAGCCGGTGAAGCCCTCCATGGTCTGTACCGTGGTGGGGATGGCGTAGTTGGCCTTCAGCGTATCCACCGGCGCAAGCGACGCCTCCCGACGCTCCACCGGGTTGATGACGTGCTTCTTCACCGCTTCGATGTCTTTGGCGGAGAGCTTGCCCGCGAGGATGTACACCGTTGCAGTGCGCACGTCAGGGCGCTCCACCTGGGCCAGCAGCTGGATGCACTGGGCCGCGGAATCCGCCCGCTGGTCGAACTGGCCGGGCAGGTACTCCGCCGCGAAGATCACGCCGGTATATTCGGGAAGCTCCCGGTACACGTCGTCCACCATCGGCTCGGAGAACACGTTGGACACAGCCTGCGTAAACAGCGCCTCGTCGATGTTCTCCACGTCGTAGCGGTTCAGTATCCGCACGCCCGTCAGCCCCTCGATGCCCAGGAAGGATTTAAGCTCATCAAACAGCGCCGCAGCCTCGTGGTCGTAGCCCGGCTTCTTCTCTGCGTATACGCGATAGACCATGATTTGGTGCTCCTTTATTGTTATGATCAGTATTTATCTTTCAATATTCCCAATGCCCTCTTGCCGATATCCCGGCGCATGATCATGCCGTCCCACTTGACTTCATCGGCAGCCTTGTAAGCCTTCTCAATGGCCGTTTGCAAATCATCAGCGGTGCAGCACACGCCCAGCACGCGGCCGCCGGCGGTGACAAGGTCTCCCTTTTCATTCCGGCCCGTGCCGCTGTGGTAGATTTCGGCCATGTCCCCGGCCCGGCCCAGGTCGATGACCTTGCCCTTTTCGTACTTGCCGGGATAGCCGCCGGAGGCCAGCATCACGCAGCAGGCTGCGCCGCCTTCAAATTCCACGGGGGTGTCGGCCAGGGTTCCATTTTCAACGGCCAGCATCACCGTCAGCAGGTCGCTCTTCATCAGCGGCAGCACCACCTGGGTCTCCGGGTCGCCGAAGCGGCAGTTGTACTCGATGACCTTTGGGCCGTCCTTTGTGACCATCAGGCCGAAGTACAGGCAGCCCTTGAAGGGGCAGTCCTCGGCGTTCATGGCTGTGATGGTGGGCAGGAAGATCTCCCGCATGCAGCGCTCGGCCACCTCGGGGGTATAGCAGGGGTTGGGGGCGATCGTTCCCATGCCGCCGGTGTTGGGGCCGACATCGCCGTCCCCCACCCGCTTATGGTCCATCGACGACACCATGGGCTTGACCACGTGGCCGTCGGTGAAGGCCAGCACGGAGACCTCCGGGCCCTCCAGGTATTCCTCAATGACCACACGGCTGCCGGAGGCCCCAAAGGCCGCGTCCAGCATGGCGGCTTTCACTGCGCCCGCGGCCTCGTCCCGGGTGAAGCATATGGTGACGCCCTTGCCCAGCGCCAATCCGTCGGCCTTGACGACGATGGGCAGCGGGCAGTCCTTCACGTAATCCAGCGCCTTCTGGGCATCCTCGAAGGTCTCATAGGCCGCGGTGGGGATGCCGTACTTCTTCATCAGATTCTTGGCGAAAACCTTGCTGGCCTCGATGCGGGCGGCCTTGGCGTCCGGGCCGAAGCACTTCACGCCCAATGCGTGCAGCCGGTCCACGCAGCCCAGGGCCAGCGGGTCGTCCGGCGCGACCACGGCGAAGTCCACGGGATGCCCTTTGACATAATCGACGATGCCGTCGATGTCCGTGGCCTTGATGTTCACGCACTCAGCGTCCGCCGCGATGCCCGCGTTGCCAGGCAGGCAGACGATTTCAGTCACCCCGGGCTTCTGCTTGATCTTTTTGATGATGGCGTGCTCCCGCCCGCCCCCGCCGACGACAAGGATTTTCATATTTAACCTCCAGAATTATGTGGTGATGTGTTTCTGATCGACAAATACTGATTTGTCGCAGCGCGACAAATCAGTATTTGCCCCCGGCTCCCAAAGCCCGGCTTCTCGGCCTCTCACCGACCGCACCGACGTCCCTTCGTCGTCACAGCCGGGAATTGCCGGGGCCGAAAGGCCGCGCTTTGGAAGCCCGGTTCGATAAATGAGGAATTGGGAATGAAAAATGGATGATACAGAACCGCTAACTTTCATTCCTCATTCCTAATTCCTCATTCCTCATTTCCTCAATGGTGGAACAGCCGGATGCCGGTGAACGCCATGGCGATGCCGTACTCGTTGCACTTTTCGATCACCAGGTCGTCGCGAATGGAGCCGCCGGGCTGGGCGATGGACGTCACGCCGCTGCGATGTGCGCGCTCGATGTTGTCGCCGAAGGGGAAGAAGGCGTCGCTACCCAGGGCCACGTCGGTGACGGTATCCAGGTAGGCCCGCTTCTCCTCGCGGGTCAGCGGCTCGGGGCGGGTGGTGAACAGGCGCTGCCAGCGGCCCTCGTCCAGCACGTCCTGCCAGTCCTCGGAGATGTACACGTCGATGGCGTTGTCCCGGTCGGGGCGGCCGATGTCCTCCCGGAAGGGCAGGTTCAGGACCTTTTCGTGTTGGCGCAGGTGCCAGTTGTCGGCCTTGCCGCCGGCTAAGCGGGTGCAATGGATGCGGCTTTGCTGGCCCGCACCCACGCCAATGGCCTGGCCGTCCTTCACATAGCACACCGAGTTGGACTGGGTGTACTTCAGCGTGATCAGCGCGATCAGCAGGTCCCGCTTCTGGGCTTCGGTGAGGGCCTTGTTAGCGGTCACGACGTTGGAAATCATGTCGTTGTTGATCTCCAGCGCCTGGCGGCCCTGCTCGAAGGTGATGCCGAACACCTGCTTGCGCTCGGTCTCCGCGGGCACGTAGGTGGGATCGATTTTGATGATGTTGTAGCCGCCCTTGCGCTTCTCCTTCAGGATCGCCAGCGCCTCGTCGGTGTAGCCGGGGGCGATGACGCCGTCGGAGACCTCATGGCGGATCAGCCGCGCGGTGGCGGCGTCACAGGTATCGGACAGGGCGATGAAGTCGCCGAAGGAGGACATGCGGTCCGCGCCGCGGGCCCGGGCATAGGCGCAGGCCAGCGGGGACAGCTCCATATCCTCGGGCACGAAATAGATCTTCCTCAACACCTCCGTCAGCGGGTTGCCGATGGCCGCGCCGGCGGGACTGACGTGCTTGAAGGAGGCGGCGGCGGGCATGCCGGTGGCCTTCTTCAGCTCCGTCACCAGCTGCCAGCTGTTCAGCGCGTCCAGGAAGTTGATGTAGCCGGGACGGCCGTTCACGACCTCAAGGGGCAATTCCCCGCCCTCCATGAAGATGCGGGAGGGCTTCTGGTTGGGGTTGCAGCCGTACTTCAGTTGAATCTCATGCGCCATGATATATCTCCTCCGTCACGCGTTCCGGTTGATGATCTTCTGTTCCATGCTGCCGGTGGCCAGGTCCCGTGTGCACACCCACAGGGACACGCGGTTGTCGGCATTCAGGCCGTTCCACAGGGCCTGGGCGATGCTTTCCGCGTCGCCGTCGTCGATGGCCACGGTCTCCGGGTCGCCGGTGAAGGACGGGATCGGGTCGCCGTCGGACAGGTAGGTGTGCAGGAAGTAGCCCTTCCCCGCCTCGACCGCCTCATACTCCCAGAACACCCGGTGGCAGAAGCTGCCCTTGGCGTCGCCGGCGCGCAGGATCGCCATGTCCAGGCTGAAATCGCCGTCCAGGAAGGTGGCCATGGCGCTGACGCGGGGGGTGAAGTTGGGGGCGTCGGGCTCGAAGGTGCGCTCCCGCAGGGCGTCCGCGAAGGTGGCGCCATCGCCCATGTAATTGTATATGTCGTCGGTCTGGTCGCCGTTGGTGACGATGACGCAGTCGTCGATCACCCGAACGGGCCAGTAGATGATCAGGCTGGGGTCCACCATCTTCGATGGGTCAAAGGCCTCGGTGCGAATGCCCTTGTCTTCCTTCACGAACACGCGGTTGCGGCTGTTCACGCTGCGGCCCATGATGAAGTAGGCCATCACGGCCCGCTTGCCGTCGGCGCTCTTGCCGACGATGATGCCACGCCCCGGATAGGTCGTCGCGCCGACGGTCTCGCTGGCTGTCTTAATCATTCCTCATTCCTCATTTCTCATTCCTAATTCTCTCGCGACTTCCTCTGCCGCCTTTGGCAGCAAAATCCACTCGGCCTGCTCCATCACGCGGCGCTGGAGGGTTTCGGGGGTGTCGCCGGGCAGGATGTCCACGGCCTTCTGGGCGATGATGCGCCCGCCATCTGGGATCTCGTTGACATAGTGGACCGTCGCGCCGGTGACCTTCACGCCGTAATCCAGCGCGGCGCGGTGCACCCGCAGGCCGTAGAAGCCCTCCCCGCAAAAGGACGGGATCAGCGACGGATGGATGTTGATGATGCGGTCCGGATAATGGCTGACGAAATCGGCGGACAGTATCGCCATGAAGCCCGCGAGAACGATCATGTCGATTTTGTTTTCCGACAGGATGTCCAGCAACTTCGCCTCGAAATCGGCGCGGCTCATGCCCTTCTGGCGCAGGCACACGGCCGCAGGAATGCCGGCCTTCCTCGCCCTTTCGAGAGCATAGGCGTCCTCGTTGTTGGACACCACCAGCGCCAGCTCCCCGTGGGACAGCTCGCCCCGGTCCCGGGCGTCGATCAGGGCCTGGAGGTTCGTGCCCCCGCCGGAGACCAGCACCGCGATGCGCGTCATCATATCAGTGTCACCCTTTCGTCGCCGGGAACGATCTCGCCGATCACCCTGGGGTCTTCGCCGCAGCCCTGCAATAAGCGCATGGCCTCGTCCGCCTGGGCTGAGGAGACCGTCAGCACCATGCCGATGCCCATGTTGAAGGTGTTGTACATATCCCGCAGCGGGATGCGCCCGGCGCTGGCGATGCGCTCGAACAGCGGGATCGGGCCGATGCTGTTCACATCGATGCAGGCCGTGACGCCCTTGGGCAGGCTGCGGGGGATATTCTCATAGAAGCCGCCGCCGGTGATGTGGGAGACGGCCTTGACCGTCACCGACTCCGCCAGCTTCAAAACGGGCTTGACGTAGATGCGGGTGGGCTCCAGCAGCGCCTCGCCCAGGGTCTTGCCCAGGTCGTCGCAGTAGAAGTCCAGGCCGCCGTTTTCCACGTCAAACACCTTGCGCACCAGCGAGAAGCCGTTGGAGTGCACGCCGGAGGAGGGCAGGCCGATCATCACGTCCCCCACCGCCACGCTGGAAGAATCGAACAGCTTGTCCCGGTCCACCACGCCCACGGAAAAGCCCGCCAGGTCGTATTCGTTTACGGGATAGAAGCCGGGCATCTCGGCGGTCTCGCCGCCCACCAGCGCGCAGCCCGCCTGCACGCAGCCCTCGGCCACGCCGGAGACGATCTCGGCGATCTTCTCGGGCACGTTCTTTCCGCAGGCGATGTAATCCAGGAAGGTCAGGGGCTTGGCGCCACAGCAGACGATGTCGTTGACGCACATGGCCACGCAGTCGATGCCCACGGTGTCGTGCTTGTCCATCAAAAAGGCCAGCTTCAGCTTGGTGCCCACGCCGTCGGTGCCGGAGACCAGCACGGGCTCGGTCATGCCGGCGATGTCCGGCACGAACAGGCCGCCGAAGCCGCCGATGTCGGAGCAGACCCCCGCCGTGGCCGTGCGGGCGATGTGGCTTTTCATGAGTTCAACGGCCTTGTAGCCGGCGGTGATGTCCACGCCCGCCGCGGCGTAGGCCTCGGACTGGGATTTAGAATCGGTCATGGTTTACTCCTTTCCGTTCCAGCAATAGGTGCACAGCTCGCAGGGGGCAGGCCGATGGCTTTGATGACGCCCTCCAGGGACTGGAAGTCCAAGGAGGCGAAGTGGAACCTGTCCGCAATGGCCCGGCGTAGGTTCTTTCCCCGCTCCGTGGTGCCGTCGGTATATTCGTCCAGATGGGCAAAGCCCTCCTCTCCCTCCAGCTCCAAAATCACCCGCCGGGCGATGAGATCCATGTCGGAGGTGTTCCGGGAGAAGTTCAAAAATTTGCAGCCGAAGAGGATGGGCGGGCAGGCGGAGCGCATGTGGACCGCCTTGGCGCCGTTCTCATAGAGGAATTCCACGGTCTCCTTGAGCTGGGTGCCCCGGACGATGGAATCGTCCACGAAGAGGAGGTTTTTCCCCTGGATCAGCTCATGGACGGGGATCTGCTTCATCTTGGCGATCCGATCCCGATCCGTTTGGGTCTGGGGCATGAAGCTCCGAGACCAGGTGGGGGTATACTTGATGAAGGCCCGGGCAAACTTTTTGCCGCTTTGGTTGGCGTAGCCGATGGCGTGGGGCGTGCCGGAATCGGGCACCCCGCCCACGTAGTCGATGGGCTCGTCGAAGCCGTTCTGCTCGTCTTGCTCCGCCATGATCTACCCGTTCCGATAGCGCATGGCCTCCACGTTCACCCCCTCGTGGTTGGAGGTGGGGTAGCCGTAGTAGCTCCAGAGGAAGGAGCAGATCCGCTTCGTCTTCCCCGCGGGCCGCAGCACCTCCTCGCCCGCCGGCGTGAGGTGGACGATCTCCCCGGGGCCCAGTTCCCGCTCCAGCTCGAAGCCCAGCTTCAAGCAGGCGAAGGACTCGAAGGACACGGCGTAGCCGTCCTCGCTTTTGCCGATGCAGACGGGGAGCCGGCCCACCTTGTCCCGGGCGGCGATGAGGCTGCCGTCGTCCTTCAGGA
>JAFRJF010000022.1 GCA_017432405.1 Clostridia bacterium | reverse complement strand
AGGAAGTTCACCATCTGGTTGCACAGCGTGGACAGGTGGCTCGCCGGCGAGGACGTGATCTTCCCCGGCACCCCGCCCAGGCCCTCCTGGATCAGCTGCTTCAGGCTCCAGCCCGCGCAATAGCCCGTCAGCATCGACAGGTCGTGCAGGTGGATCGCCGCGCTGCGGTGCGCCTCCGCGATCTCCTCGTCATAGACCTCGCTCAGCCAGTAGTTGGCCGTGATCGCCCCCGAGTTCGACAGGATCAGGCCGCCCACGGAATACGAAACCGTGGCGTTCTCCTTCACCCGCCAGGAGTTGATCTGCAGATAGTTGTCCACCAGGTCCTTGTAGTTCAGCAGCGCCGAGTTGATGTTGCGCACCTTCTCCCGCTGCTTGCGGTACAGTATGTAGGCCTTCGCCACGTCCGCGTAGCCGGATTCCGACAGCACCTTCTCCACGCTGTCCTGGATGTCCTCCACGGTGATCTGGCCGTCGTGGATCTTGTCCTCAAAGTCCGATGTCACGTGCAGCGCCAGCAGCTCGATCACGCTGGGGTGATACTGCCGCTGGGTCGCCTCGAAGGCCTTCGTGATCGCCCCCGTGATCTTCGATATCGAAAAATCGACGACCTTGCCGTCCCGCTTGACTACTTCATACATGAAAAAATCCCCCTTGGCGGATATGCTTTTCTGATATGGCGGTCCTCTGACCGCAACGCATACCACGATACCATAAAAGGGGATGATTGTCAATATGTTGTGGCATATTTACTGAAAATGCACTATATGTTCTATATATTGTGTCCAAATTTTACACGGCCGCAAGTATGTGCAGGTTGCGGATATCGCCGTCTGCGATGCTGTCATTGACAGAGTAGGCGTGCTTCTCCAGGTCGCCGCCGTCGGCCCGGGTCAGGCCCTGGCGGCGCAGCTCGGCGATCACGTCCGCAGCCACGCCCTCGATCACCCGCGCCTTTTCGGCGGCCATTTCAGCGTCGTTGTCGGTGGTCAGCAGGTACTCCATCAGCTCCGCCAGCAGCGAAAGCCTCGGCAGGGCGCGCATGGCCCGGAAGGCCCACTTGTAGTAGGGTTGGTAAATGCCGTTCAGCAGGAACACCGTTCCCATGCAGTGGCGAACGAAATCCACCACGGCCAGCTGGGCCGCCCCCTTCTCGCCGTGGGCAAGGCACCGGGGGTAGTTGTACTGGCCCGCCTGGGCCATCAGCAGCAAACACCCGGCCAGCTTCTTTTTGCGGATATCCCCGGGCCAGGTCGCCAGGCGCTGCCGTATGGCCGTCACCTCGCCGCTGCCGTCGAAGAACACCGCGCCGTTCACCGCCTCGGCCAGCGCATATTCGGGCGTGGAAAGCCACTGGCCCACGGTCAGTACGCCGTCCGGGGAACCGACCTTTTCCGTGAAGAGATTCGCCGTGCGCATAACCCCATGCCTCGGGCCGCCCACCGGCTGCATCAGGCTCCGCCGCAGCCCCATGAATTCCCGGGGCAGCTTCCCGTAGGCACGCTCCAGCAGGAAGGCCTGCCGGCGGCTGACCACGTCCTCCCCGGGCAGCAACAGTATGAACCCGGGCTCAAAGTCGTGATCCCGGGAGATGTCGTCGTCGAAGCCGAAGCACTCCGAGCCGCTGCCGAACAGCCCGACGGCAATGTGGGGCAGCAGCTCGGGGAACTGCTTATCCAGCATCGGCCTGCCGAATTGTTCATAATAGGCCCGCGCCAGCTCAAGCCCCCGCATAGATGCGCTCCGCCTCCTCCTTCAACCGCCGGGCGTCGTCGAAGTAGCCGTAGTATTCCAGCGTCGGGGCGCACTTTTCGCACACGAAGGCATAGTAGCCGTCGCGCGCCAGCGACGGATCGTCCAGCAGCGCCACCGCCTTGTCCGCCAGGGCGTAGATCGCGCCCTCCCCCGCCTCCATGCCGTCCCGGGCTTCGACCAGGTCCGCCCGGTTCAGGCAGGTGATGGCCTGCTCCAGCGCGCCGTGGGGAGCCCTGGCCATCACGGCCATGGCCTTGTCATAGAGCGCCTCGGCCTCGCCGTAGCGGCCCAGCGCCACGCAGGTCAGCGCCATGTTGTTGTACAGCCCGCCCAGCAGCTCGGGCCGGGTGGCGGCGCTGGATTCATAGATGGGCCGGGCGCGCTCGAACAGCGCCAGCGCCCGCCCGTTCTCGCCGAAGGCGTTCAGCGCCGTGGCGAAGTTGACGCAGGTCGTGCCCGCCGAGATGGTATCGCCGAAGTCCAGCCGCTCCAGCAGGGCCAGCGCGGCCTCGCCGTTCTCCAGTGCCTTGTCCCGCTGGCCCGTCTTGCGGTAGTGGCCCACCAGCTCGTTGCGCAGCATCAGCGCCCCGCGCAGGTCACCCCCCTGGCGGGCCTCCTCCAGCCAGTACAGCAGATGGCGCTCCGCACCGGCGTAGTCCCGCCGGCTCATGTACCAGTCCATCTTCTCGATCACCCGCTGCTGCGGAATCGGGCGGAGGTGGGGTTGGGATTCGTATGAATTGTGCATGGTCAGTTTTATGCCTGCTCCAGCGCCTGCGCGATGTCCGCGATCAGGTCCTTGGCGTCCTCCAGGCCGCAGCTGATGCGGATCATGCCGGCGGGCACGCCGGCGTCCTTCAGCTGCTCGTCGTGCAGCTGGCGGTGGGTGCTGCTGGCCGGGTTCAGGCAGCAGGTGCGGGCATCGGCCACGTGGGTCTCGATGGCCGCCAGGCGCAGGGCCTTCATGAAGCGGCTGGCCGCCTCGCGCCCGCCCTTCAATTCGAAGCTGACCACGCCGCAGGAGCCGTTCGGCAAATACTTCATGGCCCTGGCGTGATAGGGGCTGTCCTCCAGGCCGCAGTAATTGACGGCGGTCACCTTCTCATGGTCGTGCAGGAACTTCGCCACGGCCAGGCCGTTTTCGCAGTGGCGCTGCATGCGCACGTGCAGGCTCTCCAGGCCCATGTTCAGGTAGAAGGCGTGCTGGGGCGACTGGATCGAACCGAAGTCCCGCATCAGCTGGGAGGTGCACTTGGTGATGAACGCGCCGCCGTTGCCGAACTTTTCGGCATAGGTGATGCCGTGGTAGCTTTCGTCCGGGGTGCACAGGCCGGGGACCTTGTCGGCATGGGCCCTCCAGTCGAAATTTCCGCTGTCCACGATGGCGCCGCCCACGTGCACGCCGTGGCCGTCCATGAACTTGGTGGTGGAGTGGGTGACGATGTCCGCGCCCCATTCGAAGGGCCGGCAGTTCACCGGCGTGGCGAAGGTGTTGT
>JAFRJF010000229.1 GCA_017432405.1 Clostridia bacterium | reverse complement strand
GGCTCCTGATTGGGGATCTCCTCGCAGGGATCGGCGACCACCGTCGCCCGGGCCACGCCCGCCGCAAGGAAGCGGGCGATGACGGCGTCCCGGTCCTCGTCAAAGGATTCCGAGGCGATGTGGCAATGGGTATCGAACAAGCGCATGGCAGGCCTCCGTCGTCTTTCCGGTTTCCATTATATAGTACCGGAAAGCGGCGGAAAAATCAAGTTGACAATCGAAGCGCGTTGTTGTATAATGCCTAAAGACCGAATGAGCAACACACTGCGGCAAGGCGCAGTGTCGTTTCTTATTCGGCTAAATTGCGTATGATTGAACCGATTTTCCCAGGAGGATGGAGTCATGGCTGAGACGCGCATTTTGACATTTACAGATAAGACAAAACTGGAGGAAAAGCTCGCGCAGCTGACCGAGGAGAAGAAGCTGGTCGCGGAGGAGATCCAGACCGCCAAGGGCTTCGGCGATTTGAGCGAAAACGCCGAGTACGACGCCGCCAAGCACCACGAGGCCGAGGTCTACGGCAAGATCGCCGAAATCGAGAACGACCTGCGCACCGCCACTTTCGTGGACGACAGCACGGTGGACGACGACCGCGTCGCGCTGGGCACCGTCGTGCGCGTGTTGGATCTGGAATACGATGAAGAGGACGAGTACACCCTGGTGGGCTTCACCGAGGCCAACCCCGCGAAACTGTTCATCAGCAACGAATCCCCCATCGGCATGGCTCTGACCGATACCGACGGCCGCGGGACCGGCGCCCAGGTGGGCGACATCGTCGAGGCCAAGACCCCGGGCGGGATCGTCCGGCTGAAGGTGCTGGCCATTCGCAAGCGCACGGTATAAGCACATCCATACCGCGCCGGCGTGCCCCTTCGTTCCGGCACGCCGGCGCTTTTTGAGAGGAGTTTTCCCATGACAGACGAAAGAATCAACGCCCAGGCCGACTCCGCGCAGGAGCTTTCCGAGCAGAGCCAGATCCGCCTGAACAAGCTGAACCGGCTGGCCGGGGAGGGCCGCGACCCCTACCGGCTCGTTAAGTATGACCGCACCCACTGTTCCGGCGAGATCCTGTCCGGCTTCGAAGCGCTTGAAAACCAGACCGTGGCCATCGCGGGCCGCATGATGTCCCGCCGGGTGATGGGCAAGGCCAGCTTCGCCCACCTGCAGGACCGGGACGGCGAGATCCAGATCTACGTGCGCCGCGACGATGTCGGCGAAGGCGCCTACGCGGATTTCAAGGACTACGACATCGGCGACATCGTGGGTGTGAAGGGGTTCGTGTTCAAGACCAAAACAGGCGAGGTGTCCGTCCACGCCAAGGAGCTGGTGCTGCTCAGCAAGTCCCTGCGGCCCCTGCCCGAGAAATTCCACGGGCTCAAGGATCCGGAGCTTCGCTACCGGCAGCGGTATGTGGACCTGTTTATGAACGACAAGGTCCGGGAGACCTTCCGCAAGCGCAGCGCCATCATCGCTCAGATACGGCGGTATCTGGACGGGGAGGGCTTCATGGAGGTGGAGACCCCGGTGCTCAACACCGTGGCTTCCGGCGCGTCCGCCCGGCCCTTCGTGACCCATCACAACACCCTGGACATCGACATGTATATGCGCATCGCCACGGAGCTGCATCTGAAGATGTGCATCGTGGGCGGGCTCGAGCGGGTGTATGAGATCGGCCGCCTGTTCCGCAACGAGGGCATGGACGCCACCCACAACCCGGAGTTCACCACCATCGAGGTCTACCAGGCCTACACGGACCTGAGGGGCATGATGGACCTGTGCGAGCAGATCTTCTTCCGCTGCTCCGAGCTGGTCAACGGCACCGCCAAGATCAGCTACCAGGGCCAGGCAATCGACCTCACGCCCCCCTTCCGCCGCCTTTCCATGAACGATGCGGTGAAGGAATACACCGGCAAGGACATCTACGGCTGCGCCAGCGACGAGGAAGCCCGCGCCATGGCCCGGGAGCTGGGGCTCGAATTGAAGGACAAGACCGCCGCCAAGGGCAAGATTCTGGCGGAGGCCTTCGACGCCTTCGTGGAGGACAAGCTCATCGAGCCCACGTTCATCATCGACTACCCCATCGAAAACTCGCCCCTCACCAAGCTGAAGGCGGGCAGCAAGGACATCGTGGACCGGTTCGAGCTCTTCGTCTGCGGCCATGAATACGCCAACGCCTACACGGAGCTCAACGACCCCATCGACCAGCGCAGCCGCTTCGTCCAGCAGGCCCAGGAACGGGCCAAGGGCGACGACGAGGCCATGCAGATCGACGAGGACTTCATGGCGGCCATGGAGTACGGCATGCCTCCCACCGGCGGCATCGGCATCGGCATCGACCGGCTGGTCATGCTCCTCACCGACGCCCCCACCATCCGGGACGTGATCCTGTTCCCCACAATGAAGCCGATTGGCAAGAAGCAGGGTGAAGCCAAGCAGGACAAAAACGACATTTCGGAAGCAGTCACAGAAGCTGCTGCACCCATTGCCGAAGCGCCTGCCGAGCCGGAAAAGATCGACTTCACCGGTGTG
>JAFRJF010000228.1 GCA_017432405.1 Clostridia bacterium | reverse complement strand
GTCCTCGTGCTCTTCGTCCTCGTGCTCTTCGTCCTCGTGCTCTTCGTCCTCGTGCTCTTCGTCCTCGTGCTCTTCGTCCTCGTGCTCTTCGTCCTCGTGCTCTTCGTCCTCGTGCTCGTGTTCCATGCCTTCGACGATCTCTTCCATCTTGATGTCCTCGCCCATGGCCTCCACCAGGTTGACGGCCACCATGTCAGGATTGACCGCTTCGGCCAGCGCGTCCCCGACCCACTCGTCGCTCTCACCGCCCACATAAGCGAATACGTCGCAGGTGGCGACCTTCATGATGTCCTGGGCGGTAGGCTGGTAGCTGTGCAGGTCCACGCCGTTGTCTAGCAGCATGGTGATCTCCACGTTGTCACTGTCGCTGACAATCTCACGCACCCAGTCGTAAACGGGGAAGATGGTGGTCACGACGTTGATCTTCTTTTCCTCCGCAAGGGAAGCGCCGGCGAACATGAATGTAAACAGCATGACAAGGGCAACGATACCCGCAATATTCTTTTTCATGGATTATTCCTCCGATTATTCGATTGTTTTGAGTCAACGACATGTCAAAATGGGCATAAAAAGGCAAGGGCCATCCTGCGCAAAGCCAGCCTGCGCCACACAAACGGCGCAGGGGCGCGTCAACCCTTGCGTTCAAAAGTGTTTAATCGTTTAACCGGATTTTCCTCCCGACCGGCGTGCAGTGCGCGGGAACCTGCGCCGCCACCGCCCGTGTGCGCCATTCATGGCCCACGGCCAGCATGAAGCAGATGAGCAGCAATGCCAGCAGCGCCATGCCGAAGCCCCGGCGCGTCTGTTCAATCTGCGCGATGAACTGGCAGATGGGACAATTCTCGCCGGTGCAATCATGGTGGTAAACCGCCTCATGCACGATATAGGCGGAGGAAACGAATATGCACAGCAGCAGCGCCGCGCAAATGATTGCGGCAATCACATGTCTGCGCCTGTCCATCATCCGTTCCCCCCCTTTCCTGTAGTTTGCCACTATTTTAGCACGGTACGGCGAATTGTCAATATGAAAATCAGTTTCAATTTGAGAATTTTCTGTGAACACGACGGCGTTCAACTGTTAAAAAAACTATTCCCCGCTGGCCCCGTAGTTGCTCAGCACCCGCGCGGACGGGTCGTCCACGTCGCAGCCGGGCCAGCTTCGGTTGGGCATCCAGAAGTCAACGATCATCCGCGCCTGGCCGGGATAGTATTGCTCGAACAGCTCCCGGTACATGAGGCTTTCCTTTGTGAACGGGCGGCAGTAGTCGTACTTCGCCGCCTTATCACGGAATTCCTGATCGGTATAGGTACCCTCGGCCAGGGCCTTGAGGTCTGAAACCATCGAGTGCCCCACTGCGTCGGAGAAGGCCGCCTTCTGCCGCCAGAGGATCGCCTCGGGCAATATGTGGTCGTCGGCAAAGGCTTTGCGGATGAGGTACTTGCCCATGCCGTGCAGATTCATCTTCAGCTCCGGGTCGATGGACATGGCGTAGCGCACGAACTTCAAGTCGCCAAACGGCACCCGGGCCTCCAGGCTGTTCACGCTGATGCAGCGGTCTGCCCGCAGCACGTCGTACATGTGCAGCTCGCGGATGCGCTTTTCCGCCTCCGCCTGGAAGGCCGCGGCGCTGGGGGCGAAGTCGGTGTACTTGTAGCCGAACAGCTCGTCACTGATCTCGCCCGTCAGCAGCACCCGGATGTCGGTGTGTTCGTGGATATACTTGCAGACCAGGTACATGCCTATGGAGGCGCGTATGGTGGTGATGTCCCAGGTGGCCAGCAGCTCCACCACGGCAGGCAGCGCCTCCAGCACGTCCTTTTCGCTGATGATGACCTCGGTGTGGTCCGAGCCGATATAGTCCGCCACCATGCGGGCATACTTCAAATCGATGGCGTCCACGTCCATGCCGATAGCGAAGGTCTTGATCGGCTTGTCAAGAATCCTCTGGGCAATGGCGCACACCAGCGAGGAATCAAGACCTCCGGAGAGCAGGAAGCCCACCGGCGCGTCGGCGTCCAGGCGCTTTTCAACGCCGTCGACCAGCAGCCGGCGCAGCTTTTGGCAGACGTGGTCCTCGTCCTTCATGGTGAACTGGTCCACATGGGC
>JAFRJF010000227.1 GCA_017432405.1 Clostridia bacterium | reverse complement strand
TACGGCACGGTGTTCGCCACCATCGCCCGGGGCGACAAGGCCGAGGCCGAGCCGCTGATCCGCCGCTTCTACAACCTGGGCTTCAACATCGAGGCCACCGAGGGCACCGCCGCGTATCTCAAGGAGCGGGGCATCCGCACCCACGTGCTCAAGAAGATCGGCGAGGACAACAGCGACGAGATCGTGGAGGCCATGCGCCAGGGGCACATCGCCTACGTGATCAACACCCGCAACCTCAACTCCGTGGGCGCCCTGACCGACGGCGTGAAGATCCGCCAGTGCGCCACCGAGAACAACATCACCCTGTTCACCAGCCTCGACACCGTCCGCGTGCTGCTGGACGTGCTGGAGGAGACGACGCTGACGATATCGACGATTGATGCGTGAGGGGTTACGCTGGGGGGACGTTGTCCCCCCCAGCCCCCTGCTTAAGGATTGATTTCCCTAAGAACCTCCAATTAGCCGCAACATACTGCGGCGGGGGAAGGGAAAGAGATGGATAAATCGGGATTTGTGGAGGTTGTGATGAAGAACTATACACAGGTATATGTAAAAAATAGTTTTGAAGCAGCAGAAACATACTGCAAAGCTTTTGGAGCAAAAATAACGCGTGAATTTAAAAACGAAGATAACACTGCTTATGAGCACTGTGAGCTATCTGTAGACGGGGAAGGTTTCTTGGCGTTGGCAGAAGCGAAGAATCCTTGTGATATAGATGTAGTACATAAATACAAGTGGGAAACTATGACCTTTAATGTTTTTGAAATGGGAACAGAAGAAGTTGTTTATAATGCTTTTCAAGTTTTGAGCGATGGGGGTGTAATTATCGAACCTATCGGAGAACTTCCATGGAGTAAATATTGTGCCACCATTATTGATAAATATGGTGTGTGCTGGTGGATATCAATTTAACAAATTCCAGTTTATCGAGCCGAAACAGCTGCCGCAAATGAGAATTGCAACTAAATTCAGTTGCAAAATGTAGGTCGCTGTGCTATACTTCAATCAGGAGGCTGTTGCATGGGACAGAAGGAGAAGCTCATTGCAAAGCTGAAATCCAATCCCCGGGACTTCACCTTTGAAGAAGCGGAAAAGCTGCTGGGGTATCTGACCTATCACAGGAGCAACAAGGGCAGAACCAGCGGCTCGCGGGTGATGTTCGCAAGCGACGCGCACAAGGCGAAGATATTGCTGCACAAGCCGCACCCCAGAAAGGAGCTGTTGGAATATCAGGTGAAGCAGCTCATCGAGGTATTGGAACAGGAGGATCTGTTATGAATAACACGATCGAATACAAGGGATATATCGGAAGCGTCGAATTTTCCGAGGCCGACAGGGTGTTCTTTGGAAAGGTCCAGGGCATACGCTCGCTGATTTCCTATGAGGGAACGAACGCCGAGGAACTGTTGGACGACTTTCACGGCGCTGTGGACGACTACCTCGCCGCCTGCGAAGCGGAGGGCACGAAGCCGGAGACCGCGTACAAGGGCAGCCTGAACGTGCGCCTCGGCGAGGAGCTTCATCGCCGCGCCGCGATCTACGCGGTCACCCACCGCCAAAGCCTGAACAGCTTCATCGAAGAAGCCGTCCGGGAGAAGCTGGTCTCCAGCCGGGCCTGAGCATCAGGAATTTCACAGCAAACAAAGGAGCTCCAATGAAACAAACCACCTACACCGTCACCGAAACCACCCCCCTCGCCCCCTGCGTATACCGCATGGTGCTGCGGGGCGACACCTCGTCCATCACCCGGCCCGGCCAGTTCGTGAACATCGCGCTGGACGGGCTGTTCCTGCGCCGGCCGATCTCGGTCTGCGACTGGAACGACGACACCCTCACCCTGATCTACAAGGTCGTGGGCCGGGGCACCGAACAGCTCTCGAAGATGGCCTCCGGTGACACCCTCAACTGCCTGACCGGCCTGGGCAACGGCTACGACGTCGCCGCCTGCCCCGCCGCCCCCGTGCTGGTGGGCGGCGGCGTGGGCGTGCCGCCGCTGTACGGCCTGGCCAAGCGGCTGCTGGCCGCAGGCAAGAAGCCCTCGGTGATCCTGGGCTTCAACACCGCCGCAGAGATCTTCTACGACATGCAGGTCGCCGCCCTGGGCGTGCCCGTGACCGTGACCACCGCCGACGGCACCGCCGGCACGAAGGGCTTCGTCACCGCCGCCCTGAAGCCCGGCGCCTACGTCTGCGCCTGCGGCCCGGAGCCGATGCTCCGCGCCGTCCACGCCGCCTGCGCCGCCGGCCAGTTCTCCTTCGAGGCCCGCATGGCCTGCGGCTTCGGCGCCTGCATGGGCTGCACCTGCGAGACGGCCAACGGCTACAAGCGGATCTGCAGGGACGGGCCCGTTTTGAGCTATGACGAGATTATATGGAAAGATAAATAAATTGAGAATTGAAAATTGAGAATTGAGAATGAATGGCCCTAATCGCATTTAATTCTCAATTCTCCATTCTCCATTCTCAATTCCACGAAAGGACTGATCCCATGCCCGACACCCGTGTAAGCCTCCTCGGCATCGAGCTGCCCAACCCGGTGATCCCCGCCTCTGGCACGTTCGGCTATGGGCGGGAGTTCGCCGAGCTGTACGACATCAACATCCTCGGCACCTTCTCCTTCAAGGGCACCACCCGCCGCCCCCGGCTGGGCAACCCGCTGCCCCGCATCGCGGAGGCCCCGGCGGGCATGCTCAACGCGGTGGGGCTGCAAAACCCCGGCGTGGAGAAGGTGATCGCCGAGGAGCTGCCGAACATCAAGAAGATCTTCCAGAGGCCGGTGATGGCCAACGTCTCGGGCTTCTCCGTGGGTGAGTACGCCGAGACCTGTGCCCTGCTGGACGGCTGCGAGCAGGTGGGCTGGCTGGAGGTCAACATCAGCTGCCCCAACGTGCAGCACGGCGGCATGAGCTTCGGCACCGACCCGGCCTGCGCCGCCGAGGTCACGAAGGCCGTGAAGGCGGTGACCACCAAGCCGGTGATCATGAAGCTGTCCCCCAACGTGACCGACATCGTGTCCATCGCCAAAGCCTGCGCGGACGCCGGGGCCGACGGCCTGAGCCTAATCAACACGCTGATGGGCATGCGCATCGACCTGCGCACCCGCCGCCCGGTCATCGCCAACACCACCGGCGGCCTGTCCGGCCCGGCGGTGTTCCCGGTGGCCCTGCGGATGGTGTACCAGGTGGCCCGGGCCGTGGACATCCCCGTGATCGGCATGGGCGGCATCTCCACCGCCGCCGACGTGCTGGAGATGCTGATGGCCGGCGCCACGGCGGTGGAGGTGGGCGCGGCCAACCTGGTCGACCCCTACGCCTGCAAGCGCATCGTCGGAGCCCTGCCGGGGGAAATGGAGCGGTACGGCATCGCAGCGCTGTCCGAGCTGGCAAATACTGATTTGTCGCGTTGCGACAAATCAGTATTTGAGGGGTTAGGGGTTAGGTTTTAGGGGTTAGGGAAGGAGGAAATCCTGCGGATTTCTTTGATTTATAGGATAACGAAGAGCCAGAATCCCTGTAGTTTCAATATAATCAAACAAATCCTGTAGGGATTTGCACCACCCCTAACCCCTAACCCCTAAAACCTAACCCCTGAATACTGATTTATCGAGCATCAGCTCGACAAATCAGTATTTCCCGAAAGGAGGCCTCCCCATGTCCATGTCCCTGGTCTTCACCCAGATCCTGGTCATACTGCTCTACGTGCTGGTGGGCTTCGGGGCGGGCAAGCTGAAGCTGATCACCCCCGAACAGCGCCGCTACCTGTCCGGGCTGTGCTCCACGCTGATACTGCCCTTCACGATCCTCTCCGCCGCCTCCCAGGAGGTCGGGGGGAAGGAGATGGGCGGCATGCTGGTGGCGCTGGGCTTCACGCTGGCGGTCTACGGCTGCGTGACCGGCCTCTCCGTCGCCGTCCACCGCGCCCGCAAGGCCCCGCCGGAGATGACCGCCGCGGCCACCGGCCTGCTGACCTACCCCAACTGCACCTTCCTGGGGCTGCCCTTGTGCCGGGCGCTGTTCGGGGACATGGCGGTGCTGTACAACGCCAGCGCCATGATCGCCTTCAACGTGCTGTTCTTCTCGGTGCAGCACAGCCTGTTCACCGGCGGCCGGATGGACCCGAAGAACCTGCTGACCCCGTCGATGGTGTCCACCCTGGCGCTGGTGGGCATGCTGGCGGCGAAGCTCCACTTCCCCGCCCCGGTGCAGACGGTGGTCTCGGGCATCGGCGCGATGATCACGCCGCTGTCGCTGATCATCATCGGCGTGATGCTGTCGGAGAGCGCCCTTATGACGGTGCTGCGCCAGGGCAGGTCCTACCTGATCGCCGCGCTGCGCAACCTGGTCATCCCCCTCGCCGGCATGCTGATCCTGCGGCTTCTGCCCCTGGACGCGGATGCCCGGCTGTGCGTGCTGGTCTACCTGGCCTGCCCCTGCGCGACCCTGACCAGCATCTACGCCATACGCTACGACAAGGCCCCAGAATTCTGCGCCCACACGGTGATCCTGTCCACCCTGCTCTTCGCCGCCACGCTGCCGATCATCATCAGCGTGGGACAAAGGATACTTTGAATAATGAGGAACCAAACAACGGAGGTGTACCATCATGGGTAAAGACGTCATCGTCGCCTGCGACTTTTCCAGCCGCGAGGCGGTGCTTTCCTTCCTCGACAAGTTCAGCGGCGAGGCCCGCAAGCCCTACGTGAAGATCGGCATGGAGCTGTTCTACGGCGCGGGTCCGGAGATCGTGCGGGAGATCAAGCGGCGGGGCCACCGGATCTTCCTCGATTTGAAGCTCTGCGACATTCCCAACACGGTCAAAAAGTCCATGGCGGTGCTGCGGGACCTGGACGTGGACATGACCAACCTGCACGCCTTCGGCACGATCGAGATGATGAAGGCCGCGCTGGAGGGCCTGACCCGCCCGGACGGCACACGGCCCCTGCTGATCGCGGTGACCCAGCTGACGAGCACCAGCGAGCAGCGCATGAGGGACGAGCTGCTGATCGACCGGCCCCTCCCCGAGGTGGTCATGCACTACGCGAAGAACGCCCGGGCTGCGGGCCTGGACGGCGTGGTCTGCTCTCCCCTTGAGAGCCCCGTGGTCCACGAGGGCTGCGGCGCGGGCTTCATCACCGTGACCCCCGGCGTGCGCTTTGCCGACGGCGCGGTGGGCGACCAGGTCCGCGTCACCACCCCCGAGCGCGCCAGGGAGCTGGGCAGCGACTACATCGTCGTGGGAAGGCCCATCACCGCAAGCGAAGACCCCGTCAACGCGTATCGGAGATGTGTTGCGGAATTTGTTGACTGACAGATTCTGATTTATCGAGCACAGCTCGATAAATCAGAATTTACCCACCCATTCAAGGAGGATAATCATATGCAGAATCTTATCGCCAAAGACTTGCTGAGCATCGGCGCGGTATTTCTTCGCCCCGACGAACCGTTTATTTGGGCCAGCGGCATCAAGTCGCCGATCTACTGCGACAACCGGCTCACCCTGACCGCCCCCGCCGTGCGCAACGACGTGGAAAACGGCCTGGCCGAGGTCATCCGCCGGGAGTACCCGGACGTCGAGGTGCTGATGGGCACGTCCACCGCCGGCATCGCCCACGCGGCCATCGTGGGCCACCTGATGAACCTGCCCATGGGCTACGTGCGCTCCGGCGCGAAGGACCACGGGCGCGGCAACCGCATCGAGGGCAGGCTGGAGCCCGGCCAGAAGGTGGTCGTGGTCGAGGACCTGATCTCCACCGCCGGCAGCTGCGTCGAGGTCGTGGAGGCCCTGCGCGAGGCCGGGGCCGAGGTGCTGGGCATCGCATCCATATTCACCTACGGCATGCAGAAGGGCCTGGACCGGCTGGCGGCGGCGAAGGTCAGGAACGTCAGCCTGACCAACCTGGACGCCGTGGCCAAGGTCGCCGCCGAAACCGGCTATATCAAGCCGGAGGATGTGGCGCGGCTGCTCAAATTCCGGGACAACCCCTCGGACGAGAGCTGGATCGGAGGCGACGCATGAGAAGCCTGATCGACATCCAGCAGCTTTCCGTCGAGGAGATCGACGAGCTGATCGCCCTGGCCAACGACATCATCGCCCACCCCGACGACTACCGGGAGAAGTGCAAATATAAAAAGCTGGCCACGTTGTTCTTCGAGCCCTCCACCCGCACGCGCCTGAGCTTCGAGGCCGCCATGTACGAGCTGGGCGGCCAGGTGCTGGGCTTCTCCGAGGCCCAGAGCAGCAGCGCCGCCAAGGGCGAGAGCGTCAGCGACACCGTGCGGGTGGTCAGCGGCTACGCCGACATCATCGCCATGCGCCACCCCAAGGAGGGCGCGCCGCTGGTGGCCTCGATGGCCGCCACGGTGCCGGTGATCAACGCCGGGGACGGCGGCCACCTGCACCCCACCCAGACGCTGACCGACCTGCTGACCATCAGCCGGGAGAAGGGGCGTCTGAACGACCTGACCATCGGCGTGTGCGGCGATTTAAAGTTCGGCCGCACGGTCCACTCGCTGATCGCCGCCATGGCCCGCTACAGGGGCATGAGGTTCGCGCTGATCTCCCCGGAGGAGCTGAAGCTGCCCAGCTACATCAAGAAGGAGATATTGCAGCAGAAGCACATCGACTACGTGCAGACCACCGACCTTGCCTCGGTCATGGGCGAGCTGGACATCCTGTACATGACCCGGGTGCAGCGGGAGCGCTTCTTCAACGAGGAGGATTACCTGCGCCTGAAGGACAGCTACATCCTCACCCCGGAAAAGCTGCTGACCGCCAAGCCCGATCTTTCGATACTGCACCCGCTGCCCCGGGTGAACGAGATTTCCACCGCCGTGGACGCCGACCCCCGCGCCTGCTACTTCCGGCAGGCCCTGTACGGCAAGTACATCCGCATGGCGCTGATCCTGAAACTGCTGGAGGTGGCATAATGCACATCGATTCCATACGCAACGGCATCGTGCTGGACCACATCAAGGCCGGCAAGAGCATGGAGATCTACAAATACCTGGGCCTGGACAGCCTGGATTGCTCTGTAGCCATCATCAAGAACGCCCCCAGCCACAAGCAGGGGCGCAAGGACATCATCAAGATCGACTCCGCCATGGAGCCGGACCTGGACATACTGGGCTTCATCGACCCAGAGATCACCGTGAACGTGATCCGGGACGGCGTGCTGATCGAGAAGAAGCACCTGACCCTGCCCAAGCAGATCCGGGACGTGCTGAAGTGCAAGAACCCCCGCTGCATCACCAGCGTGGAGCAGGAGCTGCCCCACGTCTTCAACCTCACCGACCCCCGCCGCGCCGTCTACCGCTGCGCGTACTGCGAGACGAAGGCGGAATAAATACTGATTTATCGAGCTGATGCTCGATAAATCAGTATTCAGGGGTTAGGTTTTAGGGGATAGGGGTTAGGGGTGGTACAAATCCCTGCGGGATTTGTTTGATTTTATTGAAACTACGGGGTTTCTGGCTCTTCGTAATCCTATGAATCAAAGAAATCCGTCAGGATTTCCTCCTTCCCTAACCCCTAAAACCTAACCCCTAACCCCTCAAATACTGATTTGT
>JAFRJF010000226.1 GCA_017432405.1 Clostridia bacterium | reverse complement strand
GCTGGCCCGGGCCGCCCGATAGTCGCCGCTACAGTACCGCAATACGCGCCGTAGCGGCGGCAATCTGCCGCCAGGGATGCATGGCGACTGATAGTCGCCGCTACAGCACCGCAATACGCGCCGTAGCGGCGGCAATCTGCCGCCAGGGATGCATGGCGACTGATAGTCGACGCTACGGAAGCCTTGACGCCTGTTGCGGACTCTTTCCCTATTATAGCTTTTGCTGAGTTGATGACATTGCCCTATGAGGTATGCTCATAGTAATAGATGTAGTAACTTTCGCCTAAAAAATGTTCATATTATGGTAATAATATAAAATCTTTTGTAATATATTGACCTCCAATTTGAATATTGATATAATCCAAGCATCATTGAGGCGCGCAGTATGACTGCGTGGGGCATTGTGCTGCCGGTAACGTGAAAGATCTTCGCACAACACCGTAAGCTGTGGCGATCCGAAGTTCGAGCGGCTGTGCCCATAGTAAAATAACAGGAGGGAATACTTATGAAGACCATGAAGAAACTCGTTGCCGCGTTGCTGGTTCTCACGCTGGCGCTGGCCCTCACCGGCACCGCCATGGCAGCCTGTAAGTTCAAGGAAGGCGACCACCTCAAGTTCACCAAGAACACGAACGTCTATTCCGCTCCCCGTGACCGCAGCAAGACCGACACCATCATCCACAAGGGCTCCTGGGCGAAGGTGATTTGCACAAGTGGCTCCAAGTGGGTAAAGCTGCAGCTGAACTTCCTGGACAAGAGCAAGACCGGTTGGTTCAGGATTGACAACCTGAAGCTGATCTCCGATCCCAAGAAGTATTGGAAGGACGTCAACTTTAAGAATCCTGAGGGTGAGGTCATAGCGGATTTCGGAATGGTCGACATCTATGTGACCTATTCAAAGCTGGGCAAGGGCATGTCCAGTGAAACCGCGCGTTACTATATCGATGATGTGACGCCTGATTGCTACGATCACGTCAAGGCGGACGCGACGGTTTGGATGCACAAGGTAGCGGCCCTGCAGAAGAAAGTTGTCCCTGCCCTGCACAAGGGTGACAAGGTGAAATACCGCTTCAGGGTAGGCATCGACAACCGTGGCATTTGGTTCTACGGCATCCGCAGGAATGGCAAGGATCTGTGGATATCCGCCCAGTACAGCCATCTGGTCAAGTAACTTCATATTCCCCAAAAACAAAACCGGCGCCGCCTGCCTGGGCGGCGCCGGTTTTGTTTCCTCTAATCCAACACGATGGCTGCGAGGATGACCAGGTTGGTATCGCCGGTGTTTTCCACCGCGTGGCCGTGGCCGCTGAAGGTGGCCATGGCGTCGCCGGCGCTGACATCGAAGAATCGGTCGTCGTCCTGCACGCGGCCGTTGCCCTCCAGGAAGTAGAAGAGCTCCGTTTCATTTTCATGGACGTGATAGCCGATGGACGCGCCGGGGATCAGCGTCAGCACATTGAACATGCGCATGTTTCCGGGCAGCTGGGCCGACAGCTTGGTCAGCTCCACGTGCTTCCTGCCCCCGCGCATGAATTCACGCACGCTGTGGCTCTGTTGATTCTGATAGGTAATCATGGCAGCAACCTCCTTCGATCCTCTGACTGTGAAGCATTCCATATGTCTTACAGAGAATGGCGTCGATTACATGCCCATTATAGTATGATTTGTGCCCGTTTACAAGTAAATTCTTGTTTATTTGTATCTGCCCGGTCCAATCAAACGTATCGCCTGTAGCGGCGGCCCCGTACCGCCACTGTGGCGGCGCAGGCGTCGCCGCTACATTTCCCTCTGCCTGGACAGAATAGTTACGTTTATTTCAATATCCGTATATCCTGTGCCATTCCCCGGAGAAGCTGCCGTCTTCATTGCGCAGCACCAGCGGCGGCAGCCAGTGCAGGCCCTCTCCGCCCTGTTTGACGCCCTCCAGCAGCACGAATTTCGGGGCGCGGCCCTCCACGCCGTGAACGGTGCGCAGGCGCTTTGGGGCGATGCCAGCCTCGTCCATGGTCCGCATCAGCTCGTATGCGCGGGGCGCAGGGTAGATGACGCAAAAGCGGCCGCCGTTCTTCAGCAGCATTGCGGCGGATCTGGCGACGGCGGCAGGGGTCAGCTCGCCCTCGTGGCGCGCGATGCGGAAGGCTTCGCTCCTGCTCTCCAGCGCCGCGCCGCTTCGGCCATAGGGGGGATTGCATACCGCCAGGGAATAGCGGCCCGCGCCGAGCGTCCGCCAGGCCTCGCGCATGTCCAGGCAGTAAACCCGCATCCGCGATTGCAGGCCGTTCAGCGCGACGCTGCGACCGGCCATGTCTGCGACGTCCGGCTGGAGCTCCACCCCGTCCACGCGCATGCGCGCCTGGTGCCCCGCCATCAACAGCGCGATGGCCCCCGTGCCGCAGCCCAGGTCCACGGCGATCTCGTCCCTTCGGGGCGCTGCAAAGTCCGCCAGCAGCACGCTGTCCGTGCCAAAGCGGAAGGCGTCCGGCCGCTGGATCAGCTTCAGTCCACCCACCTGCAAATCATCCAGGCGTTCGCCGGGATTAAGCGTTGTTGACATGCTGAGACCTCGATCAATCAGGATTTGCTTCCATTCCAGCAATAGATCGTCGCGCCGTCCATTTGCTCCATATAGCTGGGCTCGGCCCAGCCGCCGCTTTCGCTGGTGCCGATGACCCTGCCGTCGCCGATGCCAATGGCCATGACCATGTTGACGACGTTGTCGCCGTTGCTTTGGAAGACGACGATATCTCCGGCGCCGACGCTGTCCATGGATTGCACCTGCTGGCCGGCCATGCCGATCAGGTCCTCGGGGATGGTGACCGGCAGCCCTGACGCGACGCAAACGTACTGCACGAAGCTGAAGCCGGGGTACAGGTCGTCCTCCTCGCCCTCGAAGGCGGCGCCGATGTGGGCCGTGGCGATGTCGAGCATGCGCGCCTTGACGGTGGCGTCGGCCTCGGAGAGCATGGACGCAAAGCGCTGCTGGACGCCGCCGTCCAGCATGCTCGGCGCGTTGTCCGCCATCAGCCGGGATGAGGTATCCGCGTCCAATATACCGGTGACCTCCAGGCCCGCGGCAGTCTGGAACAGCCGCACGGCGGTCTCCGTGGCGTTGCCATACGCCCCGGAAATGGCGCTGTCAAAGAAGCCCAACGCATTCAGGCGCGTCTGCACGGCCTTGACGTTGTCGCCGGAATCGCCGGGCTTCATGGCGTCGCCGGGGATCTCCGCCGCGCCGGAGCGGGAATAGATCGCGGCCCAGGTGGCGGCATCGGCCTGCCCGGTGACCTCCAGGCCCAACGCCTGCTGGAAGCGCTGCACGGCCTGTCGGGTCAGTTCGCCGAAGCAGGCCGTCCGGCTGCCGGTGAAGTAGCCCATCTGCGCAAGGCGGCTCTGCAGCACGTACACGTTCAGGCCCGTGTCGCCCTCGCTGGCGCTCATCTCCGTCAGGAAGGCGGGCCATGTGATGGGGGCGTCGGCCATCAGGCGCATCAGCGTCGCGCCGTCAGCCACGCCGGTGATGGGCAGGCCGTTGACCATCTGAAAGCTCTCCACCGCCTGGCGCGTGGTATCGTCGAAGCTGCCCGAGGGCTCGCCGGAGAAATAGCCATAATCCTTCAGGTGGCGCTGCATCACGAGCACATCGTTGCTGGCCGCGCCCATCTCCAGCGCGGTCATCTGGTCATAGGCGTTTGCGAAGCGCGTCAGGTAGTCCTGGCGGGAAACGGCGTCGTCGCTGTCCAGTCGCTGGAGCGTATCGCCGTCCGCGAGTCCCGTGACCTCCAGGCCGTTGGCCTGCTGGAAGCTCTCCACCGCGGCGCGGGTCTCGGCGTCATAGGTGGAATCGCATTCGCCGCTGAAGAAGCCCAGCTCCGACAGCCGCTGCTCCAGGTGGAGCTTCTGCTCAGAAGTCATCTCCACCAGCAGCTCGGTATCCATGGGCTCTGACAGCGCGCTGCCGGCCAGTGACAGTGCGGCCAGCAGCGCGAGGGTCATCTTGATTTTCATGGGTTTCCTTTCATTGACAGGCGGGTTCAAAATCAGTCGTTCTTCTTCAGATAGCGCAGCGCCACAAAGCCGCGTCGGCCTTCGTAATCCACATAGGCGCAGTGCCCGTTGAAGGCATAGACGTGCACCGCCGCGCCCCTGGGCAATTCGGCCAGGGGAGTGCCGCTGAGCTCGGCGCTCCTGTACAAAGCCGCGTCGGCGGTGAGCGTGGCGTCGCACTCCAGGTAGTTCACGCCGGAATCCCCGGCAGGCTGGGCGTCGGTCAGCTCCAGCGCGTCGATGCGCATGTAGCCCATGGCCCCGTCCGCGTTCACGCAGGCCCATGCGCCGTTGTAGGCGCCGATTTGGACCCTCGCGCCTCTCTCCAGCCGGGTGATGGGGGCGTCGGCTTCGCTCCAGGAGGGATACAGCGGGGCGCTCTCGGCGGTGACGGTGGCGTAGCGCTTTCCCTTGACGGTGGTGATCCGGCCTCCCTCGATGGCGTCGGCGTCGGCCCTCGGCGGGTCCTCAGACAGCCCGCTGCGCAGCACGAAGCCGGTGATGCCCCGGACGCGAATGCAGGCCCACTTGTCGTTGTAGGCGCCCAGGCGCACCTTTTCGCCGGCGTTCAGCGTGGCCAGTATGTCGGATTCCGTGGAGTAGCTCTTGAACAGGGACAGGGCGTCGGCGCTGACATAGAGCGTCGGCCTGCCCCGGACCACGACGATGTCGCCGCCGTCCGGGGCCTCGCCCTCGGCGGCGTTGACCTGCTGCATGGCGGACAGGGACGCCAGCTTCACAAAGCCGGTGGCGCCGTCGGACGTGCGCACCTGGGCCCAGGTGTCGTTGTAGGCCAGTATGCGCACCCGGGCGTCCTTGTCCAGAAGCTGCTGTGGATCCACGGAGTCGTCCGTGTTGACGTACAGGCCCGCCCGTTCGGTCAGCAGCCCAAACAGGTTGTCCTGGGCGGTGACGATGTCGCCCGCATTGTCGGAGGCCTCGCCCGCCTGGAGGGTCAGCGCGCTGCGGGGAATGAAACCCTCGACGCCCGAGGCCGTGGCGATCAGCGCCCATTTGTCGGTGTAGGCGTTCAGCCGCACCAGCGTGCCCCCGTCGAGGGTGTCGACGGCCAGGGCGCTTCTGACGGGCAGCTGGAGCACCTTGACCGAGATGCCGCTGATGCGGGCATAGGTCTCGCCCGGAACCTGGGCAGCGGTGGCGCCCGCCAGCGCGAAGGCGGTCAGCGCGTCGGTGTGTATGAAGCCGGTCAGCTTGCCGCTGCCGATGGCCGCCCACTCGCCCCGCACGGCGTAGACCGTCACGCTGGCCCCCGCGGGCAGCGTGGTGCGGGCTGCCGAGGAAGCGTCGGCGCTCTCGTAGAGCCGGGTCTTCTGCTTCAGGCGGGCCGTGGCGATGGGCTGGGCGCTAGAGGCGCTCTGCGCCGCGTCGGCGGTGCTCTCCTGGGCCTTGTCGCTCAGCGTCTCCCGGCGCAGTTTGACGCCGGGATAGTAGTAGTCCAGTATCGTCTCGCAGGACAGGCCCCTGCGGGCCATGGCGATCGCGCCGCGCTGGCTCATGCCCACGCCGCTGCCCTTGCGGCGGAAGGTGATCTCGAAGGCCTGGTCGCTTCGGCTGACCCAGACGGTTTCGTTGTCGCCGTCGTTGATGGACAGGTCGTACCACTGCTCCAGCGCGCCGTAGGTGGGCACGCGCACCGCCAACCGGGTCGTGACGGCGTCGCGGGTCGTGACGGACAGCGTGAAGGCCAGGGCGCGATAGAGCCTGCTGGGTGACTCGTAGCGCGGGTCTACGGCCTGTATGGCCTCGATGGCGTCGATCCGGGCCCCCTCCGGGCTCAGGCCCTGCTCACGAAGGGCGTCGGCGACGCCCGCGTCCAGGGCGGCCTGCAGACGCTCGTCCAGGCCTTCCGCGTCCCGGCGCAGCGTGGCGGTTTTTTTGACGCTGCCGCCCTCCAGGTCGTGGGGGTCGTCCATGACCTGGCTGTAGGGCAGCGCCGCGTCGAAGGCGTTGGCCGAGGATTCCGTCTGGCCGCCGTTGGAATCGCAGAAGTAGCAGGTGGCGGGGCTGTCGCCGTAGCAGGCGATCTGGCCGCGGGTCTCGTCCACGGCCTTCACCACGTCGCCGTACTCCGAGGCGTCGCTGTAGCCCCTGAAGCTCAGGGCGTCGCCGGAATCGGACAGGTCGTAGCCCGAGCCGTTGCGGGCGGATTTGCGCTGCAGGGCGTAGTTGCGGGCCACGATGGCCTGGGCCTTCAGCGCTTCGATGCCGCTGGAGGGGGGCATTTCGTTGCCCACGACGCCGTAGAGGTAGTCCTCGATGTAGATGCGCAGGATCGCAGAGACGGTGCCGCCGGAGGCGGACAGGACCAGGTCGCCGCAAAAGCGGTTGGAGAGGGCAGGGGAGAGGAAGACCATGCCCGAGGCGCCGGTGCCGCCCCGGCGAAGCCTGGCGGAGGCGCCCAGGCCCACGCTGCGCCCGCCCACGGTCAGCGTCAGGTTGTCGCCCTTCGCGGAGAGGGTCATCTCACTGCCCGCAGGGATGCGCACTGCGGGGTCCCCGGCGAGGGTATAGTCACAGTCGGCCTGCATGGTCACCGAGGCCGGGGAGCCCAGCCGGGCGAGCCTGACCCGGAGCATGCCGCTGGTTTCCCCTCGGGCAGCGGCAAGCGGCAACGCAAACAGCGCCAGCGCGACGCACAGTACG
The DNA here is from genome assembly GCA_017432405.1 of Clostridia bacterium. Next base: position 3,857 of record JAFRJF010000226.1, on the reverse strand, counting down.
CGCGCGCAGGCGTCGACGATCCTCCGTTGAGTCGCTGCTCGCATGAAAGCCCTCGTAGGTCCTTTGTAAATCTTCTGTAGGAAACGGTACGCCGGCACAGGCCGACAAAAAACCATCTTTATTACTTTCTATTTCCATGCCTGTTTTCCTGCCATGAAATAGATTTGTGAGAATATCGAAACGCTTTCGTCAGATGTAAACGATGAGAAATATCCATAATAAAAAAAACCCCGCTGCAGCGGGATTTTTTATGCAAGGCGATTAGGCCTCGGCGGGCGCGCCAACGGGGCAAACCCCGGCGCAGGCGCCGCAGGACACGCAGGTATCCGCATCGATCTCGAACTTGCTGTCGCCCTCGGAGATGGCGGAAACGGGACACTCCTCTGCGCAAGCACCACACTTGACGCACTCGTCGCTGATCTGATATGCCATGTTTAGTACCTCCTGTTTTGTTGTTGGGACCATTATACACCTAAAACGCCAAAAATGCAATATCCGAAGGCCAAAAAATGCAAAACAGACAAATGAAGCGGTTATATACGGCTAACATAGGCGGTTAGTTATGAAAAACTGCAAGTTGAAGATGAAAAAATGCAAATTAACACAGCATAACTTTCATAATGAAACGCCGTGGGCCGTGATGCGGGGGAATATGCAGTTATGCAATTCCGATGGATTCAGAGGGGATTAGGGAGATAAAACCGGTGGAGTGATCAATAACAGGCAAGCGGCGGGAGAGGGATATGACGTATAAGATATTATTATGGTTTGATGGAATAATATAATTGCCAAAGAAAGGGCAAATACTGATTTGTCGCAGCTGATGACGACGGACCCAAAGCCTTCCCCAGGCAGCGAAGCTGCCGGTTCAGGGGAAGGTGGATTGCCGCGCAGCGGCAAGACGGATGAGGTCGTTCTCCTGAGAGGAAGTGCACAAACTGTCGTTACCGCGGGGGGACCGACCTCATCCGACCCGCCTGCGGCGGCCCACCTTCCCCTGAAGGGGAAGGTTTTAGGTTGATCCCGCTATATTCCCTAACCCCTAAAACCTAACCCCTAACCCCTCAAATACTGATTTGTCGCCCTGCGACAAATCAGTATTTGCCTGCGTCTTGAAACGGCATATGAGAAAAAATCCTTCGCCCTGTTCAGCGTGACAGCGGAATTGCTGTCGAGCTGAATGCAGCGAAGGATAGATGTGCCCAATCAGATGATCTCCACGAACACGGGCTTTTCGGCCTTGACGGAAGCGGCCTTGACCACGGTGCGGATCGCCTTGGCGATGCGGCCCTGCTTGCCGATGACCTTGCCCATGTCGTCGGGGTCGACGCGCAGCTCGATCACGATGCTGTCCTCATTCTCGACCTCGCGGACATCCACGGCCTCCGGCTTGTCCACCAGGGCCTGGGCGATATATTTGACCAGATCCAACATCTTACAGGACTCCGCCCTTCTTCAGCAGGCCGCGAACGGTGTCGGTGGGCTGCGCGCCCACGCCCAGCCAGTACTTGGCGCGCTCGTCGTTGACCTTCAGCTCAACGGGATTGGAAACGGGGTTGTAATAGCCGATCTCCTCGATGAAGCGACCGTCGCGGGGATTGCGGCTGTCGGTGACGACCAGGCGATAGAAGGGCTTTTTCTTCATGCCCATCCTCTTCAAACGAATCTTGACCATTGGGAATTCCTCCTTGTTTGTATCGAAAGTTGTATATAAATACGGTTTTGACCGATATTTATCAGAACTTTGGCATCTTCCCGAAGGGAATGCGCATCCTGCCGCGCTTGCCGGCGCCCATCATGCTCTTCATCATCGAGCGGGCCTGGTCGAACTGCTTGAGCAGCAGGTTCACGTCCTGCACGGTGGTGCCGCTGCCCGCGGCCACGCGGCGCTTGCGACTGGCGTTGAGTATGTCGGGGTTGCGGCGCTCCATGCGGGTCATCGACAGTATGATGGCCTCGTTCTTCTTCTGGGCCTTGGCCACCGCTTCCTCGTCGATGTCCACGTCCTTGATCTTGCTGCCCACGCCGGGAATCATCTTCAGCAGGTCGGTGATGCTGCCCATCTTGTTCATCTGCTTCAGCTGGTCCAGGTAATCCTCCAGCGTGAAGCTGTTGGTGCGCATCTTGCGGGTCAGGTCGATGGCCTGCTGTTCGTCAAAGCTCTCCTGGGCCTTGTCGATCAGCGTCAGCACGTCGCCCATGCCCAGGATCCGGCTGGCCATGCGGTCGGGGTGGAAGGGCTCTATGTCCGTCAGCTTTTCGCCGATGCCCGAGAACTTGATGGGCTTGCCCGTCACCGAGCGCACGGAGATGGCTGCGCCGCCGCGGGTGTCGCCGTCCAGCTTGGTGAGGATCACGCCGTCGATGCCCAGCTGCTCGTTGAAGGTCTTGGCCACGTTCACGGCGTCCTGGCCGGTCATGGCGTCGACCACCAGCAGGATCTCCTGGGGCTTGACGGCGGCGCGCACGTCCCGCAGCTCCTGCATCAGCCGCTCGTCGATGTGCAGCCGGCCGGCGGTGTCGATGATCACCGGATCGCGCCCGTAGTAGCGGGCGTACTCTATGGCCTCCTTCGCGATCTGCACCGGGTCGCCCTGGCCGCGCTCGAACACCTCGACGCCCACCTGGCCGCCCACCACCTGCAGCTGCTTGATGGCGGCGGGGCGGTACACGTCGCAGGCCACCAGCAGGGGCTTCTTGTTGTCCTTCTTGAGCATATTGCCCAGCTTGCCGCACATGGTGGTCTTGCCGGCGCCCTGCAGGCCGACCATCATGTAGATCGTCGGGGCCTGGGGGGAGTAGGTCAGCCGGGCGTTGGTGCCGCCCATCAGGTTCGTCAGCTCTTCGTTGACGATCTTGATGACCTGCTGGCCGGGCGTCAGGCTCTGCATGATGTCCTGGCCCACCGCGCGCTCGGTCACCTTCTTGACGAAATCCTTGACCACCAGGAAGTTGACGTCGGCCTCCAGCAGCGCCATGCGCACGTCGCGCATCGCGGCCTTGACGTCGGCCTCGTTCAGCTTGCCCTTGCTGTTGAGCTTTTTAAAGGCGCCCTGTAGCTTGTCGGTCAATCCTTCAAATGCCATGAAATATCCTCCGCAAACCGTATGGTCTGTATGGTTCAGTCAGTCCTTCGACAGGATGGCGGCCAGCGCGTTCCTGGCCTCCTGAAGCGCCGGGGCGTCCCCGGGCAGCGTCTTTACGTCCTCCAGCAGTCCCAGGCAGCGCTCCACCGCCCGGGTCTGCTCCAGGTGCCGGCGCACCAGGCCCAGCTTGGCCTCGTAGCCGTTCAGCTGGCGCTTCGACTTCGCCAGGCTGTCGAACACGCCCTGCCGGGTGATGGACAGCTGGTCGGCGATCTCCTGCTGGGTCAGGTCCTCCTCGCAGTACAGGCGCAGCACCTCCTGCCGGTGCTCGGTCAGCAGCGGGCCGTAGAAATCCAGCAGGTAATTCAGCGCCACCCGCTCGTCCATGTCCGCCATTGCACACGCCTCCGCAAGCAAAATTACTTGACAGCCTGTTTATTATACGCAAAAGCAGGGCCGATGTCAAGTGATTTTGATTGACATCGGCCCTGCTTCACGAAGATTTGACATGGGAAATTATCCCAGCCGCACCCTTGTCGCTTCGATGGTCGCCTGCACCGCCTCCGGGGCGGGGCCGCCGGGAATATCGCGCTGGCTGCCGCAGGTGAGCAGGTCAATGGCCTCGTCCAAGTCCACGTCGAACACCAGGCTGAACTGGCGGTATTCGGCCAGGGGCAGCTCCTCCAGCGTGACGCCCCGGTCGATGCAGTACTTCACCAGCTTGCCCACCACCCCGTAGGCGTCCCGGAAGGGCACGCCCTTGCGCACCAT
>JAFRJF010000225.1 GCA_017432405.1 Clostridia bacterium | reverse complement strand
TAGACGAACGAGGTGTAACGGGGACACCTCTTCAGTCTGCTTCGCAGACAGCTTCCCCTCAAGGGGAAGCCTTTTGGGCGCGACAGTAGGTATTTTTCCTTAAGTTGATGACATTGCCTTCAGGGGCATCGAGCGCCCGGAAAACAGTCCAGTGGACTGTTTTCAGCGAGATGGGGCCGGTAGGCCCGCGGTAGGTGGCCCGCGTAGCGGGTCGGAAGAGGTCCCCTCACGTTGCGCCTCGCGCCTACGCTCCAATAGACGTTGTCTCAGCGACGAGGACCTCTTCCGTCTTTCCCGGAACAATGCAAGCATTTTCCGGGAAATCCACCTTCCCCAGAGGGGAAGGCTACTTTTGGGACCATCGCCAACTGCGCGACAAATCAGTAGTTACCTGTCTGAATCGTTACGAATAATCTATATTAAATGGAGGCGACGCACATGAAGAAGACCTTCACCTTGCTTCTGATCCTTTCCCTCCTCCTCCCCGCCTGCCTGGCGGAGAGTGGCGGGATCGGCTATCGCTTCGCCGACGCGAAGGAGGCCGCGGAGCTGCTGCTGTCCAACCGGGATTACTACGACAACCTGACCCAGAACGACCTGAACTTCCGCATGCAGAAGTTGGACGCCACCCTTGAGGAACTGGAAGCCTTCGCTGCCCAGCAGACCCTGGACTATACCGACGCGGAGAAGGCGCGCATCGACCAGTCGCTGGCACTGATCCAAAAGAACTGTGCCGAGCGGGGCTATTTACTGCCGCCCCTGGACGACATCGTGTTCGCCAAGACCACCATGGCCGAGGAGTGCGACGCCGGGGCCTACACCCACGGCACGCAGATCTACATCGGCCAGTCGGTGTTTGATTCTATTTTGGCCTACCCGGACGATTCTTCCATTCAGGAGAAATTCGACGTCCTCGTCGCCCACGAGCTGTTCCACTGCCTGACCCGCAACCACCCCGACTTTCGCGCGGCGATGTACGGCATACTGGGCTTCACCGTCGTGGACGAGGACTATGTATTCTCCCCGGAGATCCGGGAGCAGATCATCTCCAACCCGGACGTGGGGCATCACAATTCCTACGCCGCCTTTGAGATCAATGGGGAGATGAAGAACTGCGCGGTCGTGTTCACCACCCATATGCCCTTTGCCAAAGCAGGCGATTCCTTCTTTGACGGGATGGCCACCGGCCTGGTGCCCATCGACGACCTGTCCACGATGTATTCCTCAGAGGACGCCGCCAATTTCAGGGACGTGCTCGGCAATAATACCGACTATGTCATCGACCCGGAGGAAACGCTGGCCGACAACTTCGCCGACACGATGATCTTCGGCCTGGAGGGCAAGGAATACAAGACCCCCGGGATCATACAGGCCATCGACGAATTGCTGAAGGCGGGCTTTGCCGCCGACGAAGCCGCATAGATTCCAGACTGTCGTCTGTTTATAGCAGACCGAAGTCTGTTAAAAACAGACACACGTTTCCGTCGCCGCGCCGGATGGCATCCCATCCAGCGCGGCGCTTCTTTGTTTTCTGCGTGTAATATGTTCGTGACAAAATCCATTTGGAAACCCAAATTGCTTTAATTCCCGCCCGATGTGTGGTATAATATTTGATGGTGTTTTATGCGGAGAAGTCTGTGTTACAGAGGTTTTATGTATGTCTGAACAGTCAAAACGTCCCCTGATCCTGGCCTCCGGCTCGCCCCGCAGGTGCGAGCTGCTGGCGCGGATGGGTTATACCTTTGAAATCTGTACCCCCGACGTGGACGAGCACGTGGCCGGTCACGCCCGGGATATCGTGCACACCCTTGCCGGGCGCAAGGCCCGCGCCGCGGCGACGCACTACACGGACGGCGTGATCATCGCGTCGGATACGCTGGTGTCGCTGGACGGCGTGCCCCTGGGCAAGCCCGCCAACGAAAGGGAAGCTCGCGAGATGCTGGCCGCGCTGTCGGGTCGTGAGCACGAGGTCTTTACCGGCGTTTGCGTGCTGGATGCCAAAACAGGCAAAAGCGAGACCCGTACTGTGCGCACGGGCGTCACCTTCCGGGACATCACGCCCGAAGAGATCGACGCCTACATCGCCACCGGCGAGCCAATGGACAAGGCCGGCGCCTACGCCATACAGGGCGGCGCGGCCCCATTCGTGTCCGCACTGGACGGAGAATATGAAAACGTGGTCGGCTTCCCGGTGGCAGAGGTCAGGGAAATGCTGTCAGGCTTTGGAATGTAGTTCATAAGGAACAGCAGTTTGAATCGACGACCGGCACGACGCACTGCTCGCCATTCATTCCTCATTCCTAATTCCTAATTTGTAATTCCTCATTCAAAACCGGAGGTTTGTGATGGGTGTTTTTTCATCCGGCGGCGTGGGCATCGACCTGGGATCCGCCAATGTGACGATATGTCTTGAAAACGAGGGCGTCGTGCTGCGGGAGCCCAGCTACGTGCTGACCCTGCGGGAGGACATCGACCAGATCCTGGCCGTGGGCCGGGACGCCCGGCAGATGCTGGGACGCACGCCCAAGGACGTGGCGCTGCTTTCCCCCATCAGCGACGGCGCGGTGGGCAATATCGAGCTGACCACGGCGCTCTTGCAGCGGCTGGCGGAAAAGGCGCTGGGCAAGCGGCGCGCGCTGGAGAAGAACCGGCTGGTGGTATCGATGTCCCAGGGCTGTACCCGGGTGGAGCAGGCCGCCCTCGAGGAGGCCGTGCGCACCGCCGGGGCGCGCCGAAGCGCCATGGTGCGCTCCTGCGTGGCGGCGGCGCTGGGCGCGGGCGTGCCCATCGAGGAGCCCCGGGGCTCGCTGCTGGTGTGCATCGGCGGTTCCACCACCGACGTGGCCATACTGTCGATGAACGGCGTGGTGGCCGCCCGAACGCTGCGCGTCGGCTCGCTGGGCATGGACGAGGCCATCATGCGCTACATACGCCGGGAAAAGGGCCTGATCATCGGCCAGCGCACCGCCGAGGACCTGAAGGTGGACCTGGGCTCGGCCATGCGCTCCCCCACGCTGATCCGCCAAAAGGCGTCGCTGCGGGGCAGGGACGCCGCCACCGGCAAGCCCACCACCGTGGAGATCACCGCCGCGGACGTGCACAACGCCCTGCAGCCGCCCCTGGAGGCGCTGGTGGAAAACATACGGGACGCCTTCGAAAACATCCCTGCGGAGCTGGCCGAGGACATACTGCCCCAGGGGCTGTACCTGTCCGGCGGCGGGGCGCTGCTGGAGGGACTGAGCGAGCGCCTGGGCGAAATGCTGGGCCTGAAGGTCAGCATCGACGAAAACCCCCAGGACGACACCGCCCTCGGACTGTGCATGATCGCCTCCAACGACCGGCTGATGCAGAAGTTCGAGCAGAGCGGGTGTTTGATCGAAATATAAACGCCATCACCTTCCTCAAAGGGGAGACAACAGATAAATGCCTAAGAAGAAGCAAACAGCCAAGAGCACCGGCAAGAAGAAGCGCGGCGCGCGACTGTCGTCACAGGAATTGCGGCGCAGGCGCAACGCGCGCCGGCGCGTGCTGTTTTCCATACTGGTGCTGATCGTGGTCGCCGCCGTCATTTTCTTCCTGGTGCTGCGCAACAGCAACGAGATCTCCATCGCCGAAAACGGCATCGGATCGCTGTTCAGCCGGGTGCAGAGCGTGTTCACCGGCGCGGCCAACGGCATCAAGGATTTCGTGCATCGCTGGCGGGACTTCGACCGACTGGAGGCGGAGTATGAGGCGCTGTCCCTGGAAAACCAGCAGCTGAGCCTGCAATTGAACAGCGCCCAGGAGGCCGTTCGGGAAAACGAGCGCCTGAAGAACCAGCTGGACGCCAGGAGCCGCTATGAATCCCTTGACCCGATCTTCGCCAGGGTGATCGCCCGGGAGCCGGGCCAGTGGTTCGAGACCTTCTCCATCAACCGGGGCAAATCCGACGGCGTCGGCGCGGGCATGTCCGTGGTCAACGGCGACGGCCTGATCGGCCGCGTGTACGAGGCGGGCATGAACTACGCCAAGGTCATCTGCATCGTGGATTCCCGCAGCGCGGTGGCCTGCATGGTGCAGAGCACCCGCGACAACGGCATCATGCGGGGGCGCGTGGCGGCCTCCTCCACCGACGCCCAATGCCATATCTACTACCTGCCCAGCCTGAACAACGTGATGCCCGGCGACACCGTCATCACCTCGGGCACCGATTCCCTGTTCCCCAAGGGCCTGCACATCGGCACCATCACCGCCATATCGATGGACGCCGGCAGCGAGGGCAGCTACGCCGTGGTCACCCCGTCGGTGGACTTCCGGCACATCGAAGAGGTGTTCGTGCTGCGCGAGATCATCGAGACCGATTCCGACGAGGCCTTGCCCGCCATGGGCACCGCCGCCCAGACCGGCGGCGCCACCGCCACGCCGGTGCCAAACGCCACGCCCACGCCCTCCCCGACCCCGGCCGAGGAGACCTGGAGCTATCCCTCCGCCGGCGCGACGCCCGAGATCCTGGAGACCCTGCCCGAGGACGAATGGGCCAGGGGAAATTAGGTTTTAGGTTTTAGGGGTTAGGTTTTAGGGGTTAGGTTTTAGGGGTTAGGTTTTAGGGGTTAAGGGTCCTTCGACTTCGGCTGCGCCTCCGCTCGGGATGACATCGTCACTGCGTAAACGTGTCATCCTGAGCGAAGCGAAGGATCTGCAATCTACGCATTGAGACCGGAGTAAGCAAAGAAAGCTCGGAGGTTAATAAATTGCTTCGCAGACTTGCGCCCTTGCTGATGATACTGGGCTGTGTCACATTGGATACGACGGTCATACCCGTGGTCTACGGCGGCGTGTATACGGTGCCGTTGACCGTGGTGGCCGTGTTTCTGATCGGCATGCTGATGGGGCGCATGAGCGGACTGCTCTACGGCACCATCGGCGGGCTGCTGATCGACATCACCACAGGCACCCTGGGCATGATGACCTTCTTTTTCATGGCCGTGGGCTTTCTGATCGGCCTGATACTGTACAACCCGGGTGAACGCCTGCGCACCGCCCGCCGCCACGCCGGCCGCAAGCGGGTGCAGCGGGTGGCGTGGGTGTTTGTGCTGTACGCCCTGGGCGAGCTGGCGCTGTTCGTGGTCCAGTATTTCAACACCGCCGAGCTGCGCCCCGCCTATTTCATCAATATCGGCATACGGTCTGCGATCTGCGCCGTCCTGACGCTGCTGCTGCGCCCCGTGGCCTACGCCATACTGGTGGGCGAAAAGCGCCGCGTTCCCACCCGTCACAGGGAGGTGAAATCCTTTTGAAGCCCTATTTCAAGCGCATGCTGTTGCTCTCCGGCATACTGGTGCTGGTGTTCGCGGCGTTCATTGTGCGCATTAACTTCATGGTCCGCACCGACGGCGAGGCCTACACCGAGCGCGCCCAGACCCGTTCGGCGAAGACCATAACGCTCTACGGCATGCGCGGCACCATCTACGACACCAACATGGTGCCCCTGGCCTACGACCGCCGCAGCTACAACGTGACCTTCTACCGCGATCCCCTGCGCAACAGCGAGGCCGACCGCCTGGCCTATACGAAGACCCTGGCGGAGGTCATCAAGCTGATCGAGTCCAACGGCAAGACCACCGTCAACGACTTCTGGCTGAAGAAGGACGAGGACGGCAAGTGGCACTTCGACAGCGGCTCCGGCAGCGCCGCCGTCGAGACCACCCGCCAAAGCCAGTGGCGCAGCAACTTCTACGTCAACAAGGTCGAGGAGGAGGACCTGTACCGGACCCTGGTGGAGAAGTACCGCGTGCTGGAAGCCCTGGGCAACGACGCCGACGAGGAGATGATCGTCAAGGTGCTGGCCCTGTGGCAGGAATCCCGCATGAACGCCTTCAAGCCCACCCCCGTCACCATCGCCTACGACGTGGGCTACGAGACCGTCTCCGAGGTGGAGGTGCGCTCGCTGGACCTGCTGGGCATCGACGTGGAGGAGAGCTCCTCCCGCGTCTATCCCCAGGGGGAGACCGCCTGCCACATCGTGGGCTACACCAGCAAGATCTCCGCCACCCAGCTGGAGACCTACCAGAACCAGGGCTACCCCAACGACGCCTACATCGGCTCCGACGGCATCGAGCGCTCGCTGGAGGACCAGCTGTCCCCCTACATCGAATACCGCCAGGGCATCCGCACCGTGGAGGTGGACACCCGCGGCAAGGCCGTGCGCGAGCTGTCCTACACCCCGCCGGCGAACGGCAATTCGGTGGTGCTGACCATCGACGTGGACCTGCAGAACTACATGGCCCAGAAGCTGCAGGCCGCTATCGACGACATCCGCGTGGAGCAGAACGAATCGCTGCACCGGGGCCACTGGCTGCGGGAAAACGAGGACGTGCTGAAGGAGTACGCGGAGGAGGGCCGCGAGATCCAGCTGGCCCAGACCGGCGCCATGGTGGCCATGGACCCCTATACCGGAAGGGTGCTGGGCATGGTCAGCATCCCCCAGTTCGACCTGAGCATGTTCAACGACGGCAAGGTGGACCCCACCCTGTGGAACCAGGTGCTTGAGGGTGAAAACCCGCTTCTGAACCGGGCTATCGGCACCAAGGACGCCCCCGGCTCGATCTTCAAGCTGTGCACGGCGCTGGGCGGTCTCTCCGAGGGCGTGATCACCACCGACGAGATCATCAACGACCGTGCCGAGGGCTTCACCGAGACCAACGCCGACCGGCCCGCCAAGTGCTGGACCTCCACCCCGGAGGACCACCAGAACCAGAACCTGGAAAAGGCCCTGAAGAACAGCTGCAACATGTACTTCTACACAGTGGGCTACCGGCTGGGCATCGAGCGGCTGTACCAGTGGGCCGCCGCCCTGGGCCTGACCAGCAAGACCAACATCGAGCTGCCCGGCGAGGCCACCAGCTTCGTGGGCAACCAGAACATGCTGTACGACCCGGAGAATTCCCCCACCTGGCAGAACACCGCCAAGCCCCTGCTGACCTACACCGCCATGAAGACGGAGCTGGAGCAGGTCTTCGCCGAGCGCAGGATGAACGTCTCCAACGAGGTGTTCGAGAAGGCGCTCAACGACCTGATGCGCATCGCGGTCACCTACGACAGCAAGGAGAAGTGGTACCTGCCCATCCGCGAGATCCTCCAGTACGACATCGGGCTGCCCCGGCAGTACATCTCCAGCCACTACATGGTCAACACCTTCGTTACCTACCTGGCCGACATCTACTGGACGCCCAACGAGACCATCATGTGCGCCATCGGCCAGTCCATCACCCAGGTGACCCCGGTGGCCGTCGCCCGGTACGTCAGCGCCATCGTCAACGGCGGCACGGTCTACGATGCCCAGATCGTGGACAAGATCATCGCCCCGGACGGCACGGTGGTGCTGGAGAAGCAGCCCGTGGTGGCCAACCAGATCAACACCCAGGAGGCCTACTACCAGGCCATACGCGCCGGCATGGAGGACGTTACCGACGAGGTTGCCGGCGGCACCGCGGCCAAGTTCTTCCTGGACAACAAGTACAAAATCGCCGCCAAGACCGGTACCTCCCAGCGCACCGAGCTGGACGTGGAAAACAACAGCTGGATGGTGGCCTACGCCCCCGCCGAGGACCCCAGGGTCGTGGTGGTGTGCTACATCCAGAACGGCTACGCCGGCGCCTACTCCGCCTGGGCCATTCGTCCCGTGATCAACTACTACCTGGACAGCCTGGGCTACAGCGAGACCTCGACCATGGACAGGGAATTCACGATGGCGGACTGACTTTCGCCTCACGGATACCGACGAATGCAGCGGCGGCCTCCAGGCCGCCATCGGTGGCGGCGCAGACGCCGCTGCTGCAACACAAACTGCAAGGACAGACGTATGCTTTCCAGAATCAAGGCATTTTTCAAGTACATACGGGACAACCGCTTCGACAGGAGCCTGATGAAATACTTCGACTGGCCCCTGTTGATCATGGTGCTGGTGATTTCACTGTTCGGCGTCGTGTGCATATTCAGCGCCACCTCCAGCCAGGTCACCGAGGCCCCGGCGAACGCGGTGGAGATGCTACAGACCCAGTCGATCACCTATCCCCGATTGCAGCTGTTCTGGATCGCCGCGGGGCTGGTGGCCATGTCCGCGGTCATATTCTTCCCCTACCAGCTCTACGAGCGCTACGCCAACGCCATCTACGCCGCCAACATCATACTTTTGACGCTGACGCTGCTGATCGCCCAGGCCGGCCGCGGCGGCATGACCGCCTTCTTCAACTGGGGCAATGACCGCGGCTTCCAGCCCTCCGAGGTGGGCAAGATCGCCATCATCATCGCCCTGGCAAAGGCCTTCTCGGTGCGCATGAAGCCCATCATGACCATCCACGACATCATTCCCCTGGCCATCTACATGGGCATACCGATGATCCTGGTGGTGCTGCAGCCGGACGTGGGCACGGCGCTGGTCTACGTGGCGGTGTTCAGCGTGATGGTGTTCGTCTCCGGCACCAACAGCAAGCTGATCTGGGGCGTCATCATCGCAATGGTGGTGATGATGATCCCGCTGTGGTACTTCATCAACAACTCGGCCTCGGACAACTTCCGCTTCACCCGCATACTGATGTGGCTGAACCCGGAGGCCTACCCCGACGAGGCCCGACAGATCATCAACGGCCAGATCGCCATCGGCTCCGGCGGCCTGTTCGGCAAGGGCATCGTCTCTCCCGGCAGCTTCGCGTCGCTGGGCTACATATCCGACGACCACACCGACTTCATATTCGCCATCGTGTGCGAATCCTTCGGCCTGGCGGGCGGCATCGCCCTGGTGCTGGGCTATGCGCTGCTGATCGGGCGACTGATCGTGCTGTCCATACGCACCAAGGACCCCTACGGCTCCTACCTGATCGTGGGCGTGATGGCCATGCTGCTGTTCCACGTGGTGGAAAACATCGGCATGGTGATCGGCCTGCTGCCCGTCACCGGCATCCCCCTGCCCTTCGTCAGCTACGGCGGCTCGAACATGCTGACCAACATGATGGGCATCGGCCTGGTGCTGAACGTGGTGATGCGCTCCCGCCAGCACGAGCAGCGCCAGCACACCTCAGGTGCCAAGGTCGTGGCGCTGAAGCGGGAGTAATTCATTCCCCATTCCTCATTTCAATCCCCCTCCCCGCATAACCTTTCCCGACGGGAGGGATTTTTTATGTCTGAAAACAGCACGCTGCGCATTCACACCCAGTTCAGGCCCGATGTCGCGGAGGGCGAGCCGCCGACGTCCCGGCGAAGGAAGCGGCGACAGCGCAGGCCAAAGGCCGCGCTGACCCATGGGGACAAGCTGCTGCGCAACAGCGCCATCGCCTGCGCGCTGCTGTTGGGCATACTCGCCCTGGGCAACCTGCGCCAGCCCTGGGCGCAGAAGGCGACCGAGGGCATCGAGCGGGCCCTGACCATGCACATCAACCTGGACGATTCCATCGGCGAGCTGACCTTCGTGCGCCAGATCATGCCGGAATCCGCGCTGGTCTTCCTGAACGTATCCGGGAACACCGCGCTGTCCAGGCCATGCGACGGGGCGCTCACCCACCCCTACAGCGCGCTGCAGCCCTGGCTGGCCTTTGAGGCGGGCAACCGGCCCGTATGCGCCGTCGATGCCGGCACCGTCACCGCCGTCAGCCCGCTCTCCGGCGGCACCCAGGGGATTTTGGTGGACCACGGCGAGGGCCGGGAAACGCTGTACGCCAATCTCAGCGAGGTCACGGTGCAATCCGGCGACCGCATCGCCCGGGGCCAGCGGCTGGGCGCGTGCGAGGACGGCCTCTACTTCGAGCTGCGCCAGGGCGGCGAATCCGTGGACCCCACGGAAGCATTGGGGCTGTAGATGTCGCTCTGCGTCGGACACACGCGGATCGTCGTCCATCCGCTGGCGCTATTGTATCCGCTGGCTGCGGCCATGCTGGGGACCGGCGCAGAGGCGGCGGCGCTGACGGTGGCGCTGGCCTTCCACGAAGCTGCCCACCTGCTGGCCGCCCATGCCCTGGGGGTGGGCATCGCAAGCCTTCGCCTGACGCCCTTCGGAGGCGCCATGGCCATGGAAAACCCCTACGGCCTGTCGTCCCTTCGCCTGGCGACGGTATCCGCCGCCGGCCCGCTGGCCAACGCCCTGCTGGTGGTGACCGCCGGGGCCCTCGCCCACTGGGGCATGCTCTCCCCCGGCTTTGCGCTGGCCTTCATGCAAATCAATCTGGTGCTGCTGGCCTTCAACCTGCTGCCCGCGCTGCCATTGGACGGCGGCCGGATCGCCTACGCCCTGCTTTCCCTGAAGCTCAAGCGGGAAAAGGCGCTTGAAATCGGCATCCGGGCAGGCCGCGCGGTGGCGGCCATGCTGCTGCTTGCCTGCGCCACTTTCGCCGTGCGATGGCGCAGGGTCAACCTGTCCTTCCTGTTCGCGGCGGTATTCATCTGGGCCAGCGCCGCCGACGAGCGCCGGGCGTTTGCGGGCGCCCCGATGAAAGCCGTGCTCGGCACCCTTCGCCCCATCGACGGCCCCGTCCCCGCGCGGGTATGCGCGGTGGGCGCCGACTGCGCCGTGGGCACCGCCCTGAAGGCCGCGCGCCCCGACGCCCCGACGCTGTTCGCCGTCTACAAAGACGATCGCCTGTCATCCATCACAGACGACAGGCGATTGGTGAACGCCGCGCTGGCGCGCGGCCTGGGGGCGAGGGTTGGGGAGGTGGACAAATAGCATCTTCAGGTCCGGCTGGGTGTTCACCAGCAAATGGGTCACGCCCGTCGTTGCGCCAATCACCAGCAGCACGCTGGTCAGCAGGCCGAGCCCGCACGCGGTCATCAGCGTCACCGTGAACAGGTGGTTGATCCTGCTACGGTCCCGCGCAAGATATCGGCCGTACAGGACCTGCGAATCGCTGACGAACATGATGCTCGCCGCATAGAGGAAATGGTTCAGGGGCCCGAACAGGCCGATGGCGCTCATGGCGCTCTGCCCGATGTTGTGGCTGGCGTACAGGCTGTCCACGATGCCGTTCACCGATGTGATGATGAGCAGCAATACCTGGTAGGGCAGGAGCTTAAAAAAATAGCCCTGTCAACAGCTTGTACTCCGACGATTTACCGTTCCCGTTCATACTGTTACACCCTCTATTTCCTTACATGATTTCCTGTTCCGTCACGCATTCCGTCTTGATCCTGCCCACCAGGAATTGCAGCGCCTCGATTACCCGGGGGCGGATGTCGCCGCCGACCATCACGAACATGATGTCGTCCCCCACCGCCAGCTCCCCCTCGTTCATCCACGCCTTGGCAAAAAAAATGCCGGGCATTTCAAGGGTCTGGGCCACGGCCTGGCGCACCTTTTCGTCGTCCGCCGAGAAGCGCATGCCCTTCACGGGCTTCGCGTCGGCGTCGCCGTCGCGCACGCGGGACCTGGCGTCCTCCCGGACCACGCCGTTGTGGATCAGGAACATGCCCGTCCGCGCCAGGTCGCAGGAGCCCTTGGCCTCCCTCAGCCAGGCGTCCATGGAGGGAACCTGCCGCGTCTTCGGCGACGGGGGCGTCGCGCAGTCGGCGGATCCCTCGGACAGGAGCATCTCGAGGCCGTGCGCCAGCGCGGGCAGTATGGCCGTCAGGTTCTCCCGGGCCGCCCGCTCGCTGCCCGGCAGGTTGACGATCAGGGTGCGCTTCCGCATGCCCGCCACGCCCCGGGACAGGCAGCCCCTCGGGGTCAGCTTCATGCTCTCGGCCCGCATGGTTTCGGCCAGGCCCGGCGCCTGGCGCTCGATCACGTCCAGCGTCGCCTCCGGGGTGACGTCCCGGGGCGAAAAGCCCGTGCCACCGGTGGTCAACACCAGCGCCACGCCCTCGTCGGCCAGTTTCTTCAGGGCCTCGGCGATCTGCAGCCGTTCGTCCTGCAATATCGCGGTGTGGACCACCGCATAGCCCGCCTCAATCAGCATCCCGCGCAGCGCGGGTCCGCTGGTGTCCACCCGCTCGCCCCGGGCCCCCTTGTCGGAAACCGTCAGCACCGCCGCCGTATAGCCCATCACGCATCCGTCCTTTCATAGTCCCCGTGAACGCCGCCCGTTTTTTTCAGCAGGCGGATGTCGGAGATCGCGATGTCCCGCTGGACCGCCTTGCACATGTCGTACACCGTCAGCGCGGCGACGGACACGGCGGTCAGCGCCTCCATCTCCACCCCCGTCCTTCCGTCCGCGGAAACCGCAGCGGTGATCTCCACCGACAGCCGCGCATCGTCCAGCGTCAGGGACAGCTCGACGCCGTTCAACGGTATGGGGTGGCACATCGGAATGATGTCGGGCGTTCGCTTCGCGCCCATGATCCCGGCCACCCGGGCCACCGTCAGCACGTCGCCCTTCTTCACACCGCCGCTGCGAACGAGGTCAAACGCGGCTCGGTTCAACCGCACGCGGCCCGCGGCCACCGCCGTTCGACTGGTGACGCCCTTCTCGCCCACATCCACCATGCGCGCGCGGCCCTCGCCGTCAATATGGGTCAAAGCCCGCTGTTCCATTGGAATCCGTCAACTCCTTCCGGGCACCTGAAGAGCGCTCATCCGCCGATGCGGTTCATGCTCCGGTTGGCGCTGCTCGGCCGGGCATAGGACAGCAGAGCGTGGCCCTCCGGCTTGGCGGCGCAGGCCGCGAGGAACTGCCGGCGCATGCCCTCGCGATCCAGGCCCTTCACTGAAAATTCCAGCGGGGAATGCAGGCAGGGCTTCAACCTGCCGTCCGCCGTCAGCCGCAGGCGATTGCAGCCGGCGCAAAAGGGGGCGCTCAGCGGCGATATCAGCCCGATCCTGCCCTGCGCCCCCGGCAGGCGGTACATGCGCGCCACGCCGTCGCCGCCCGCCGGAACAAGCTCCGGAAGCACCTGGAGCACCCGGCTGCAGGGAATGAAGGCCTCCGGGCCGAACGCCGCCCTGCCGACCATCGGCATCAGCTCGATGAACCGCACGTCCACCGGCCAGCGCCGGGAGAGCTCCGCCAGCGGACGGATCTCGTCTTCGTTCCACCCGCCGATCAGCACGGCGTTCAGCTTCGTGCGCTCAAAGCCCGCGTCCAGCGCCGCCTCTATGCCCTTCAGCGCCAGGTCCAGCCCGCCCGCGCGGGTCATCCAGGCATACTTCCTCTCGTCCAGCGTGTCCAGGCTGATGTTCAGCCGGGACACCCCCGCCGCCTTCAGCGGCTTCGCCAGCCCGGGCAGCAACGTGCCGTTGGTGGTCAGGCCAATCTCCTCGATGCCCGGGATCTGCGCGGCGCCCTCGCAAATGCCCAGGATATTCCGCTTGACCAGCGGCTCGCCGCCCGTGACGCGCAGCTTGCGCACGCCCAGCTCCGCCGCGACGCGAAGGCCCAGGAGCATTTCCGCCTGGCTCAGCATCTCATCGTAGCGACGCTTGCAAACGCCCTCCGCCGGCATGCAGTAGCGGCAGCGGAGATTGCACAGCTCCGTGACGGACAGGCGCAGGTAGGTGATCCCGCGGCCAAAGCGATCCTTCATCTGAATCTCCCGGAAACTCGTCAATAGCGCCCGAAGGTGCAGTTTGGAAAGTGACAGCGCTGGCACAGCTGGCACAGGCCGCCGTCCCCCAGGCGTATGAGGTCCGCCTTCGTGACGGCCTCCCCGGCGTAGATCGCGGGCAGCAGCACGTCGAACAGCGTCGTGGGCCTGGAGATCGCCGCTCCCGGCACGCCCAGCACCGGCACGTCGCCCAGGTAGGCCACCAGGGTCATGTTCCCCGGCTGGGACGGCGCGCCGTGGCTGACCACCCTGGCGCCCAGCCGCCGCACCGCCGTCGGGGTCACGTCGTCCGGGTCCACGGACATGCCCCCGGTGAATATCAGGAAATCCGCGCCGCTGTCCAGAAAGGAACGGGCGGCATCCGCGATCATATCCGCGTCGTCGTCGCAAAGCGTCACGCCCAGGACCTCGCCCGGATACGCCGCCAGCTTCCCGCGCACCACCGGCTCAAACCTGTCCTGGATGCGGCCGGTGTACACCTCCGAGCCGGTGACGATCACGCCCGCCCTGCGCGGGGCGTAGGGCAACAGGCGCAGCAGCGGGCGCTCCCTGCACAGCGCCTCCGCCTGGATGATCTGTCGCTCCTGGGTCACCAGGGGCACGATGCGCATGCTGGCCAGGCGCATGCCGGGCTTCACCGGGTAGTGGTCCGGCAGGGTGGATATGGTGATGTCCCCGATGCCGTTCAGCTGCCCAAGCAGCTCTACGTCCACGCGAAGCATGCCCTCCGCGTCCGCCGTCAGCACCACCTTGCCCTCGGAGGGGCCCGTGTAGTGCGCGCCCGCCACGGGGGCCATGGCCGCCATGCGCAGGGCGCAGTCCTCCTCGTGAAGCTCCCCGGCATTCGGCTCCCAGACGAACACCGCGCGCTTGCCCAGGTCCTTCAGCTTCTCCACGTCATCGGCTTCGATCACATGGCCCCGCCGGAAGGCCGCGCCCCTGAAGCCGTCCCGCAAGGCCGTAATGTCGTGGCACAGCGTCATGCCAACCGCCTGCTCCACCGGTACTTTTTTCATCGTCTGAACCCTTTCACCGTTGTCCCCGCGGGCAGCGGACCGGCGCTGCCATGGCATTGCAGCCAATCCTGTTGCATAGACCGCATTGTCCCGACCCCGGGCAGGCGCAGCATCGCCCGTCTGTTTACATTCTCCGGCACTCCGCGCGACAGCCAGGTAAGCAACTCTTCCTTCCGCCGACTGTGCAGCCGTGGAAAAAGGCTGACTGCATCAAAAAGTATAGCACAAAGCGCAAGCGCTGTCCATACCGAATCGATCTGGTTTTAATTCTTGTCAAGCATCCAATGAATCAAAGCCGATGCCAGACTACGAAGGCGAGTCGCGGGAGC
Organism: Clostridia bacterium; assembly: GCA_017432405.1. The sequence continues at coordinate 21,100 of JAFRJF010000225.1, read as the reverse complement.
TCACGCTCGACAAGAGCATGTCCTATTCAATGTTCACCTACGATGTTTTGCGCGTTACTATTCCTTCCAGCCCGATAAAAAGCGTCAGCACCAGCAAGGAAGATATGTTGACCATTTTTTACGATGAGGGCTCCCATGAGATCACCGTCATGAGCGAGGTGACCGGCAAGGTCAAGATCACCGTCAGGACATCCAACGGCAAGAAGCTCGTGCTTGCCCTGACGATAAACGATCCCTATGTCCCCAAGACCCTGTCCGTCACGCGGAAGAAGCAAGCCCGTCGCCGCCGGCAGCGGCTCTGCCCCTTACTTACAGCCCGACCGGGATTCCCGTATGCAAGGCATCTGCCGACAAAAACCCCGTAACCTATCGCGCATTGCTGGTCTCCGAGAACGACTTTTATTTCTCGGATGTGCCCGATGATTTTTGTGGCTGGGAGCATACCACGCGCAACCGGGGCGACGTCATAAGAATGAAGCAGCTGCTAAGGCGGGTCAGGACGCCCGACGGCGGTCGCTACGCCGTGAAGGTGCAGCATAACACGTCCCACGACCAGCTGGTTCGCCTCATCACCGACACCTTCGCCGGCGCGGATGAGAACGACGTCTCGCTGTTCTTTATCGCAACCCACGGAGACAGCTCCGACGATGCACCTGACGAGATGGCCGGCGCGCTGGTCATGGCCTCCGCCTCCGAGACTTATCCCGAGGATTTTCCCCTGTCCGAGCTCCGTGACCTTCTGTTGCAGGTTCCGGGCAAGGTCATCGTGATCCTGCAAAGCTGCGGTTCCGGCGCGGCGATCTTCTCCAACGACAGTTCATCCTCCAAAGTCCGTCGGGCGGCAGAGGCCTTTGATTCCAATGCGATCCGCCTGTTTCAGGATGCCGACCCCGGCATTCACGAACCCGTCGCCAACACTGGTGAATTTCGCGTCGCCAACAAATTCTATGTGCTCTGCGCATCCGGGTACAGGGAGGAAACCTGGGGAGACGAACCCGACACCGACAAGGGATACGGCTCCAACCCAGCGACCTTCGCTTTGCGATGTTCCGGCTTGTCTCCCCCGATAAATCAGTATTTACATACAACAAAACAATACGCATCGCCAAAAATACGAGACCTCCCGGTCCTCGTAGACCAGGAGGTCTTCCATGGGTACCCGCAGCACCCGGGCCAGCGCCAGCAGGTTGTCGACGCTGGGCAGGCACTCCCCATGCTGCCACTTGTAAATGGCCTGCGGGTATTCAAACCCGAAGTAGGCTTGAAGCTCCCGCACGGTCACGCCCGCCTTCTCGCGGAGCCGCCGGATGTTGCGGCCTGTGCCCGGCAGGTCGATGACCGGGAAAACGGAGCATTCACACATGCGACATTCTCCCCTTTGTAAGAGTCGGTCGTCGGGCGATACTGTCGTGAAGCGGTGAACGGTATTGATTATACACCTTTTGTCCCAATTATCCCGGCAAAAAAGTTGCGAACACCTCCTTTCGCTGGCCGTCGCACAAAAAAACGCAGGAGCATCGTCCGATGCCCCTGCGCTTTCTTTGTACCGTTTCTTCCTTTCCTGTCAATTCTCCCGCTTGGTGGCGTAAGCCGCGACCAGCGCCAGCAGCATCACGATGCCCTTGACGGCGGGCAGGAAGTAGAAGTTCACGCCCATGATGTTCAAGCCGTTTTCCAGCACGGCCACCAGCAGTGCGCCAACCAGCGTGCCCAGTGCGTTGGGCTTCTCCGCGCCGCCGACCGAACGGCCGACGAACACGGCGGCCAGGCTGAGCATGAAGTAGTTGTCGCAGCAGTTGACCGACGCGGCGGACTGGCGGCAGGCCACCAGCACGGCGCCCACCACCACGAACAGCGCGGTGATCATGCCGGCCAGGTAGCGATAGCCCTTGACGTTGATGCCGGAGAGCTTGGCCGCCTGCTTGTTGCCGCCAATGGCGTACATGAACCGGCCGTACTTGGTATGCTCGAGGAAGATATAAGCCAACAGCACGCTGGCCAGCATCACGCCGATGATGATGGCGGGATTCAGGCCGATGGCCTTGAAATCCTCGCCCAGCAGGGTGCGGGCGGGCTGGCCCAGCCTCTCCTTCAGGCGATTGGGCAGCATGCCAGTGGACACGGCGCCGCCGCCGATGTACCACAGGCCGATGCCCTGGTGAACGAACTGAAGCGCGCAGGTGGCCAGCATGTCGGGCACCTTGCAGACCAGGATCAGGAACATGGTCAGCTGGTACAGGATCAGCGTCACGATGATGGTGACCAGTATGGACAGCCACAGGCTCAGGCCGTACCACAGGTACATGCTCATGAACGTGTACGCGGACACGGTGGCCAGCGTACAGGACGACATGTCGAAGCCGTCGGTGGACATGGTCACGGTGGCGGCGATGCCGAACACGGTGGTGATCGACATGGCGCGGAGTATGTTGATCATATTGACGCTGTTCAGGAAGCTGGGCGCAAATATGGCGAATATGGCGAAGCTCACCACCAGTGCGATGACGGCTGCCCAGTCCAGCAGCAGGCGGCCCGTGCTCTTCTGGCCCAGGGCCTTCTTATTATTGGCTACATTTTCCATCAGTGTATCTCCTTTCTGCCTGTTGCGGATGCTCCGTTCATGCCCCGGCCTTGTTCTTGCCGCCAACGGCGTAGAACATGATCTCGTCCTCATTGGTATCCGCGGTCTTCAATTCCGCCTGGATCCTGCCGTCGAACATCACGTAGATGCGGTCGGTCAGCGACAGGAGCTCGTTGTTTTCACAGGAGGCGTAGATCACGCCGTGTCCCTTTTTGGCGATGTCGCCGATCAGGCGGAAGATGTCGTGCTTGGCGCCCACGTCGACGCCCTTGGTGGGCTCGTCGAATATGTAGACGTCGGAATCCGCCGCCAGCCACTTGCCCACGACCACCTTCTGCTGGTTGCCGCCGGACAGGTTGGCCACCTTCTGCCGGATCGAGGGCGTGCGAATGCCCAGGTTTTGCACGTAATAGTTGGCGTTCTTGGCCAGCTTGCGCTGGTTGACAAAGGAGAAATCACAGTATTTGTCCAGCGACGCCGCCGCCAGGTTGAAGTTCACGGTCTCGCTGACCAGCGCGCCCTCCTTGCGGCGCTCCTCGGGCACCAGGGCCAGGCCCTGCTTGACGGCGTCTGTGGGAATGCCGATCTTCAGCTCCCTGCCCTTCAGCTTCACCTTGCCCCCGGCCTTCCTGTAACCGCCAAAGATGGTCTTGCACAGCTCGCTCTTGCCTGCGCCGACCAGGCCGGCAATGCCCACGATCTCGCCCGAGCGCACATAGAAGCTGACGTCGTTGACCTTGTTGTCGATATCCCGCAGGTGCTCCACCTCGAACAGGGTTTCGCCGATGGGGACGATCTCCTTCGGGAAGTTCTCCTCGAACTTGACGCCAAGCATCATCTCGATGATTTCCTTGGTGGTGGTCTGGGGCGTGATATCCCGGGTGCCGACGATCTCGGCGTTGCGCATCACAGTGTACTTGTCGCAGATCTGAATGATCTCGTTGATGCGGTGCGATATAAATACGATCGCTATATTCTTTGTCTCCCGAAGGTGGCGAACCAGGCGGAAAAGCTCCTCCGTCTCCGTGTCGCTCAGCGGCGCGGTAGGCTCGTCCAGGATCAGGAAGTTGCATTCTGAGGTTATGGCCCTGGCGATCAGCACCATCTGCTTCTGTGCCAGCGTCAGGTCCTGGACCAACGAGCGAACGTTGACCTTGATATTCAGGCTGTCCAGGATTTTGCGCGCCTCCCGGCGCACGCTGTTCCAGTTGACAAAGGGATTGAAGCCCTTGTCTTCCACCATGTGGTTCATCATCACGTTTTCGGCCACGGTCAGCGTGGGCACCAGCGCGGTGTCCACTTCCTGGTAAACGATCTGAACGCCCATTCTCTTGGCGTCCATCGTGCTGCGGACCTCCACGGGCTGTCCGTTCAGCTTGACCGTGCCGGTATAGTGGGGATATGCGCCGGAAAGGACCTTCATCAACGTCGACTTTCCCGCGCCGTTCGCACCGACGACTGCCCGAATCTCGCCGGTGCCGACTTCAAAGTTGACGTCCTTCAAAGCACGGACACCCGGAAATTCGATGGATACATTCTCGGTGGAGAGTACGATTCGCTCCATGAGTTTCCCTCATTTCTTATTCACAAAGTATGAAAACCGCTTTGCCGGTTGCCCAATTCCGCGCAATTCAAGCGATGTCAGTGTCGCCCGCCGATCGTGCGCAAATTCAAAAAAGAGCGCGGCGCACCGGGCGGGTGCGCCGCGCAGCAGTTCATCAGTGGATCAGATCAGCGGGCATCCAGTCGGCCACGGAGAGGTAGCTCAGGTTGCCGTAGGTCTCGTTGGCGATCTCGCCCAGGTTCTCGACGGTGCTCTCGGGCTTCAGCGCGGAAGCCAGGATGGCGGAGCCGGGAACTTCGACGATGTCCACGCCGTATTCGCCGGTGGCGGGGTCGTAGATCTTGTCATACTCGTCGGCCATTTCCAGAAGCAGGATGCGCATCGCGATCTCGCCGTTCAGGGTCCAGTCGGTGGTGCCGGCCGCGGTCCAGATCTCGGGATGGTTCTGCATGTTGGTCACGTCGACGGGATCGATGTCGACGGAGGCCATCGGCAGGGCTTCGCCGGCCTCGCCGTTGAAGTTCGGGTTCTCCATGATGGCCTGGAACACGCCCTGGCCGTACAGGTCGTAGTAGGCGATGATGCCGTCCACGTCCTCGCGCTTCAGGGTCTGCAGCGCGGCGGCGGTCACGGTGTTGGCGTTGTCCATGCTGTCCACGGTGGGCTGCACTTCGGCAACGGTAACGATCTTGCCGGCCTGCTCATACTCTTCCCAGCCAACCTGGCGGCGATCGAAGGGGCTGTTGTAGTTGGGGCCGCGCCAGACCTTCACCAGGCGGACGCCCTCGCCGAACTTGGCGACCATCTCGTCCAGAAGGACGGTGACCAGGGACTTATCCTGCTGGAACATCTGGGTGATGCCCGGGATCTTCATGGTCTCGCCACCGGTCTTGAACTGGGTGTCGAAGCACACGATCTTGGTGTTGGGATACTGCTCGGCCATGCGGCTCAGGAACTCGTAGGAGCCGTCCTGATTGCCGTGGGAGACCACCAGGCCGTCATAGCCGGCGGAGCACTTCTGCTCGATGGTTTCCTGCCACTTGATGAAATCGCCGTCGCAGAAGATGTCGTCATAGGCCACGCCCAGCGCGTCGCACAGCTTGCGGGAAGAGTCGGACCACATCTGGAAGATGGTGGCGGAAGGCAGAATGTGCACATAGCTGACCTTCTTGCCGGCAACGGGGTTCGCGGTCTCAGCCACGGCGCCCACGGTCATGAGCAGCAGCATCGCAGCCAAAACGATAGCCAGGATTTTCTTCATCTTGAGGTTCCTCCTTCATGATGGATATATTCTGGTCGGCAGACGCCCTGCCGGCCTGTCAATGCCTATTATAGCATCAATTTTACTAAAATGCAATACCCCTGTTTATCTTTATGTTTATAAATTTCAATGGGCAGCGGGCGCCGATTTGTGGCAATACAGGCCAATCGGCGGTAATAATCTGCAAAATAAAGCCATCACGAGCTTTTCTGTATGGGCAAATTATACAATAGAAAATTTTCTATTGACATAAACGAATACTGAAATTATAATAAACATTGACTGAACAGAACGCCATTGCACAGGCGCACGTTTAATGGAAATCAAACACAGGACGAACGACAGCGCTGCTTAAGGCGCATTGAAAGGAGCTGGGACAAGTTTGGCAAACGCAATCTGCTACCCCACCGACAAGGAAGCCCGGGAACTGATCCTTGAGGTGGGCCGCCGCATGTACGAGAAAAACTTCGTGGCCGCCAACGACGGCAACATCAGCTGCCGCGTGGCCGAGGACACCATATGGACCACGCCCACCGGCGTCTCCAAGGGCTTCATGACAGAGGACATGCTGGTGAAGATGCGACTGGACGGCACGGTGCTCAAGCAGGGCAAGGCCGGCCCCTCCAGCGAGGTAAAAATGCACATCCGCATCTATCAGGAAAACCCCGAGGCCCAGGCCGTGTGCCACGCCCACCCGCCGGTCAGCACCGCCTTTGCCATCGCAGGCATGGCTCTGGACCAGGCCATCTATCCCGAGGCCTTGGTCAACCTGGGCGTCGTGCCCTGCGTGCACTACGAGCTGCCCGGCTCCCAGGGCATACCGGATTCCATCGCTCCCTACGCGAAGGATTATAACGCCGTGCTGCTAGGCAACCACGGGCCGGTCACATGGGGCCGCAACCTCACCGAGGCCTTCTACCGGCTGGAGGCTGTGGAGCACTACGCCATGATCACCATCTACACCACCCGCTTCCTGGGCCGGGCCAACGTGCTCAGCGAGGGGCAGATCGACGCCCTGCTGGACATCCGGTCGAACCTGGGCATCCATGCCGGCGGCCGGCCTGTCGGTGCGCCCACCGAGAGCAATCTGAAGGACGTCGTTCACAACGATAACTGACCCCCATCGATCATATAGAAAGGAAGGATGACCCCATGTCCCAGTACGATACCTACTTCCTGATGAAGGAAACCGACGTTCCCGGCTATGTGCAGACCCGCTATCCCGGTCACTTTGCCCCCGACGCCGTGCTGACCGTGAAGGAGATCGGCGACGGCAACCTCAACTACGTGTTCCGCGTGGTGGAGGAGGCCACCGGCAAATCCCTGATCGTCAAGCAGGCGGGCGAGGCGCTGCGCATCTCTGCGGACATGCACGTCTCCACCGACCGCAACCGCATCGAGAGCGAAATACTGCAGATCCAGGACAAGTACGCCCCCGGCTCGGTGCCGAAGATTTACGGCTATGACACCGTTATGTGCGCCTGCTGCATGGAGGACCTGTCCGACCATGAGCTGATGCGCTATGCCCTGATGCGCCACGAGACCTTCCCCCGCTTCGCCGACGACATCTCCACCTATATGGTCAACACCCTGCTGAAAACCACCGACGTGGTGATGGAGCACAAGGCCAAGAAGGCGTTGGTGAAGAGCTTCATCAACCCCGAGCTGTGCGAGATCACCGAGGACCTGGTGCTGATGGAGCCCTACAACGACATCAACGGCCGCAACCTGGTGTTCCCGGCCAACGCCGAATTCGTAAAGAAGGAGCTTTACGACGACGACGCCCTGAAGCTGGCCGTGGCCCGGCTGAAGTTTGAGTTCATGAACAACGCCCAGGCGTTGATCCACGGCGACCTGCACACCGGCTCCATATTTGTCAAAAAGGATTCCACCAAGGTCTTCGACCCCGAGTTCGCCTTCTACGGCCCCATGGGCTACGACATCGGCAACGTGGTGGCCAACCTGATCTTCGCCTGGGACAACGGCCGCGCCGCCGGCGACGAGGCCTTCTGCCAGTGGGCGCTGGACGCCATCCGCGACACCATGGACCTGTTCTGCGAGAAGTTCCTCAAGTGCTTCGACGAGAACGTCACCGAGCCCATGGCCAAGGTGTCCGGCTTCCGGGAGTTCTACCTGAACAGCATCCTGTCGGACACCGCGGGCTACGCCGGCACCGAGCTGCACCGCCGCACGGTGGGCATGGCCCAGGTCAAGGACGTGACCACCATCGCCGACCCCGAAAAGCGGGCCCATGCCGAGCGGGTGAACATACTCTGCGGCAAGGACTACATACTGCACCGCGAGAGCTTCAAGACCGGCGCGGACTTCGTGAACGCCGTGCTGCGCGCCGACGAGGCCGCCAAGTAAGGAGGAAAGGGCCATGGCAGAGGAAAACAAGAGCATCATGAGCTATGAGACCGTGGCGTTGGACGACGAAAACGGCGCGCTGCTCATACTGGACCAGACCCGGCTGCCCTCCGTGGTGGAGGTGCTGCACCTGACCGAGATCAAGGACATCTGGGACGCCATCTACCTGCTGAAGGTGCGCGGCGCGCCGGCCATCGGCTGCGCGGCGGCGTTCGGCATCTACCTGGCCGCCAGGAGGATCGTCGCCGACGACTTCGATACCTTCTATAAGCAATTCAAGGCCGACAAGGACTACCTGGATTCCTCCCGTCCCACGGCGGTGAACCTCAGCTGGGCGCTGAACCGCATGGAAAGGGTGGTGCTGGACAACCGCGACAAGCCCATCCCCGAGATCGTGGCCCTGCTGCGCGACGAGAGCATCGCCATCAAGGAGGAGGACGTTCGGATGTGCCGCGCCATCGGTGAGTACGGCCTGACCCTCATCAAGGACGGCGACGGCATACTGACCCATTGCAACGCGGGCCAGCTGGCCACCTCCAAATACGGCACCGCCCTGGCGCCGCTGCACCTGGGCCGTGAGCGGGGCATGAATTTCCGGGTTTTCACCGACGAGACCCGTCCCCTGCTCCAGGGCGCGCGGCTGAGCGCCTTCGAGCTGTTCGCCGACGGCGTGGACACCACCGTCATCTGCGACAACATGGCCTCCCAGGTCATGAAGAACGGCTGGGTCAACGCCGTGTTCGTGGGCTGCGACCGGGTGGCCGCCAATGGCGACGCCGCCAACAAGATCGGCACCAGCGGCGTGGCCATACTGGCCAAGCACTACGGCATCCCCTTCTACGTGCTGGGGCCCACCTCTACCATCGACATGAGCATCCCCGACGGCGACGCCATTACCATCGAGCAGCGCAAGCCGGAGGAGGTCACGGAGATGTGGTACAAGCAGCGCATGGCTCCCGAGGGCGTGAAGGTGTACAACCCCGCCTTCGACGTCACCAACCACGACCTGATCGCCGGCATCGTCACCGAGTACGGCATCGCCCGCCCCCCCTACAGCGAATCCCTGAAGGAGATCTTCCGGAAGAAGGAAGCGAAGGCAAAGGAGGGATCCCCGTGCTGAAGGGCGTTCCGCCGATCATCACCCCCGAGCTGCTGAAGATCCTGGCCGAGATGGGTCACGGCGACGAGCTGGTCATTGGCGACTGTAACTTCCCCGCCGAGTCGATGGGCAAGCGCTGCGCCCGCCAGGACGGCCAGAACGCCGACGTGCTGCTGGACGCCATATTGCAGCTGTTCCCGCTGGACGAATTCGTGGACGCGCCGGTGACGCTGATGCGCGTGGTACCCGGCACGCTGGACGGCAACCCGCCCATCTGGGAGCGCTTTCACGCCATCGTTGAAAAGCACCAGCCCGGCACGAAGTTTGAAACCATAGACCGCTTTGAATTCTACGAGCGCGCCAAAAAAGCCTACGCCACGGTGGCCACCACCGAGCGCGCGCTGTACGCCTGTATCATCATCAAAAAGGGCTGCCTGGTATAGGCAGCCCTCGGGCAGACGAAGAGAGGGATCACCATGACTGTTCGGGAAATTGCCGCGCTTGCGGGCGTCTCGCCGGCATCCGTTTCGCTGGTCATCAACAACCGCAGGGGCGTAAGCGATGAGACCCGTCGCAAGGTTCTGGCCATCATCGAGGAAAACGGCTACACCGCCGCGGGCAAGAAGAGCAAGCCCCAGCACGCCCGGCTGATGGTGATCAAGTTCCATACCCATGGCGCCACCGAGGAAAACCAGGGATTCATCGCCTCGATCATCGACCGCATCGAAAGCGAATGCCGCCGCCATGCCTTCGAGCTGGTGATGGCCCGCTGCGAGGCGGCGAACGCGCCGCAGACCCTGCACGCGCTGATGCAGACGCCCCCGGACGGCGTGATCCTGATCGGCTCCGAGCTGGCGCCGGAGCACTATCCCCTGTTGGATCTGATCCCCGTGCCCACCGTGGTGCTGGACAACAACCTGCACTACGGCGGGGTGGACAGCGTGGTGATGGCCAACGAGACCATCGCCGCCGGCGCGGTGGACTACCTGTACGGCCTGGGCCACAGGGATATCGGCTACCTGAAGTTCGACCTGCCGGTTCACAACTGCCAGGAGCGCTATCGGGGCTATGCCGAGCGCATGCGCGCCCTGGCGCTGCCGCTGCCGGAGCCCTGCGTGCTGGGGTCGACGCTCAACAGCGTCTACGAGGCCATGAAGCGGACCATCGACGAGGGGCGCTTCGTGCCCCACACCGCGTTCGTGGCCGACAACGATTCCGTGGCCATCGGGGCCATGAAGGCCCTGGTAGAGGCCGGCTACCGCATTCCGGAGGATTTCTCCGTCGTCGGCGTGGACGACATCCCCTTCAGCGCGGTTTCCACGCCCGCGCTGACCACCCTTCGCATCTCCCGCAGCACGCTGGGCTCACTGGCCGTAAAGCTGCTGCGGATGCGCATCCAGAATCGCTCCTGGCCCGCCATGCACCTGCAAATCGACGGCCAGCTGATCGAGCGCAACAGCTGCCGGGTCCTGTAACCCGGCACACCATAAAAAAGGCCTGTCTCGAAACCATGTATTCACCAGAAAAACACAGCCGCCACACGGCGCCTGATAGGCGCCGCTACGCTTGCGATTGCGGATATACAGATGTTTTGGGACAGCCCCCTGGGCCGGCATCAGGTGCCGGCCTTTTAGTATCAAAAGCTTTCGAAATGCATCTGCCGCACGATGCGCTGCCGAAGCAGCACCATCATGACCTCGTCGTCCAGGGCGTTCAATATGTAGTGGCGCTTGAAGCGAAACAGCGAGAGGCGCGGTTCCCTTCGGCTGCTCAAATTCCGTATCCCTTATGCATGATCACTTCAAAATCCTCGACCGGCATGGGCTTGTAGAAGTAGTAGCCCTGCATCTCAGAACAGCCCTGGCTGTCGAGGAACTCCGCCTGTTCGACAGTTTCCACGCCTTCTGCGATCATCTGCATCCCCAGCAGGCGCACCATGTTGATCATGCAGCTGACGATCGTGCGGCTCTTTACGGGGTCGCCCGACGACGTCAGGAAGTGAAGGTCCAGCTTGATGCGATCCACGGGCACCTCCTTGAGCATGTGCAGCGAGGAGTAGCCGCTTCCAAAATCATCCATCTCCACCTGGAAGCCAAGGGACCTCAGCTTCCGGGTGGTTTCGATCAGGATGTCGTGGTTCTCCACATAGGCCGTCTCGGTGATCTCGATTCGAAGCTGGTCCGGCGTCAGGTCGTAGGTCTGGATCAGCCGGGAAAACTGGCCGGGGATGTCGCGGTCATCGCTGATGTCGTCCCGGGAGACATTCACGGAGGCAGCCCTGTGATATCCCTGTGTGTTCCATCTGTGCAGATCCTGGCAGACCCTGTCCCAGACAAAGGAATCCAGGTCATAGATCAGTCCGGCGTCCTCCAGCGTCTCGATAAAGCCCGCCGGCTGCAGCCAGCCCAGCTTGCTGTGATCCCAGCGGCACAGCGCCTCCGCGCCGGTGATTTCGCCCGTCTCATAATTGACCTGCGGCTGGTACCAGACGCGAATATCCCCGGACTTTATGCCCTTGGGAAGGTAGTTGATGATATCGGCGACGCGCTTTCCCCGCTCCCATTGCTCGCGATTGTAGAACTCAAAATCGCCCTTTCTGTTCTCCCTGGCCTTCTTCTCCGCCACCCTGGCCAGGTCGAGCATATGGTCCACGTCGATCTCTCGGAAGTCCTTCGGCGTCAGCACATAGATGCCGCTGCAGATCTGCACCCGGTTATCCTTGCCCTGATCGATGAAAAAATTGTTGACCGGTTCAAGTACGTTCCGTTCGTCCGATTTCATCTGTTCGTCGTCCGAAATGCGCCGCAGAACGGCGAAATGATCCGCCGCGACCCTTCCCATGGCCTCGTCAGCCGACAGGTTTTCCATCGACTTGCGCGCCCAGAACCTGAGCAGCTCATCCCCCGCTTCCCGGCCAAGGCTGTCGTTGATAAACTTGAAATCCCTGACGTTGTTGTAGGACAGGAAATAGGGCGCGTCCGGATGGGCGCGCAGCAGCTCCTCAACCCGCTTGCGGAATCCGTTCATGCTGAGCAGGCCGGTCAGCGCGTCGTGGTCGAGCATCTGGCGAATCCTTTCATCCTGCTCCCTGCGGATGGCGCGGATCCGCTGGGCCGCAATGACCGCCACCGCGACAAACAGCAGCAGCGCCAGGAGCAAAACCTGCCCATACCGGTGAAGGTAATCGGATAGGTCATACCGGTACAGCCGCCGGGAGGTATAATCCAGTATCACGGCCTGCCGCCGGGTATCCGTCAGCAGCGCAATGCCCCCGTTCAACCGCTCGATCACCGCCCGGCCCTCGGGGGTATCCGGCGCGCCCGCCCGGAAGTCCATGGAAAACACCGTCGAGGGCTGCACCGTCAGATCGCTGTAGGAGGGCTTTTGCAGCACATAGCTCCAGACATAGGAATTGTGCAGCAGGGCGTCCACCTCGCCCGCGCGAAGGGCCTGCACGCTCTCACGCATGGTCTCGTATTCGATAATTTCCATATCGGGATAGAGCTGGCGCACCGTTTCAATGCCGCCGCCCAGTGAGCGCAGCATGCCCACGCGCAGTTGATCCAACGGAGGCAGCGCCCGGTTTCCCTTCGTGACAAACGTGAAGGGCGTCTGAAACAGGTTTTCCGTCACCGCGGTCGATTGTCCGGAGGCGCTGGTGATCGCGCTGCCGAGGGGCATGATGACGTCGTATTCCCCGTTGTCGAGGGCCTCCTTGAGCGTCCCTTCCCCGATGACCCGAAAGCTCGGACGATAGCCCGCGCCCTCCGCCGCATAGCGCATCAGATCCACGCCGATGCCCGTAGGCGCGCCGGTATCCGGATCCGAATAGAATATGGGACACCTGTCGCCGGGTATGCCCACCGTCAGCGTTTCCCCGGCGTCGCCCTCGGAAAGCGCCGTTGCCGGCAGGGGGAGGACGGCCAACGCCATGAGCATGCCGCACAGTATTGCGGCAATCCACCCGGTTCCTGTCTTTCTCATGGCCGATCGCCATCCTTTCCACGCGCGAAGCAGATCCGCACAACCTGTCTGGTTCATATCCCACGCCGGACGAATCCCGCCGGCCCGTCAACCGCCATAAAGCCCTTCCGGTCCCGCGGGGAAGCCCCTTGAGGGTTTTTAGCCGTCCGTTTTTTTCCACAGCTCTATGATAACATATAAAAAGAGGTATTTCAACCGCATCCTGATCGTTTTTCCCATGATCCCCGGGTCCCCTGTCCGGGCGGCATCATTGGCAGGCAAGGCCTTTGGGCGCCGCAATGACATGATGGCAAAAAAAGACCCCCTCGCGGCTGAAGCCACATCCGCGAGGGGGAATCTGTATGGGCGCGCCGGCAGTAAACGCACCGGGTTGCCCGAGCCTGCATTTACAGCGCGTCCACGTCCTCCTGGGAGAGCGTCTTGACGTTGTTCATCTGGAACAGCTCGGCGGCCTTCTTGCCGTCGCTGAGCCGCAGGATCATGTGGGCCTCGCCGCCCTTGGAGGCGCGCAGGAACGAATACATGTATTCGACGGACAGCCCGGCCTTTTCGATCAGGCCCAGCAGCTCGCACAGGCCCAGCGGGCGGTCCGGCACCTCGGCGCAGATGACGTGGTTCATCTTGGCGATATAGCCGTTGTCCCGCAGGGCAAGCAGCGCCGCGTCGGTCTGCTCGCTGGAGACGATGATGCGGATGATGCCGAAGTTCTGGGTGTCGGCCACGGACAGGGCCAGCAGGTCGACGCCGCCCTTGCCCAGCAGCTCGGTCATCTCCCGCAGCGCGCCGTTGTGGTTTTCGAGGAATACGGAAATCTGCTTGATAAACATCGCTCCACCCTCCTTAATGCAAATTGCGCTTGTCGATCACGCGCTTGGCCTTGCCCTCGCTGCGCGGGATGGACTTGGGGGCCACCAGCTTCACTTTCGAGGCGATGCCCACCACGGATTTGATCTGGTCGGTGATGTACTTGCGCACGTTCTCGATGTGGGCCACGGTGTCGCCGAACATGTCCTCGGTCATCTCCACCTGCACCTCCAGCGTGTCGGAGGAGTTCACCCGGTCCACCACCAGCATGTAGTGGGGCGCCACGCCGTCCGCGCCTACCAGCACCGATTCGATCTGGCTGGGGAACACGTTCACGCCGCGGATGACCAGCATGTCGTCGGTGCGGCCCACGATGCGGCCCATGCGGGCCAGCGTCCGGCCGCAGGCGCACTTGTCGGCGGTCAGCGTGCAGATGTCATGGGTGCGGTAGCGGATCATCGGCTGGCCGGTCTTGGTGATGGTGGTGAACACCAGCTCGCCGTGCATGCCGTAGGGCAGCTGCTCGCCGGTGGTGGGGTTGATGATCTCGGCGATGACCTGGTCCTCGTTGATGTGCATGCCGTTCTTTTCCAGGCACTCGAAGGCCACGCCGGGGCCGGAGATCTCGGTCAGGCCGTAGATGTCGCAGGCGTCGATGCAAAGCAGCTCCTCGATGCGCTGGCGCATCTCCTCGGTCCAGGGCTCCGCGCCGAAGCAGCCCGCCTTCAGCTTCAGGTCCTTTGCGGGGTCGATGCCCATTTCCCTTATGGTCTCGCCCAGGTAGGTCGCGTAAGAGGGCGTGCAGCACAGCAGCGTGGTGCCCAGGTCCTTCATCATCAGGATCTGGCGCTGGGTGTTGCCGCTGGACATGGGGATGACCATGGCCCCCAGCCGGTCCGCGCCCTGGTAGGCGCCGAAGCCGCCGGTGAACAGGCCCAGGCCGTAGGTGACCTGGACGATGTCGTCCTTCGTCGCGCCGGCAGCGGTGAGCGTGCGGGCCATCATCTCGCTCCAGACGTCGATGTCGTTGCGGGTGTAGCCGGACACGATGGGCTTGCCGGTGGTGCCGGAGGAGCCCTGTATGCGCACGATCTCGCTCCTCGGCGAAGCCAGTAGGCCAAAGGGGTAGTAATCCCGCAGGTCGGTCTTTTCCATGAAGGGCAGGTACTTCAGATCCTCCAGGCTGCGGATGTCCTCGGGCTTGACGCCCGCGGCGTCCATCCGCGCCCGGTACATGGGCACGTTCTCGTATTCCCGCTTCACGGTGGCCGCGAGGCGCTGGCCCTGCAGGGCCGTCAGCTCATCCCGGCTGATGCATTCCATGTCAGGATTGTAGATCCTGTGGACTCTCTGGCTCATTTTGATCATACCCTTTCGATAGTATATCGTCGTGGTAGCATTTTACCACAGTGACAACCGCAATGTTTGTCTTTTGAGAAACGGTTGTGTAAATTTTAAATTACCGTCCCACCTGCTCGGCCACCAGACGCTTCGCGCCGTAGATCTCGCGCAGCTTCGGCTTCTCGATCTTGCCGGTGGGGTTGCGGGGCACCTCGGCGAAGATGATCTTCCTGGGGCGCTTGTAACGGGGCAGATCCTGGCAGAACTTCTCGATGTCTTCCTCGGTGGTGGTCGCGCCGGGCTTCAATTCGATGATGGCCGCGGCGATCTCGCCCAGGCGGGGATGAGGCAGGCCGATGACGGCCACGTCCTTGATGTCTTTGTGGGCCCGGAGGAAGTCCTCGATCTGCACCGGGTAAAGGTTTTCGCCGCCGGTGATGATGACATCCTTCTTGCGGTCCACCAGGTAGATGAAGCCCTCCTCGTCCCGCATGGCCATGTCGCCGGTCCACAGCCAGTCGCCGTGCAGCACCTCGGCGGTGGCCTTGGGGTCCTTGTAGTAGCAGGTCATGACGCCGGGGCCCTTCACGGCCAGCTCGCCCACCTCGCCCTGGGGCACGTCGTTGCCCTGCTCGTCGATGATGCGGGCCTGCCAGCCGTAGCCGGGTATGCCGATGGCCCCCACCTTGTCGATGTTCTCCACCCCCAGGTGCACGCAGCCGGGGCCGATGGACTCGGACAGGCCGTAGTTGGTGTCGTACTGGTGGTTCGGGAACTTCTCCTTCCAGCGCTTGATCAGGCTCTTGGGCACGGGCTGGGCGCCGATGTGCATCAGCCGCCAGGCGGACAGATCGTAGTCCTTGAGGTTGATCTCGCCCCGGTCGATGGCGTCCAGTATGTCCTGGGCCCAGGGCACCAGCAGCCACACGATGGAACAGTGCTCCTCGGCGGCGGTCTTGATGATGGTCAGGGGCTTGACGCCCTTGAGCAGTATGGCGCGCCCGCCCACCAGGAACGAGCCGAACCAGTGCATCTTCGCGCCGGTGTGATAAAGCGGCGGGATGCACAGGAATACGTCCTTGTGGGTCTGGCCGTGGTGCTTCTGCTCCACCCTGCAGGCGTGCATCAGGCTTTCGTGGTTGTGCAGGATCGCCTTCGGGAAGCCCGTGGTGCCCGAGGAGAAGTAGATGGCCGCGTCGTCCTCGTCGCTCAGCGGCACCTTCGGGGCAATGCTGGGCTGGTTGGACGCCAGGTGCAGGTAATTTTCGGCGAAGGTCGGGCAGTTGTCGCCCACATAGAACAACAGCTTCACCTTGGGCATCCTGTCGATGCTCTCCTCCACGCGGCCGATGAACTCCGGCCCGAAGAACATGGCGTCCACGTCCGCAAGGTCCGCGCAATACTGAATCTCATCGGCGGAATAGCGGTAGTTCATCGGCACCACCAGCGCGCCGGTCTTGAGGATGCCGAAGTACAGCGGCAGCCACTCCAGGCAGTTCATCAGCAGTATGGCCACCTTGTCGCCCTTCTGTATGCCCCTGCTCATCAGCAGCCTTGCGCAGCGGTTTGCCTTTTCGTTGAACACGCTCCAGGTGATTTCCCGGCGGAATTCCTCGGAAGCGCCGCGCTCGATCAGCTCGTACTCCTTCCAGGTCACGCGGCGATCCTCGCGCACCTCCGGGTTGATCTCCACCAACGCGATCTCGGAGCCATACTTTCTGGCGTTGTTTTCAAGAATCTCGGTAATTGGCATGTTGCATTCGCCTCCAATGTTGTTTTTCGCCGCAGCCCTGCGGCCTCCGGCGAACCGCGCAACCGCTCGCTGCACTCGCCGGTTCGCTAAAGAAAAAACCGTCCCCTGCCATCAGCAGAGGACGATTGTAACCGTGGTACCACCTCTATTCGGCGCGCCTTGCGACCGCGCCCTCAAGGAACGGCCATGCCGCTCCCGCGCTGTATCGGGCGCGCCCGCCGCAGCCTACGCAGGCCAAGCGGCCCTTCGGTGCGGTGCTCCGGGGTGTATTCAGCCGATTCGCGCAACCGCCTTTCACCCGCCGGCGGCTCTCTGGTGCGTTGGGACCGGCTTACTTGTCCCCTTCCTCACATTGATCGAAGTATAACATTTTATAACATGTACTGCAAGTTAATATTGCGTTGACTTCCAATGCGTCAGTTTTTGCTCTCGTAGTGCTCGTCGTTGGTGCCGTCCTGCCACAGGCGCTCGATGTTGTAATACTGGCGCTCCTCGGGGTGGAAGATGTGCACGATCACGTGGGCGTAATCCAGCACGATCCAGCGCGCGCCGTTCTTGCCCTCCTTGCGGCGGGGCTCGATGCCCTCCTCGGCCAGGTGCTCCTCCACGTCCTCGGCCAGCGTGTGCACGGACTGCACGTTCCGGCCGCTGGCGACCACGAAGAAGTCGGTGATGGAGGTCATGTGGCCGACCTCCAGGATCTGTATGTCGGTCGCGCCCTTTTTGTCCAGAATACCGGCGATCTTCTCAGCCAATGCCTTGGATTCGATCATGTTGCAAACCTCCTGTTGTTGTATTTTGCCTTCATTTGTCGTAATGGTCCAGCAGCGCCTGGCTCCTGGGGTGTACGTGCTTGCCCTGGGACTTCAGGTGCTTCGCGGTCAGCTGGGTGCAGCAGACCATGGCGCGGTAGATATCCTTCTCCGCCAGCTTCCGGGCCTTCTCCAGCCCCGGGAAGGGCTCGCGCCCCGGCTCGATGAAATCGGAGACGTAGATCAGCGCGTCCATCGGGGACATCTGCCCGTCCCCCACCGTGTGCTTGCGGATGGCGCTGAGTATCGAGGCGTCCCGCACGCCAAACACGTCCCTGGCCATCACCATGCCCGCCGGCGCGTGGAGGATCGCCCGGGTATCCAGCTCCTCCTCGTCGATGTCGGGCAGGTTCTTCACCACCAATTCCCGCATCTCGTCCAGCGGCATGGACTTGGCGCAGTCGTGCAGCAGCCCCGCCAGCCGCGCCCGCAGGGGCTCGACGCCGCAGCCCGCCGCCAGCCGCTGGGCCGTGTCGGCCACGCCCAGGGTATGGGTGAATCGGTGCCAGGTCAGCATGCCCTTCAGCCGGTCCAGTATCTGCGCCTCGCTGTACTTGCAGAGGTAGAGTCCCTTCCGGCGGATGTAGTCGGCCACGGGCCCCGGCACGCAGTCGTCAATGGGCACGCCCTCGGCCACCCGCTTGCGCACCGCCGTGGACGACAGCGGCGGGCCGCTGACGGGCAGCAGGTCAACCCGGGTATGGTAGCAGCTGGAGATGGCCCCCGCCCGCAGGCGCGCCAGGTCCTCGTCGCAGCCCGGGCGGCTAACCGCCGCGAAGGAACACAGCCGGGCGATGCGGGGAAATTCCTTCCAGGTATCCAGCTTGTTCAGGGCGTCCGCGCCGAGGATGTAGGTCCATTCTACCTCGGGATGCTCCACCGCCAGCGTCGACAGCGTGTCCACCGTATAGGTCCGGCCCTGTCGACGGATCTCCAGGTCGCTGGCGTACAGCCCCGGCCTGCCCTCGGCGGCCAGCTCGGCCATGCGCAGCCGGTCCAGCCTGTCGGTGGCCCTCGTCTTGTGGGGCGGGTCGCCCGACGGCATCAGCGCCACCTGGTCCAGCCCCAGCGCCGCCATCGCCGCCATGGCGATTTCGATATGGCCGTTGTGGACGGGATCGAGGGTTCCGCCGAGTATGCCGATCTTCATGGACGCGCCTCCGTATTTTGCTTGATAGGTCATTATAACACATTTTCCCTTAACAATCTACCTCTGGGAATCATTTTTTATACAAATTTGATTGAAGCGTGCCACAAAACCCCATATAATGTAGAATAGTGAGGTGTTTGACATGTTCATTGCGTCCGGTTGGAAGGATTACGAGGTCATCGACACCGGCGACGGCGAGAAGCTGGAGCGCTGGAGGGACATCGTACTGCGTCGACCCGACCCCCAGGCCATTTGGCCGAAGCAGCAGCCAAAGCTGTGGCAGAAGGCGGACGCCTGGTACCACCGCTCCCAGAAGGGGGGCGGCGAATGGGAATTCTTCAAAACGCTGCCGGACCGCTGGACGGTGAGCTGCGGCGATTTGAAATTCTACGTGCGCCCCACCGGCTTCAAGCACACCGGCCTGTTCCCGGAGCAGGCGGTCAACTGGGCATGGATGGCGGACCTGATCCGAAGGGCCGACCGGCCCATCAGGGTGTTGAACCTGTTCGGCTACACCGGCGGGGCCACCTGCGCCTGCGCGATGGCCGGGGCGAAGGTGACCCATGTGGACGCGGCCAAGGGCATGGTGCAGTGGGCCGGTGAAAACCGGAAGCTCTGCGGCGTCGACGAGACAAGCGTGCGCTGGATCATCGACGACGCGCTGAAATTCGTGCAGCGGGAGGCCCGCCGCGGCAACGCCTACCAGGGCATACTGATGGACCCGCCCAGCTATGGCCGCGGCCCCGGCGGCGAGGTGTGGAAGCTTGAAAACGAGCTCTATGGCCTGGTGGACGCCTGCGAAAAGGTGCTGGCCGAGGACGCGCTGTTCATGCTGATCAACAGCTACACCACCGGCCTGCAGCCCGCGGTGCTGAACAACATGCTGACCATGACCGTTGCGCGTACCCGGGGCGGCAGCGTCGTCGCGGACGAGATCGTCCTCCCCGTCACCGCCGGCGGCGTGCTGCCCTGCGGGGCAAGCGGACGGTGGAGCCGATTCGCCGAAGGGAATCTACCGTGAACTACGCAACATTGCCAAAGGGCTATCGCTATGCCGGGACGCTGGATTTCATGCGCAACCGCAGGCATATAAAGGCGATGCTGGTCCTGTCGCTGGCGCTGATCGCCGTGCCGGTGATCGTCGGGCTGCTGGCCGTGCCGGTGGGGCCCTCCTGGCGGCTGATGGCGTCGAGGTGGTATATGTGGCCCTGCCTGGGGCTGGCCCTCGTCCTTTACATACCGCTGCACGAGCTGGTCCATGGCATCGCCATGTTCGTCCTTTCCGGCGTGAGACCCACCTACGGGCTGAAGCTGCCCTATGCCTACGCGGGCAGCACGGCGTGGTTTGACAGGAAGTCCCACATCATCACCGCCCTCGCGCCGGTGGTGTTCTGGGGTGCCGCGCTGCAAATCGCCATCGCAAGGCTGCCGCAGGCATGGTTCTGGCCGCTGTGGATCGTACAGATCTCCAACCTGTCCGGCTCCGCGGGCGACATCTACACCGCCTGGGCCCTCGCCCGCATGAAGGGCGACCTGCTGATCCAGGACACCGGCGTGCGGATGCGGATCATGCGACGCGTTATCGATAAAGAAAGGTCTCCCATATGATACTTCTGACCCTCCAAAATGTGAACAAGTCCTTCGCCATGAACGAGGTGCTGAAGGACGTGAACCTGACCCTGCAGGCCGGAGGGCGCATGGGTCTCGTGGGCGTGAACGGCAGCGGCAAATCCACGCTGTTCCGGCTGATCAACGGCGACATGGCCCCGGATTCCGGCACGATATCGCTGGTGAAGGGCATGCGGGTGGGCATGCTGACCCAGGACGCGGACATCCAGAGCGAGCTGACCATCCAGCAGGAGCTGGAACGGGTTTTCGAGCCGGTGCGCCAGATGGAGGCGCGCATGCGCCAGATGGAGCACGAGATGGCCGAGAAGCACGACGACCCCGTGGCCTTCGACCAGCTCTCCCGGGCCTATTCCCGGCTGGTGGACCGCTTCGAGGACGCCGGGGGCTACGAATGGCCCAGCCGCATACAGGGCGTGCTGGCCGGCCTGGGCTTCGCCCGGGGGCGGGAGACCCAGCCCGCGAGCCTGCTCTCCGGCGGTGAGAAGACCCGGCTGTGCCTGGCGCGGCTGCTGCTGACCCAGCCGGACCTGTTGATGCTGGACGAGCCCACGAACCACCTGGACCGGGCCTCCACCCAGTGGCTGGAGGAGACGCTGAAGACATACCGGGGCTCGGTGCTGGTCATCAGCCTCGACCGCTACGACCTGAACGCCGTGTGCGACTGCATGGCCGAGCTTTCGATGAAGCGCCTGACGCAGTACGCCGGGAATTACGATCGCTTTGCCGCCCAGCGCCAGGCGAACCTGGAGCGCCAG
>JAFRJF010000224.1 GCA_017432405.1 Clostridia bacterium | reverse complement strand
CTGGCGGTGGCGGTGGTGCTGGTGATCTTCGCCGCGCCCGCCGTGCGCCTGTTCAGCCAGGACCCGTCGGTGATCGAATACGGCGTGCTGTTCATGCGGTCGAACACCTTCTTCCTGCTGTTCAACTGCGTCAACCACACGCTGGCCGGCGCGCTGCGGGGCCGGGGCGATTCCCGGGCGCCGATGTTTATCATGCTGTTCTCGTTTGTGGGCATCCGCCAGATCTACCTGTTCGTGGTCACCCGCTTCGTCGCCAACACCCCCTTCCTGGTGGGCTTTGGCTACCCGGTGGGCTGGATGTGCTGCTGCGCGATAGAAGTGACGTACTATTTCGTTAAGTGGGGACGAAAGCGGGCGTGATAACAAACGCCAAGGGCCCGGATCGAAACGATCCGGGCCCTTGGCGTTTGTCTGCGTGTCCATTCTGCAGTATTTACCTGCCTACCCGACTGCCTTTCCTCGCCTGCCCCATGTCTTCGGCAGCAGCGCCGCGCCGAGCAGGATCAGGATCACGCCCCAGCGCAGCAGCGCGCCCCAGAATTCCACGATGCGAAGCTCACGGGTGGCGACGCGCACCAGGCCCGCCGAAGCGGAAACCAGGTTCCAGAAGACCCTGGTGATGGAGGACCATTCCACGAAGTTCTCGGGCACCCACTCAGTGAAGGTGTACACCGGCTGCACCGAGAAAGAAAGCAGCAGCCAGGCCAGCCCGATCAAAGCGCCATAGCAGGCCAGCGTCAGCGCCACGATGCCCAGAAGGTGGGGAATGAGCTCCTTGAAGTAATGCTGCTTCAGTGCTTGCCTGTAGCCCTCAAACCAACCCATGACCCGGTCCGTCACGCGGATGAACAGGCCGAACAGCGCGTAGAGGCCCACGATCAGCAGCAGCAGCCTCGGCAGCATCGTGCGGCGCATGACCTCCTTGTTCAGGTCGATCAGATGGCCGTCCGCCGTCCACTGCTTCACCCCTGCCAGAAAGGTATTGGCCCAGCCCGAGCCGCCGCGGGGCCTGGCGGAGAGCGTCAGCGTCTCAAGGGCGATATTGTTCGTTATTGCAGCCCTTAGCGGGATATAGACGTCGTAGCTCACGGCGTCGCCCACGCCCCGACCGCCGAACACGCTGCCGGCGTGCCTGAGGGTGCCGACCACGCGGAATCTCACGTTGTTCAGCTCCACGGTGGCCTCCTCCGGCAGCGCCGAGCCGAACAGCTTGACCACGAGGTCCTCGTCCAGCATGATCACAGCCGTGCCGTGCTGCAGCTCGAGCTCGCTGATGCGCCGGCCCTGCTTTATAAAGCGCGGATAGACCTCCAGCCAGCCCTCGTCCATGGCGATGAGGTTGACTTCGGCGGAGCCCATCTCCGAGCTCACCCTGATGCGGCCGGTTCCGCCGCCCAGCGCCATCGCCCTGAAATTGGAGCGCTGCGCCTCAATGACCTCCCCGGCCTTGTCCAGCGTATCGTTGATGGTCGCGTTGGCCTCCCCCGCTTCCGGGGCCAGCGTCGTGTATTGCAGCACGTTGGGGGTTTGAAGCAGCATGAGCATTGCCGACAGCGCCATCACCGCGCCCAGGATCATCAGTATCCAGGGCAAAATGCGCCTGCGATATTCCATGTTACGCGCCCCCGATCGTCACTCTGTATCCTCGTCGTCCCCGGAAGCCTGCACATACTCCATCACGGTATCGCCGTTGCCTATGGTGCGATCCTCGCCATAGGCGAGCACGTATGCCGACAGGTCGTCCTGCACGGAAACCTTCTCTGCGGTCATGGCGAGGACCTTGACCTTTTTTTCTTCGACCTTGTAGGTGTCGCCGGCAAAGGCGCCCTCGTTGCGCTTGGCGACATAGACAAAGTATTCGGGATTGGAGCCGCGCACCACATTGGTATCCAGCAGCGTGGTGGATTCCCTGGCGTTGTAGACCAGCACCATGTTCGTGCCGTTTTCCATGATGCTGTAGACGCTGCCCACGGCGTTGATGATCTCCCGCGTCATTTCGATGTCGGCATATTTCTTGTTTTCGGCATCGGTGCCTATGCCGACGACCTTGCTGGAGATGCCCGTATTGTTTTCCATGGACACGTTCATGCCCTCGGTGACGGTGCGCGACACATTGCTCAGGTCCGCCCGCAAGGTGGGCAGCGCGTCCTCGGGCGTGATGGTGAACATCTCCTGGGTGCCGTCATAGCTGTCCCCCACGTTGACCTTCATCTCGGCCAGGTAGCCGTCGTGGGGCGCGACGATGGCCTTGGCGTTGTCGTTGAGCGCCACCAGGGTCCGCAGGCCCTTCTCAGCCTCCTCCAGCTTCTCCTGCTGCTCCTTGCGCTCGGTGATGTAGGCCCACACGGTCTCGTCGATGTTGTAGCGGGAGACGTCGTCCATTTCAGCCTGGGCCTTATCGAGGACCTCGCTGGCGCTGCGCCAGGCGTCGATGGCCTTCTTGAGTGCATCGCTGGCTCCCTCTGGATAGCCTGTCTTCGTCCGCTCCAACTTTTCACGGGAGAGCAGGGTATCCATCTCGATCTCCTTGTCCACCATGTCGTGGCGGGCCGACTGCATGCCGTAATAGGCGTCGGCATAGGCCTGGTCCCGCTGGGTGATACGGGTCTTGCGGTTCTTGCTCTCTATGGAGAGCAGCTGCGCCGCGGCGGCATCGTAATCCGACTGGTACTGCTTGTATTTCGAGTCAAAATCAGCAACCTTCGCCTCGACGATGACCTCGCCGGCCGTGACCGTATAGCCCGCGCGGGAATTGACCTTGACGATGCTCAGCGTGATGCCGTCGCTCAGGCCGAAGCTCACCGGTTCCGCATTGGGGAAGGCCGGCTTGCAGGAGAGCTTGATCCGCTCCTCCAGCTTGCCCTTCTTGGGCGTAAACAGCCGCACCTTTGGCGTGGTGATCGTGCGCACGGTGCCGGAAAAGAACATGCAAAGCGCCACGAAAACCGCCAGGAAAATGATGCCCCTTATGGCAAATTTCTTCAAATTCATCGCAGATACCCTCTCTGTCATTCAATGCGCCCAAGCCCGGCGCGCTATTTCAGCTCCGTCAGCTGCACGCCCGACAGTATATCGTCCAGGAAATACAGGTATATGAACAGCGCCGGCAATATGTACAGCGCCGCGCCGGCAAATACAATCTTGGCGTTGGACCCCGCCAGCCGGTTGAATTCCACCGACAGCGGATACAGGTCCGTGCGCTGGCTGAGATAGGTCATGGGCTGCTCCACCAGGTTCCAGCAGTCGGCGAAGGACAGCGCCACCGCCGCGCCGATTACCGGGCGGCACACCGGAACCACCACGTAGCCGTAGCAGCGCAGCGTTCCCGCGCCGTCCATCTGGGCTGCCTCCAGCAGCTCGTTGGGCAGGCCCAGCATGAACTGGCGAATCAGAAAGATGTAAAACGGCGAAAACCACATCGGTATGATCACCGCCCAGACCGTGTTCAGCAGTCCGACGGTCCGCAGCGTCAGCACGTTCGGCACCATCGTCACCTGGAACGGCAGCAGCATCAGCATGATGATGCCGAAGAATATGGTCTCGCGGCCCCTGAACCGGAAGCGGCTCAGCGCGTAGGCCATCATCGGAACCACCGCGGCCTGCCCCAGCAGTATCATCACCGCGTAGATGACCGAATTGACGAACATGCGCAGTATGGACATATCCTGGACCAGTATGTTGTAATACTGGCTCAGCGAGAATACCTTCGGCGACAGCTTGACCTCCATCCACGCGGCGGTATCATAGTTGCCGCGAGTCTTCATGAACGCGCCGATCTCGTCGGGCGAGCAGAAGGAATACAGGAAGGTCACCACCACCGGCACCAGCATGACGACCGCCAGCAGCCCCAGCACCGTCCGAGTGAACAGCTTCCCACCGCCGACCTGGCGTACCCTGATCTTTTCCATATCCAGCACCCCCGCTTCAGCTCAGCCGCTTCAGCAACCGACGCTGGGTGAAAAACAGCACACCAAACAGCGCGAACACGATCAGCGCGAAGCTGTAGGCCGCAGTGGTCACGTTCTGGTAATTCAGCTTGTTGTACATGTTGTTCATATAGTGCTGAAGGGTATAGACCGATTCATCAGGATAGGCGCCGCTGATAAAGTACACTTCCTTGAAGATCTTGAAGGCATTGATCCATTCCAGTATGATCACCAGGAAGGCCGTCGGCACGATCATCGGCAGCGTGATGCCGAAGGTCTGCCGCAGGAAGCCGGCTCCCTCCAGCGTGGCGTATTCATACAGCGGCTGGGGAACGGCCTGGATGGCCGACAGGAAGATGATCACCGCAAAGCCCAGGTTCTTCCACATGAACAGCAGTATGATGGGCACGCGCATCTGGCTGCCCTGCAGCCACATGACCCGATCGTAGCCCAGCGCCGTCACCACGCGATTGATCACGCCGCCGAAATCGAATATCACCAGCCAGAACAGCAGCATGGCCGAGGACGGCATCAGATACGGCAGCAGCACGCTGTTGCGAAAAAAAGCGCCCTTGGGCCGCAGCCGGTTCAACAGGGAGGCGATGGCGAAGGACAGCACCCACACCAGCGGCGCGCAAATCAGCGACAGTTCGAGGGTGTTTTTAAGCCCCAGCAGGAACATCTGGTTTCGCCACATGCCCACGTAGTTGGCCATGCCCACAAAGGCGTTGCGATAGGTGCCATCTGTCAGGCTGTAATAGATTCCGCCGATAAACGGAATCACATAGAACAGCATCAGCCCAAGCAGCCCGGGCGCCAGGAACAGCCAAACGGATTTCTTGCGAATAAACACATTGTCCTCCCATGACCGGCGGGAACGGGTTTGCACCCATCCCCGCCGCGATGGAGTTTATTTTTCTTGTAATTACAGAGCGTCAGTTGCCCTCCAGGCGCCGCATCTGTACCTTCCTGTCGATTCCGGAAAGCATGTCGTTCAGGCTGATCTGCCCGTTCAGGTACTGGTCCATCAGGTCCTCCGCCTCTGCCGCCTGGCTGATGCCGCTGTCCTCTTCTTCGGAGGACGTATCGGGGTACAGCCAGTTGTAGATGGAGACGATGATGTTGTCGTCGTGGGCGCGATACCATTCCAGCTCCGTGGGCGAGACATCCCAGTTGTTGGCCTCGGCATACTCTACGGTCTTCTCCGCCTCCTGCACGTCCAGCTCAAGGCTCTGCTTTTCCTCGGCGGGCGCGCTCTCGTATTCGCTGCGCAGCGCGTTCAGCTCTTCCTTCAGCTCGTCCAGCGTCGCCTGGTTCTGGTCGCCGCGAATCGGGTCGTTCAGGTCGGGGATGATGCTGTAGCGCGTCTGGGTAGTCAGGTTGTCCACCACCTCGCCGGCGAAGGCCAGCGCCGCGTCCGCGTTCTTGGTGAAGGGGTTGATGACCAGAACCGTGGTATCCAGCACCAGGTAGCTGGGGGCATCCTTCGTCACGTGCATCAGCACGGGGGTAAACTGGCTGTAGAAGTTGCCGATATTGCAGCCCGTGCTGCAGGACATCAGCACCGATTCCTCATCATACGCATCCAGCTCGAAGGTCTGATCCTCCATGTCCGAGGGGCAGCCCAGCGCCGTAAAGTCGATCTTCTCCAGCTTCTCCAGCAGCTCGTGCACCAGCGGGTTGTCATAGCCCATATCGGGGTCGGTAGCGTTCACATAATACTGGTAATCCACCAGGATCATGTTCATCAGCTCGTAGCGCACATCGGAATCGGTGTAGCCGTTATAGAGCAGGTGAACGCCGTTCTCCGCGGTCAGC
Source organism: Clostridia bacterium (assembly GCA_017432405.1). The sequence continues at coordinate 17,670 of JAFRJF010000224.1, read as the reverse complement.
TTGCCCTCCAGGCCCGCCAGGAAATCCAGGAAATCGGACCAGTTGTCGGGCACGTCCTCGAGCTTCATGCCCAGCTTGGCAAGCGCCTGTTCGTTGATGCCCACAGCCCAGCCGTAGGCGGAGAGCGGAAGCGCCACCAGGTGGCCGTCCGTGGAGAGCTTCTCGCGAAGGCCGGGATACATGCTGTCCGCCAGGGCCTTGACCTTTTCGTTGCCGTCCAGCTCCATCAGGTAGCCGCGGTTGAACAGCGCTTCATAGACCGAATTGGAGGTGGCCAGCACGTAGATATCCACCCGGTCATCCCGGTTCATCATGTTCTCGATGAGGTTTTCGACCTCGGAATATTCGCGGGACAGCACCACGCTGACATCGCCGTGGGCGTTGGCAAAGCGATAGTAGGCGGAATTCACGCTGTCGCTCCAGAAGCTGTCGTTCACGCGCAGCTTGGTCTGGGCCTTCTGCTGGGGATCGAGATTGCGAACCGTCGCGCCTTCGCCGCAGAAGGCATAGTAGCCGCCGTCCAGTATGCATCCGGGCGCGCCGCTGTAGGCCTCCAGGGGCATCTCAGTGACGCCCTCGCCGAGGGTTCCGGTCTGCAGATCAATGGGGCAGATCTCACCGGACTTGACGCAGTACAGGACATCCGCCTGGGCGTCATAGGCCAAGCCGAGGGGCGGGTTGTAGTTATCGACGGGAATTTCACACAGCGTCTCGGTGCTGCCGTCGGTGGGATTATAGCTGGTGAGCAGCGCCGATGAATTGCTCTCACCATCGTACACCTCGGCAAGCATCGTCCCATCCTTATAGGGCGTGATGACGTAGGCGCCGCTCAGCTCCTCGACGTCAAGGGTCAGCCCTGTGGCCAGGTCAATGGAAATGGTCTTGTAGTCGCCCATGTTGTCATAATAGCGGGCAAAGGCCGTCCCCTGGCCGCCGATGACGATGTCGGGCTGGATGGGATAGGAGCTGTTGTCGTAGAATTCGACCAGGTCGCTCCAATCCACCTCGCAAACCACGGTGGAAGCTGCATCGCCGCTGTCATTGAGCGCCAGCTCGGTGATGTACGCGCCCTTGAACTCCGTGTTCAGACCGTACTCCGTAACCAGGTTGAGGGCGTAGAGCTTGCCGTCTGCGGCAAAGGGCGACGTGGCGAATTCAAAGCTGGTCAGGCCCCCGAACTGATCCTCAGGTACGGCGATGCTGTACTCCTTCAGGTCCGAATCGCCCACGTGGTAGGTATACAGGGTGCCGTAGCTGACGAGATACAGCGTATCCCCGATGGAAAAGCAGTAGCTGAAGCTGAGCGTGCTTTCATTGGACATGCCCAGGATCGCGTCGCCCTCCGCAGCAAATGCGGGTACGCAGGCCAGCGCCAGGATCAGTGCCAGCAGGATGCAAATTTTCTTCATTGCCAAATTCTCCTTTTAATCGTGATTGCTCTCAATGGGGAACTCATCCGACGCGTCGGCTTCCCCTTCTTCGGCGAAGTCCGCGTTCTCCTGGGTGCTGTCGGCCTGGGTATAGACGCTCACCGTCATGTCCAGGCGCACGGTATCGTCGGGCGTAAAGTCCACATAGGCGGTATATTGGGCGTCGCTGGTCTTATCGGTCTGTTCCTCGCCCACCCGGGAAATGCTGGAAACCACGCCCGGTACCTGTCGGGTGCCGTCCATGTCCCATTCAAATTCGATGGAGACCTTGTCGCCCTCGTGAATCTCCTTCAGGTCAAGCTCAGAGACCTTGATTGCGATCTGCAGGGCTTCCTGCGGGAAGACCGAGATCAGCTTGCCGTTCTTCTCAACCGCGCTGCCCTGCACCGCGTCGACGGTGGCGACGATGCCGTCCATCGGGGAATAGATGGTATTATCCATGGCGTAAAGGCCGTCCAACACGCCCTCAACCGTCTCAAACAGCACCTCGCCGCGCTCCACGTGATCCCCTGCCTGCACGTGCATCTTCAGCACGCTGCCGGTGCCCTTGACGGCCACGGCGGAATTCTGCTGGATCGTGCCGCGACCGATGCGGCTCTCGGAGGAATGGGCCGCGTCGCGATAGATGCCCACGGTCTCGCCCATGTAGAAGTCGCCGCTGGTTACCTCCAGCTTATAGGAGGTGTAGCTGGCGCTGCTGCCGGAGCCGCTGTCGCCTGAGTTGGAGTTATCCGAGGATGACTCGCCGCCGACGTTGGTGACCACCGCGGTGCCCACGTGGGTGCCGTCCTTGGTGCAGGCCAGGTGCACGCGCTCGCCGATGTGGATATACCGGGTCTCGCTGCTGTTGTAGGCCTTCTCGGTGGTGGCGGACACCACATACCGGTTTACCGGCTCTATGTACATCACCGCGCCGTAGCGCTCGGTGATGCCCTCGGTCTGATCGCCCTCCCTGGCGAAGATGCCGCTGACGGTGCCGTCCATCTCCGCAAAGACCTTGGTGGTCCTTATGGTCGCCACGGGCCCGCCGACCTGTATGGGGTCACCCTTGCGCAGGTCGATCACGTCCACGATCCCGCCGAAGGGCGCGTTGACGGCGATGGTCCTGCTGGAAACGACGGTGCCCTGGAAGGAAATCTGGGCCAGCGCCGGAACACCGGCCAGCATGGCCAGCGCCACAATCAGGGCGCAGATGCGCAGCTTGTTGCTCCTCATGGAATCAGCCTCCTCGGATAGTCATTGTCGCTCTTTTTATGCGTTCGCGCGGTACTCGCCAAAGGGCTGATCCATCATGTCCTCGGGACCCAGGAAGACATTGTAGAAGTACATCATGCTCTGGGGCGAATTGCTCAGCTCGTAGTTCGTCTCCTCCACCTTGGTGAGGATCGAAAGGTCGCATTCCTGGGAATAATCGCTGTCGGTCATCGCCGAGACATGGCTGGGATCCAGGTTCAGCTTCATCGCCAGGATGTAGTCAAATTTACGGGTTGAAACGCCCTGCATCTTCAACTCCGTATACCGCGTGCCGCCGGTAAAGCCCTCCGTCGGGAACGCGGCCACGGTATCGTCGACCTTCAGCGCCACGTATTTGATGCCGCTGTTGGCCAGCATCCGGTATACCTCGCCGTTGAAGTGCCATTCATAGGTGAAGGCGTCGCCCAGGCCGTCCGCGATCTCCGCTTCCAGCAGCAGCGTGTTCGGGGTGTCGTCGTCCGAGGCGTCCTTCCAGTGGCACAGCCTGCCGGTAAAGGACTGGGTCGCGCCTACCGGGGCGTCAGGCTCCTGGGCAGATGCCAGCTCGAGGGTCAATGGCATGGGCTCGCCGCCCACCGTCAGCTGCGCCATCGGCCCCTCGGGCAGGTCCAGGATCAGGGCGTCGTAATCCGCGCCCTCTTCTCCATCGCCCCTGGAGTGGGGCAGCGCGGGCGTGCCGGAGCCGTTGCCTCCGCCGCCGCCTCCGCCGCCGCCTTCTTCGCCGCCTTCTTCACCTTCCTCGCCTTCCTCTTCGCCTTCCTCGTCCTCGACCTCCTCGACCGTGTATTCCTCTTCGGACTTGAAGACGTTGCCGGCGACGTCGCGGACCCTTATGGTGCCAGCCTTGAAGGTCTTTTCTTCCTCCTCGGTCACGGTATAGCCGTCCTCGTCGATCGGCTCCCAGGTCTTGCCCTTGTCGACGGACACCGCGTCCAGGCCGCTGGCTTTATCGGTGGCATAGATGTTCAGCGTGTAGCTGGTCTCCTCGTCCACCTCGATGGAAACCTCCGGCGCAGTCCAGTCCAGCTGGAGGGTATACTGTTCCGAGGCGGCCATGATGTCGCCAAGGTCGTTCAGCATTGCAAAGCGCAGGGTGAAGATGCCCTCCTCGTCCGGGGCATAGACATTTGATGCGATCGGCACGATCCGCTCGTCGTAGATGATGGCTGCATAGGACCATTCCTTGCCCTCAGGAATGCCGGAGAGGGTAAACTGCGGCTGGGTCCTGCTCCAGCCTGAGGGCTCGAAACCGGTCACCGTCACCACGAGGGTCGGCTCTTCGCCCTCTTCACCCTGCTCCTCGCCTTCTTCAGGCGATTCCTCGTCCAGCTTGACCCAGATGTACAGGTCCGCCACTTCGCCCAACTCGGGCAGGTTCGCCGGTTGGATCAGCGCCGGCTGGCCCACGAGGGCGGGATTGTCCGTGGAGATGCGCACGCTGTAGCTTCCCTTAAAGACGTCGCCGTCGGGCATAAACGTCACAGTCGACAGCAGCTGCGTCGGCGCTTCCTTGATGAGCATCAGCTTTTCCGTCTGAATGTAAACCGTCTCGCCGCCGGTCAGCTGGGCGACGACTTCCTCCAGCGAACCCCACAGCAGCTCGGTTCCCCGCTTGAACCAGGCCTCCGCCTCCTTGGGAATCGACGTGCCGGTTTCAGCCTGGGGCGCTTCGTCCTCTTCCCCGCTTCCACCTTCTGGGCTTTCGCCATCCTCCGAGCCGGGAGCGCCTTCGCCGTCGTCGGGTTCGCCCTGTTCATCGGTGGGCTCCGCCTGTTCCTCGCCAGGCTCTTCCTGTTCCCCGGTGGGCTCTGTCGGTTCTTCGCCGCTCTCGCCCTGTTCCTCACCGGTCTGTTCCTGCTCCCCGGTGGGCTCTGTCGGTTCTTCGCCGGACTTTTCCTGCTCTTCGCTGGGCTCGCCCTGTCCCTCGCCAGGCTCTTCCTGTTCCCCGGTGGGCTCCGCCGGCTCCTCGCCGGGCTCTTCCTGTTCTTCGGCGGGCTCCGCCGGCTCCTTGCCGGGCTCTTCCTGTTCTTCGGTGGGCTCCGCCGGTTCTTCGCCGGGCTCTTGCTGTTCTTCGGTGGGTTCCGCCGGTTCCTCGCCTGGCTCTTGCTGTTTCTCGGTGGGCTCCGCCGGCTCCTCGCCGGGCTCTTCCTGCTCTTCGGTTGGCTCGGCCTGTACATTGCCGGGCTCTTGCTGTTCCGCGGTGAGCTCCGACGGTTCTTCGCCGGACTTTTCCTGTTCTTCGGTTGGCTCGGCCTGTTCCTCGCCTGGCTCCTGCTGCTCTTCGGTGGGTTCCGCCGGTTCCTCGCCTGGCTCTTGCTGCTCTTCGGTGGGTTCCGCCGGTTCCTCGCCTGGCTCTTGCTGTTCTTCGGTGGGCTCTGCCAGTTCCCCGGCGCTCTCCTTCTGGCCTTCCTCGCCATCCTTGGCGTCTTCTGTTACCGCAGTCAATGGCTCTTCCGGGTATTCGCTCGCTTCCTCTTTTACGGGATGCAACTCGATTTCGCTGGAGTCCGCTTCTTTGTCGACTTTGGTCTGTTCTTCGATTATGTCCTTTTCCTGCGCCAGTGTCACTTCCGGCAAATCCAAAGGCGCCTCATCCGTTTCATCCTCTTCCGCTTTCTTACCCTTCGAGGCAGGCTTTTCCTGCTTTTCCTCAGAAGGCGCCTTCGTATCCTCAGTCGTCTCTTTTCCTGGAGCCTTCGCTGCTTTCCCTTCATCCCTGGCGTCCTTGGCGCCGTTTTTCAGCACGAGAAGCCTGCTCTTCTTTTTGGTGACGACCCGCAGCCTGAGCTCCTTGAAATCCTTCAATACTGTAAGGATGTAATCGCCTTCGTTTTCCTCGTCCTTTTCCCAACGGATACGCTTTTTATCCTTCGCGTCTTCCAGCTCGATGGACTTGACGTCCTTCAGCTTGATGTCCATCTTCGTATATTTCAATACGACGCTGAGTGCGACCTGGTTGTTCTTCGCAAGGTCCAGGGTGTATTCCTTTTCTTTTTCGACCTTGGTCTTTTTTTTGCTCTTGTCCGACTTATCGCTGTCCTTGCCGGTCTTCTTTGATTGATCCTTGGACGTCTTCTTCTCGGACTTTTCCTTCTTGCTCTTACTGTCAGACTGCTTTTCCGACTTTTCCTCCGTCTTCGAGGCAGCTCTGGCCGATTGCAGCCACGGCAAGGAAGCCCCTGTCAAACCATTTACACAGAGGCTCAATATCAGCAAATAAACCAGCTTTTTCATTGTCTTGGCGCTCCTTGAGAGATAGTATTGGATTTCAACTTAAGCACTGTTCCTTAGACCGCAGAAACTCAAAAAAAGATGCATCCGCGCTGAATTTAATATTATCATTACAATTCATCTCTGTCAACATCACTACCGCTATAAATCAGATAATTTGATGTAGAAATCATTTCCAATTGTTGAACATTGGCTTTGAATGGTCGGAGAAACAACACAGTAATAGTTGCAAATTCTGCTTCCAAACCGCTCTACATCCACTTGGCCATGCGGCGCGCCTGGCGGTGGGCGACGGTGTCCAGCGTGGGCCTGGGCAGCAGCTCCGGATGAAGCTCCAGGTCGCCGTGCTTCTCCAGGTCGTCCAGATAGCCCTCCAGCAGGGCCCGGAAGTCGTCAAGGGTGACGACATTGTTCAGGCGGGTCAGCACTGCGTCAAAGCTGTTCAGACCCGCCAATATCCAGCCACAGAAGCGTCTCATCTCGCAGATGGCCACGCCCTCGGGGCGGTGGCCGCAGGTCAGCGTCGCCAGCCGGATCAGCAGGGCGACACGCTCGGGGGCGCGCCTGGAACCCACCGCCCCGCCCCGGCGAAGGGTAGCGATGTCCTCGAATATCCAGGGCGCCTTCAGCGCAGCCCTGCCGATAGCGATTCCCGCCGCATGGGTATCCCTCAGGAAGGTCAGCGCGTCCGCGGCGCAGATGACGCCGCCGTTGGCGTAGACCGGTATGCGCACGGCGTCACAGACGGCCCGTATCGCCTGCGTATCGACAGGCCCCAGGTACATCTGCTCCCGGGTGCGCCCGTGCAGCGTGACGCTCTGAAAGCCCAGTGCCTCTGCCTGCTGAACCAGGTAGGGGGCGGTGATGTGTGCCGCGTCCCAGCCCAACCGCAGCTTCAGCCGCACCGGCAGGGATGTGGCCGCCTTCACGGCGGCCATGACCGCCACCGCCCGTTCAGGCGTCCTTAACAGCGCCGCGCCGTTGCCGCTGCCCACCACCTTGCGCGCCGGACAGCCCATGTTGATGTCGATGGCGTCAAAGCGCTCCAGCGCCTCGAGCCTGCGGGCCGATTCCGCCATCGCTGCCGGGTCGCTGCCGATCAGCTGGGCCGCCAGGTTGCGTTCTGACGGATAGCGGGCCAATACCTCCTGGAACGCTGGGCTCATGGGGCGCTTCGCCCGCCCGTAGGCCAGCGACTGTATCATCTCCGTGGTCGCCCCATCGGCCCCATAGTCGAAGCAGATGCTCCGAAATGAGGCGCGGGTCATGCCGTCCATCGGCGCGAGCAGGAATTCCGGCGTCTGCACTGGATTCGCTTCCTCCATGATCCTTCGTGTCACCCGGTGACGTTCAGGCGGGCGTCGCCGGTCTTCTGATAGCCCTGCTGCAACAGTTGGGTGATGTCCCAGGGTCTGGACGCGGCATCCGGGTAGAGCCTCAGCAGGTATACGTAGGGCTCCAGCTTTGTCGGGTCGATCTCGGCGCAGCGCTTCAGCATTGCCGCCGCTTTTTCATTGTCCCCGGCCTCAAGGTAAGCCATCGCGGCGGAGGAGGCATAGCTGTAGCTGTTCGGATCGCGCTGCAGCGCGCGCTCGTAGTACAGCCCCGCCTGGCTGTAGTCGCCTGCCTGGTAGTACTGGTAGCCCAGGGTGCTGTACGCGTCCTTGCTCCAGGCGGCGTTTACCCGCGCCAGGCTGACCTGCCCCGCCCGCGAAAAGGCGAAGATCACAAACATCAGCAGCAGTATCACAAACAGCGCCAGCCCAACGATCCCCCTGAGATGCCGCAAGAAAAAGCTCCCCTCGTCGTCTTCCTCGAAGGCAAAACTGCCCCCCAGGCCATCCCCCTCGCCGTCGTCGTCGTAGGGGTCGTCCGCTTCGTAGGGCGCGCGTTTGCGGTCCATAAAGATGTCATCGGGGTCCATCGTCTTTGGCGGCACCAGCGTGTTGGCCGGCTTGCGTGTCTTCTTGCCCTTGTCCCGGGGCTTTGCGCCCTGAATGTCCAGCTCCAGCTTCGGCGCGGCGCCATCCAATCGGACGGGCGCTTCCTCGTCCCGCTTCATCTCCGGCGGCTTCTTTTCGAGGGTGACGGCCTCCTTTTTCTTTGTGACCGCTTCCTTCCAGTCCGATTCCTCCAGCTTTTCATCGGCTTGCACCAATGCGAGGGGCGAAAAGTCCTCCGCCGGCGCTTCGGGCCTGGCCCACACATCCGCCTCCATGTGGCGCTTGCGGGCCCGATCCCAATCCAGCAGCTCCGCAGCCGCGTCTGTCAGAGGCTCGGCGGGCTTCGCGTCATCCGGCGCATCGTCGTCTTTTAAAACCGACGTCGGTTTATTATCAGTCTTTTCCGCCGTCAAATCGACTGCTTCCGCTTCCTGGCTTCCGGCGTCATGCCCGTCCCCACCTTCTACCTCAGAGGCCGCAACGGCGTCGACAGGCGCAGCCACCGACTCATCGTCCTGTTCCGGTATGACGATGGGCTTGCCGCAGAAAGGGCAGAAGAGCATGTCTTCGCCCACTTTTTTCCCGCAGTGTGAACAGTACACAGATCTTCCTCCCTTTCGATGTGATTGCGTCAGATGTTGCGCATGGCCTCGTAATCCGGGTCGCCGTAAAAGGTGCGCTCCTCGCCCGGGTCGCCGCCCAACTCCTCAATAGCGTTGCGCAGCTCGATATAATCCAGATAGCCGATGTCCTTCAGGGTCAAAAACGGCTTCATGGCGTCGATGGCCCTTGGGTCGCCCAGCTTGCCCAGAAACGAAGCGTACAGTGCGCGCTGCTCCGGTCGATTGCGCAGCTTGTCCAGCATGTAGCTGAGTATGCGGTCGTCCCCCGGGAAATTGGCGCAGATGCCAAGTATGCGCTGTTGGCCGAACTCCCCGGCGTCGTCATAGTGCTCCAGCAGCGCCCCGATCCGGCTACCGTCCCCGTCGGAGAGGATGTCCGCCGCCAGCTCGCTGATCTCGTCCCCCTCGCCGCCCCGACAGGCCAGGTCGACATACAGGTCCCGGGCATCGTCGCTGTCGATGTCCCGCAGCAGCGCCAGCGCCGTGGCCCGTAGCGATTCAGGCCGGTCCCCGTCCGCTGCGATGCGCATGAGGCCGGGCACACAGGGCTCGCCAATGCTGACCACCCGGCTGTACAGCGGCTCCGGCAGGCCGATATCCCGCTTATTGTACTCCTCCAGCAGCTTCAGCAGGTCCTTCGGTTCGCTGTAGCGCAGGAAATACTCTCCCGGCTTCTCCCCGTCCAGCCACTTGGCTGGCGCATTCAGCCAGTTCAGCATGATCTCGTTGTAGCTGTCCTCCACCTGCTTTTCGGTCATGCCGGGATGCATGGCCATCCAGGTGCGGGCGTAATCAAAGAATTTGGCGTCAAAATCGTGTATCTTCATAGCCTTCTCCGTTATCAATACTCTCTTGCGATCCTGTCCAGGCAGCTGGCGATGCGCCGGGCATAGTACACCAGCTGCCGGGCATCACAGCCGAACTGCTCCGCCAGCGCGCCGGCGTCCGGCCTGGGCCCATAGACCAGCATGTAGCTGTAGGCCAGCGCCGCCGCGCCGCCACCCACGCAGCGCACGGGATCCATCGACGTGCCGCGCAGCTGCCGGTAGGCCGACCAGATCAGCAGCAGGTGGCTGAGCGCCGCTATGCCGTACTCCCGTTGGAGCACCTCGTCGGCATAGCGCACCAGCTGGCGCTCGCCCACGCCCAGCCGGGCCATCATGGCCTTGGCGTCGGGCATGAAACCCGGCCCGAGGCCCGTCTTCGCAGGCATGATGGCCTCCGAATCGACGCCCTGCAGGCGCAGCACCAGGGCAGCGTGGACCTTCAGGTCTCCGGGCACGCCCTCGTTGAACAGCAGCATCCGCAGCAGGCTCCTGGATTCCCTGTGATCGATGGTCGTCAGCGCGGTCATGGCAGCGCGGCTCAGCCGGGGATCCTCTGCTCGCACTGCCCAGCCCATCAGCTGCCTGAAGCCAGGATCCTTCCGCCAGCGGTCCTCCAGTTGCTCATAGCCCTGGCTCAGCTGCTCCACCAGCAACCGAAGCCGGCGCTCGAATTCCCGTCGGGGTACCTGGTAGCCGTAGTCCGGCGGGTCCTCGTTCAGGCGCCCGTTCAGCGCCGCCTCCTGGTAGAACTGGGCCACGCTGTCCCCTGGGTCGATGCGCAGTATGCGCGCCCAGAACCGGGCCACGCGGATATCCGGCGTGCCGGTGCGGTTCAGCGCCACCGCCCGCATGTGCAACAGATCCCGGTCGAAGGGCGCTTCCCTCAGGGCCTGGCGCACATAGTTCGCCACGTCGGCGTCCATGCCCAGCTCGCCCATCACATAGATCATCAACCGCAGGTCCTGGCTTTCGGGCCGCTCTTCCATGGCACGGGTGAGCAGCGCCCGCGCGGCTCGGGCGTCGCCGGACAGGGCGAACACCTGGGCGCTGACGCACAGCGCCTTTACCGAGGGGGGATAGCCCTCCGCCGCCCGTCCGGCCTGGGCCAGCGCCTCCTCGCCCCGGCCACAGATCAGCAGCGCCATGGCGTACAGTGCCCGCATGTCGTACTGCTCCGACGACATAGCCAGCGACCGCTCGAAGAGCCGGCAGGCCTTGTCGTTCATGTCCGCCTTCATGGCGTCACAGGCACGGTTGGCGATGGACGCCGCCCTGTACAGCTTGCGGTTGACCGGGTGGGACAGCTCTCCAAAATAGTCCAACTCCGTCGCCAGTCGCTGCACCTCCTCCAGGTGGGCCCCCTCCGGGTCCCGCCGCCTGTATAGGCTCAGTGAACGGCGCGCGCCGGTGAGGTCGTTCATGCCCAGCTGGTTCAGCGCCAAGCCGTAATAGCACTCCGAAGGTCCGTCATCCTCTGCCAGCATGTCCAGCAGCAACCGGGTGGACTGCTCATGGCAGCCCATTTCACAGTAGAGCTCCGCCAGGTCCAGGCGGTACTCCCGGTTCTCCGGCGCGGCCTCCACCGCCCTGCGCATCAGCTCCAGCGCATCTACGATGTTGTTTTCCCTGCGGTTCATCATGGCGCGGTGGTGCACATAGGCCGAGGATCGCTTGAAAGCGACGACTTTGAGATTTCTATCCATCAAAACTCCTGAATCCATACCGAAGTCGGTTTTTATTGCGCGTTTGCAGCGTTTTCCTTCGCGGTCGCGGCGTCCAGCAGGGCCTGCAGATCGACCTCTGTGAAGCGATAGCGCTTGTTGCAGAAGTGGCAATCCACCTGGGCGCCGTGCTGGGTCTGGATCATGTCGGTCAGCTCTTCAGCTCCCAGAGTGATCAGCGCCTTCTCCACGCGCGCACGGCTGCAATCGCAGGCATAGCGCACGTCCCTGCGCTCGAGCACCTGAGGCTGCAGATGCATGAGCAGCTGGTTGACCGCGCCATCCAGATGATATTCCTTTATCGTGCCCGAGATATCCATGAACATGCCCGCGCTGGCCTCGATGGAGCGTATGGCCGCCTCGCTGGCCCCCGGCATCAGCTGCACGATCAGGCCGCCGGCGGATTCCACCCGCTCGTCGCTGACCAGCACGCCCAAGGACACCAGAGACGGGGTCTGTTCGGAGGCCGTGAAGTACATGGCGAAATCCTCGGCGATCTCGCCGGAGACCAGGTTCACCTGGCCCACGTAGGGCTCCCGCATCCGCAGGTCCTTGATGACGGACAGGCGGCCTTCCCTGCCCACCGCCGCACCGACGGGCAGCTTCGGCCCCGTGCGGGGCAGGTCGATGGCCGGGTTGTCCACATAGCCCTTTACCGAGCAATCGGCCCCGGCCACCGCCAGCACCGTGCCGATGGGTCCGCCGCCCTTGATGGAGGTCGTGACGCTCTCGTCCCTGCCCTTGAGCATGCTGCCCATCATGGCCGTGGCCGTCAGCGTCCGGCCCAGCGCCGCGGTGGCGATTTTGGAGAGGCCGTGGATGTCCTTGGCCCGCTGCACCACCTGTGTGCTCTCGGTCAATATCGCCCGCGCCTGGCCCTCCAGGAGGGAGATGTGCAATATGCCGTCCTGATTCATAACGCTCATTCAAGAATGCTCCTTATCCATATTATTCCCGGATGGCCGCGATGTGAATGCGCGCCTCATCCGCCCCGGGGACATTGAAGTTCCGGTCGCCGAAGACCTTCGCGCCCGAAAAGCCGCACTCCGCCAGCAACACCAGCAGGTGCTTCGGCTCGTGGGCCTTCTGCACGTGAAGCTCGTCAAAGCGCCGGTAGCGCCCGTCCGCCTCCCGGGTGAAGAAGGTCAGGTCCATGGTGACGGTTCCCGCGGCCTCATCAAACCGGTTGCTCCACAGATAGGCGATGTCGCCCCGGTCCTCGCCGAAGAAATTGTTCCCCAGGGTCTGCCTGAGTTTAAAGGCCGAGGAGATGTCGAAGGCCAGCGCGCCGCCCGGCTTCAGGGCCTGCCGCGCGCGGGTAAAAAAGGCCCTGAGCCGGTCGTCGTCCAGCAGGTAGTTAACGCCGTCGCAGGCGCAAACCAGCGCGTCCACCGGTCGGGGCAGCGTCAGCGCGCACATATCCTGGCAGACGAACATGGCCTGTACGCCGTATTGCAGCGCCTTTTGGCGGGCCAGCTCCAGCATGTCGACGGACAGATCTACGCCCGTCACCCGCATGCCCTGCCGGGCAAAGCGCACGGACATCGCGCCTGTACCGCAGGCGCAGTCGCACAGCGTGCGGGGCGTGACGCCCATGCGCCCGAGCAAAGCCAGGTAATACCCGACCCAGGCGTCGTAATCGACATCGTCCATCAGGGCATCGTACAACCCGGCAAAGGCTTGATAGGCTGGCATGGCGCATCCTCCACTGCAATAAACACTGTATACTCAACCAAGTTATATTCTACCATATATTTCCGGCAAATTCAATTCCCGCCGGCATTCGTCACGGAATGTTCTGCTATATAACAGAATTCTAACCTGATCGACCCGCGGCCATTCCCCGCATCTGATATGATGCTCTGAGAATAAATAATGTGGTGATGGATATATGAGATACGAGCTTGTGATATTCGACCTGGACGGCACGCTACTGGACACGCTGGACGATCTGACCCGGGCGGTCAATCACGCCCTGGAGCGCCAGGGCTTTCCCCTGCGCCCAAGCGCAGAGGTGCGTCGCATGATCGGAAATGGCATCGCCAACACCATGCGACGCGCGATCCCCGAGGGCTCCGGTGAAGAAGCCTCCCGCCTGGCCCTTGCTGACTTCAAAGAATACTATTTGAGTCACGTGAACGTCTCCACCCGCCCATTTGACGGCATACCGGCCCTGCTGGACGCGATGAGAAACGCCGGCATACTGGCGGCGGTGAATTCCAACAAGGTGGACAGCGCCACCCGGGCCCTGTGCGAGGCGCACCTGCCGGGCAAGCTGGCCTGCATACTGGGCGAGCAATCCGATCTGCCCAGAAAACCTGCTCCCGACGGCGCGCTGCGGATCATCCGACAGCTCGGCGCGGATCCCGGGCGCACGCTGTACGTAGGCGACGGCGAGACGGACCTGCAGACCGCAGCCAACGTCGGCATCGACTGTGCCTGGGTGAGCTGGGGCTATCGCAAAATGTCAGAGCTGGGTGAACTGGACGTGCCCCACGCCTTTGACAGCGTACAGGATCTGCAGACATTCATACTTGGCTGAAAATGGAAAAGCATCCTTCGCAAAGGATGCTTTTCCATTTTCAGCCGTTCGGGTTTTCAGCGATTTCCCGCAGTATGGCGTTGAGCAGCGCCGCCGTGGTTTGAACGCCGCCCTTCTTGCCACGCACAACGATGGAGGTGAGGTCGCTGTCCATCAATCGCTCCTTCATCTGTACGACGCTGGCAAACCCCGTCGGGGCGGCAAGGACACAGACATCGCTGAGGGGCTCGTGCTGTCGGCGGCTGATGATGCGATTGATCGCGGCGGGGGCGCTGCCCACCACCATCAGCTTGGGGCCCGTCACGGCCAGGCCATAATCCACCGCCACCTCCGCCCGGGTCACATGGCGCTGCTCGGCCAGGTAGACCACATGGGGATCATCGATAAAGCACATGATCTGCGTGCCGTGTTCGCCCAGCAGCCCGGTGTTGATGTCGTTGGCCAATAGCATGGTATCCGTGATGATCGTGCCGCCCATTTCAATCAGCCTGCGGATGTGGGTCATCGCCGTGGGGCCAAAATACACGCTCTGGGTAAGCGCCGGGTCCTTGGTTTCTTCCTCAACCTTTTTCAGGATACTGGTCACGTTTGGATTCATATATGGGGTTCCGTTGCGATGCCTGCCATCCAGCCCCGAAGATCTTTTAAACAATTCCGCCACTCCATTTCAATATATCATAAGCCATATTCATCCATTTAAGTCGTTCATCCTAACTATACAACGACTATGGGATTTAGTCAAGGAACATGAATAATTTCTTTCGTTAATAATTTGCATGTGATGGCATTGTCAACCTCTTTGAATTATTATATCGTTACATAGTCACTATCCTGCGTTTCCATTTTCTTCTATGTGAGAAATTTAAACAACAAAGCTATTGACAAACCCCCTGTTTTGAGGTATAATCCTTTTGTTCGCAGAACATAGGGGCATGGTGTAATGGTAACACGTGGGTCTCCAAAACCTTTGTTGTGAGTTCGAATCTTACTGCCCCTGCCAAAGCCGCTTGTCAACAAGCGGCTTACTTTTATCTATAATCACATTTGCCACATATTTCAATGGGGTTTGACAGGTATGTTTGATCCATGTCGACGTGGGGCCAGTGGCGCTGCACTGCGGCGTCCTACCGCTCCAGCATCCATGCGATTCCCCGGGCCATGCGGCCGTTGGGGTCGTTGAAGTGGCCGCCGGGATTCATTTCCAGGGTCATAGGGATGCCCGAATTTCGATAATGCGCCGCCAGCTGGCGGGTATTGTCCTCTACGGGGCGCATCAGGGGATTGCGTGTGCGGCCCTCCCTGTCGCCTAGCGAGAGGTAGAGCGCGTCCGGCTTCCGCACCGGCGCGTGGGACTGGGCATATTCCACAAAGCCCGGATACCACAGTGAACCCGAGGCGCTGGCAATGCGGGCAAACGCATCCGTGCGAAACATCGCGTAGAGCGCGAACAGGCCGGCCAGTGAATACCCCGCCAGCGCAATGTAGGCTGGCGCGCCCGGCAGCACCTCCAGCACCTTCGGCAGTACGCCGCCCGTCAGCAGTTCGATATAGACGTCCGCCTTTCCCGCGCAGGGAGCCTGACCCTTTCCGATGGGCGGTATGGCCCAGGGCGTCAGGTCGTCTTCCCAGCACAGGCCGCTCACGGCAGCGAGGGCAAAATCCACATCCGTCAGACGCCTTACGGCGTTGGCCACCTCCGCGCCCTCGCCCGCCTCACCGTTCAACACCACCAGCGGCGCGCCGGGACTCACGGGCGCAAACAGCTCGACGGTCTTTCCTTCGATATTCAGCATGCTATCCCAGCTTCCCCGCAATGGTTTCAACGCCCTTGCCCACCAGGGCCACGGAGTGGGGCGCGGTCAGCATCTGCTTCATCAGGGCATTGGCCGCGTCGCAGGAGACGGCGTTGATGCGGTCGATGGTCTCGCTCTCTGTGCGGGTGGTATTCATCAGCAGCAGCCTTCGCCCGTTTGACTGCATGCGGGCCGAGGTGGATTCCAGCCCGAGGATGTAGCCGGACTTCAGCTGCTCCCGGGCCATGGCGAACTCCTTTTCGGTCATGCCACCCTCGGCGATGGCCTTCGCCTCGGCCTCGATCATCTGATACACCTGCACCGCCGTTTCAGGGTTTGTGGCGGCGTAGACCGACAGCATGCCGGTGTCGGTATAGGCGTTGGGATAGCTGTACACGGTGTAGGCCATGCCGCTCTCCTCACGGATCTTTTGGAACAGGCGGGAGGACATGGCCCCGCCGAATACGCTGTTGAATATGGAGATGTCGTAGTTGCGCTCATCCCCCATCGGCAGCGCCGGATAGCCCAGGCAGATGTGCACCTGCTCGATGTCCTTTTCCTTCGTCAGGATCGTGGGCATCGCGGTGCGGGTGATGCAGGGCAGCTTGTCCAGGCCCTCGGCCCTCCAATCGCCCAGCAGCTTGTTCGCCATGTCCAACACGGCGTCCCATTCATAGTTACCCGCGATGGCCAGCACCGCGTTCTGGGGTCGATACATCTTCTGCCAATAGCCGTGCAGGCATTCCCGGGTGCAGCCGGAGACGCTCTCCTCGGTGCCCAGTATGGGCCGGGAGATCTGCTGGTCGCCGTAGTGGGCCAACATGATCAGCTCGTGCACCAGGTCCTCCGGGGTGTCCTCGGCCATGGCGATCTCCTCGATCACCACGCCCTTCTCCTTGGCCATCTCCGCCGGGTCGAAGGCCGGATGGGTGGCCAGGTCGCAGATCACGTCCATGGCCAGGGGCAGGTGCTCGTCCACCACCTTGGCATAGAAGCAGGTGCACTCCTTGGCGGTGAAGGCGTTCAGCTGTCCGCCCACGGCGTCCATCTCCTCTGCGATCTGCCGGGCGGTGCGCTTCTCGGTGCCCTTGAACACCATGTGCTCCAGGAAGTGGCTGACGCCCGCTTCCTCCACCGTTTCAAACTGGGATCCCGAACCCAGCCACAGGCCCACGGACACGGACCTGAAGTGGGGAATCCGCTCCCCGATGATGCGAAGGCCGTTGGGCAGGGTGATTTGGTCAAATGTCATGTGGTTTGCTCCTTTTTCCAATGTAGCCAGTGGATCTGGCTGATATAGCCGATATGGGCATAGAAAAGTCTTTTCGCCGCCGAAGCGTGGCATCCGCGTCTCGCCGTACTCGACGATCTCGTCAGCCAGGGCCTCGTAGCCGGGTCGCAGGTTCACGAACACGTCGGTGCAAGGGTTTTCGTAGAATGCGAAAGCCACGATTCTGTCCCCATCCAGCCACAGCCGATCCATAAACAGGTAATTCTTGTCCAGCCAGGCCGAGGCGAGAGCGTATTCGAAGAACGGTGGGGGGCACGCCGTTGGACCGGTTTTCATCATAGACTTCGACCATGAAGTCCCAGACCCGCCCTTCGTCCGTCAGCGGCTGGAACTGTTTGGTGATGATGCTCATTTTCGTACCCTCCCGTCGGTCACAAAATGCTTGACCGTCTGCTCCGGATGCTTCAATTCCGCGCGGAAGAAGTCCGGGTAGATCGTGCGCCGGTCGTCGAAGGTCACCCATTGCAGCGTCTCGGGGACGTCGTCGGCGGTGGCGCTCTGCCCCACCGGCTCGAAATCCGCCGGGGTCCTCATGTAGAAGTAGAAGCACATCTCGTAGACCAGCCTGCCCCGGTAGGGCCCGATGTCCATGACGAAGTAGTTCCCGTGGACAAAGCCCAGCCTGTCCACCTCCAGGCGCACGCCCGTCTCCTCATTCACCTCGCGGACCACGGCCTCCTCGGAGGTCTCGCCGAACTGTATGCGCCCGCCCACGGAGTACAGGTAGGGGTCCCGGGGGTTGGAGGACATCAGGAAGCAGCCGTCCTTCATTATGATCGCGCCGACGCGCAGGTTGACCATCCCGCCGTCGCAGGGCAGGGTCATATCAGTGGGCATAGCGACCTCCTTATAAATACTGATTTATCGCAGCCCGTTAATCAGTATTTATCTCATAGCGAACGGATGGGCATACCAAGTATGCCCATCCTGCTCAATATTCAACCGTTATCAGTCCCTGCGGCGCGGCCTGCGGTCGCCACCGCGGTCGCCGCCCCGGCGGTCCCTGTCGCCGTCG
>JAFRJF010000223.1 GCA_017432405.1 Clostridia bacterium | reverse complement strand
TGGATGCAATGTATGCAGAGGACTATCTGCTGGCCGAGGACATCCTTCCGAAGGCTAAGTAGAAGACGGAGATGGTAAAGGCGAAGGAGAAGGAGAAGGGAAAATCTGGCCTGGAGGAGAGCCGCTCCAACACGCTGCTGAACGATTTTACCTATTTTGACAACGTGGTCAGCGGTGCCTGGAATTATACAGTCAGCGTTCCCGCGCTGCTTACGGGCGTGCGGTTCGACGTGAATCCGGAACACGATACAGAATACAACTGGGAAAAATATAACAAGGATCTGGAGCGGTATTACGAGGAGGCCTATGCCCAATCCTCTCTGTTCAGCGACCTGATAGAGAACGGCTACAGCGTTCGGTTTTACAGCATGCCAGACCTCCTTAAGGGCATGGACGTGGAACAGATCGACAATGTACGAACGGACATTGCCTTCCGGCAGAAATCCTTCGGTACTTCGTTGGGAAACATGTTCCGACTGACGGCCTACTATGCGATGCCCTATCAAGCAAAACACGCATTTTGGATTTCGGGCAACGACATCGCAAACAATACGGAAATGGCCACGCCAGACGTTCGGAAGTACGGTGTCTGGGACCCTTCCTTCTACAAGGATTACGTCAACGAAGGACTTACCTTGGTGGAAGAAGGGAAGACCTTCGTGATTTATCACCTAAGTGGAGCGGTCGCGCCCTATCACATGAACGAGAAATGCAAGGAAGTCAACGAAGAGGATACTTCTCTGGAACAGCAGGTCACGGGCGTGTTCCGGATGATCGGCGAATACATCGAGGAGATGAAGGCAAAGGGAGTCTACGACAACAGCACCATCATCATCGCGGGCACCAACGGCGACCTGGAGCTGGGACAGAACCCCGCGGTGTTGATCAAGCGGAAGCATGACTCGGGTACGCTCGTTCGTAACTCCCGGCCCCTTACCTTTGCCAACCTGCGCTCGAGCCTTGTGGACGGCATCGTTAAAAACCCCCTTCCAAAGTACGGCTACAACATGTTCAATCAACCGAAGGACAAGGCGCCTGCGCTGCGCGAGCATTTGGCGGATCAGAGCAAATGGAAGCAAGTTTATCCATGGGATAACAGTCCCACGTGGCGTACCTTCATGATCATGGATAAAGCCAGAGGAACGAAGTACATCCTCAAGACTGTGGAGACCGACCCGTATCCCGTCGTGCTGGACGAATGGATGCCGCTGTGCGGATACAGAGACAAGACGGAAAGTATCAAGATCCGAGGCCTGAGCACCAACGATGGGGAGTACCGGTGGACTTCGGGACAGAACGTGACCATGGGCTTTGCGCTGGAAGAACCCCGGGAAAACGTGCTGTTCAGGATGGACTATTCCGACACGTTCAACGGTGACCAGCGGGTGCTGGCCTATGTCAACAACCATCCCGTCTATGACGCGATTGCCAGCGGGGCGTCGTCGATCCGGTTCAACATCCCGAAGGAGTATGCCCCGGACGGCATCTACAATATCGTGTTAAAGCTGCCGAACGTTGTGAGCCCCGTGTCGCTGGGGATCAGCGATGATACTCGCAAACTGGGGCTTCAGGTTACCGGCTGTGGTCTTTACGCCGATTCGGATGAAAGCTTACTGAACCCGTAAAACACATTTCGTTGACAGTATCGAACCAGGGCTTACCCTTTACAGCTCAGCGTCCCACCTCCTCAGTCTGGCCTTCGGCCAGACCGAGGGAGTGGGACGCTGAGCTGTAACTGTCAGAGGAACCGTGGAGGTGTAGACACCGCCGTTACATGGTGCAACAAGGACCTATTTCACACTGAACAGTATTTCGGTATAGCTCGGATACGGCCATTGCTCGTTGGGGATCATGGCCTCGCAGGCGTCGCAGGCCTCCCGCAGGGCGTTCATCGCGCCGATGACGTCGTCCTTGTACCGCATGGCCCGCTCCAGCGTGTCCTCGGCGGAATCGGCGTGGTGCATGGCCTCGCCAAGGGTGCTGTAGATGGCGTAGATCGTGTCGGTGTGGCGGGAGATTTCCCGGCAGCGGGCCTTTTCATAGCCGCAGGCCACGCCGGCGACCTCGGCCTTGATCTTCGCATTGTCGCAAAGCTTCGCGGAGAACGCTGAGACCGCGGGCAATATGTTGCGGCTGACCATGTCCATCATGGTCTCGGCCTCGATGTGGATCACCTTCACGTAGTTCTGCAGCAGTATCTCATAGCGGGAGCGCAGCTCGGCGGCGCTGAACACGCCGTGGCGCTCGAACAGGGCCACGTTCTTCTCGTCCAGCAGGTGGGCAAGGGCCTCCGGGGTGGTGCGCAGGTTCATCAGGCCCCGGCGCTGGGCCTCCTCGGGCCAGTGGTTGTCGTAGCCGTTGCCGTTGAACAGTATCCGCTTGTGGGCCTTGACGGTGTCCCGGATCAGGTCGTGCAGCGCCTGGGTGAAGTCCTCCGCTCCCTCCAGCGCGTCGGCGAACTGCCGCAGACTCTCGGCCACGGCGGTGTTGATGACGATGTTGGGCTTGGCGATGGACTGGCTGGAGCCGGGGCTGCGGAACTCGAACTTGTTGCCGGTGAAGGCGAAGGGGGAGGTGCGGTTGCGGTCGGTGGAATCCCTGGGGATCCGGGGCAGCACGTCCACGCCGATCTTCAGCTGCTCCTTGTCGTGGCCGCCGTAGGGCGCGTCGTGTTCGATGGCCTCCAGCACCTCGGTCAGCTCGTCGCCCAGGAACATGCTGATCACCGCAGGCGGAGCCTCGTTGGCGCCCAAACGGTGGTCGTTGCCGGCGGTGGCCACCGAGATGCGCAGCAGGTCCTGGTAGTCGTCCACAGCCTGGATCACTGCACACAGGAACAGCAGGAACTGGGCGTTTTCAAAGGGCGTTGCGCCGGGATCCAACAGGTTGACTCCCTCGCTGGTGGAGATGGACCAGTTGTTGTGCTTGCCGGAGCCGTTGACGCAGTTGAAGGGCTTCTCGTGCAGCAGGCAGACCATGCCGTGGCGGTGGGCTACCTTGCGCATCAGCTCCATGGTCAGCTGGTTGTGGTCCACGGAGATGTTGGTGGTGGTGAATATGGGCGCCAGCTCGTGCTGGGCCGGGGCTACTTCGTTGTGCTCGGTCTTGGCCAGGATGCCCAGCTGCCACAGCTCGTCGTTCAACTCCTGCATGAAGGCCTGCACCCGGGGCTTGATGACGCCGAAGTAGTGGTCGTCCAGCTCCTGCCCCTTGGGGGGCTTCGCGCCCAGCAGCGTGCGGCCGGTGAGCATCAGGTCCTCCCGGGCGTCCACCATGCCCTGGTCCACCAGGAAGTACTCCTGCTCCGCGCCGACGGTGGTGATGGGCGTCACGTTCTCGTGGCCAAACAGCTTCAGCACCCGGCTGACCTGGCGGTTGATGGCCTCCATGCTGCGCAGCAGCGGCGTCTTCATGTCCAGCGCCTCGCCGCCGAAGCTGCAAAAGGCGGTGGGGATGTACAGCACGGTATCCTTGATGAAGGCGAAGGAGGTCGGGTCCCAGGCGGTGTAGCCCCGGGCCTCGAAGGTGGAGCGCAGGCCACCGGAGGGAAACGACGAGGCGTCGGATTCGCCCCGCACCAGCTCCTTGCCGGAGAACTCCATGATGACGCCGCCAACGCCGTCAGGGGAAATGAAGCTGTCGTGCTTCTCAGCGGTGATGCCGGTCATCGGCTGGAACCAGTGGGTGAAGTGGGTCGCGCCCTGTTCGATGGCCCAGTCCTTCATGGCGTTGGCGACGATGTTCGCTACCGCGATGTCCAGGCGCTTTCCGTCTGCGATGCAGCGCAGCATCTCCTTATAGGTGTCCTTTGGCAGCCGCTGGCGCATGGTGGTCAGGTTGAACACCTTCGCGGCAAAGCGGTTTGAGACATCCTTCATGGGCATCACTCCTTCACCGCCCTTGCGGCCTCGCAGATCAGCTTTACGCAGGTGTCGTAGCCCAGCAGGCCGCTGTCCAGCATCAGGTTGTAATTGTGGTAATCGCCCCAGTGACGGCCCGCGAACTGCTGGTAGTAGCTGCGGCGGGCGGCGTCGGTCTTCTTCATGGCCTTCTGGATGTCCGACGGGTTGTTGCTGCCGATGAGCTCGCTGACGCGCGCCGCGCGGTGCAGGTCGTCGGCGTAGATGAACACGTTCAGGCAGTCCACGTTGGCTTTGTCCAGTATGGCGTCGGCGCAGCGGCCCAGTATGATGCAGGGGCCCTTGGCCGCCAGCATCAGTATGACGCGCCGCTCGATCTCGTGGATGGCCTCCCGCCGGTCCACATAGGCCGCGGGAGTGATCGCCCGCAGGAAGGCGTCCATCCTGGAGATCTCCTCCTCCTCGTGCTCGATGACGCTGGTGTCCAGGCCGCTGTCCTTGACGGTGTCGCGGATGATGTCGCGGTCGTAGATCTCGATGCCCAGCTCCGCCGCCACGCGCTTGGCGATGGAATGTCCGCCCGCGCCGTATTCCCTGCTGATGGTGATGATGCCGCTCATATTATTCCTCCTGACGGTCGCCGTGCTCATAGGGGCGACGATATTCCTCCTGCCATTATAGCACACATCAGGCAGGATTGCCACAGTTATTTCACGCGGTTCTTGCCTTATGGACACCTTTATGATAATATTGCCTTGACAGTAACAACAGTATGAGCGGCCTGCAGGAAAGCAGCCGATCCAGGGGGGAGAGATATTATGTCTGCGCTCACGCAGTTCGTGGAGGCCGCGCGGTCGGACCGGCCCGTCTATATCAGCGACGTCAGGGACGCCTTCCAGAGGGAGGGTACGCGCCCGTTTCACTTCCATGTGACGCTGTACGACGACAGCGTCCGCCGCTTCGCGTTGAAGGTGCCCCATTGCGGCAGCGCGGAGGAATCGGCCTTCGTGGCGGCCTTCCTGAACGCCATGCTCTGCAATGCGCTCTCCGCGCTCGGCGCGAAGCGGATCGACGTCTACATCGATTTGAAGGACGTCCCCCTCGTCGCCTGGGCGAAGGGGCTGGACGATACCTTCCAGGTCAGCTTGCCCCTCGCCGAACGCAACGGCTACGGCAAGTGCCTGAACGTAAACCAGCGCACGCTGGCGGCGCTGTGCGGCCCGGAGGCGCGGTTCGCGTTCCGGCTGTCCGATATCGCGGATGAGCCGGAAGCGCCCGATGATCGCCCCGCCCCTGCCGGCACCCCCGTCTTCGCTGCCTTGCCGGAAAGGGCGAAGCGCGGCATGCTGATGGGCATGGATATCGGCGGCACCGACGTCAAGCTGGTGGCTGCCCTCGACGGCAGGCTGGTCGCGTTCAAGGAGTACGACTGGAATCCCGCCGCCTGCGCCCTGGCGGAGCAGCTGATCGAGCCGCTGTGCCTGCTGACCCGCCTGATGCGCGCCGCTGTATGCATGGAAGCTTCTGGGATGGGGGAACGGGTGCCCGCGCGGGTCTTTGACAGAGCCGCCACCGACGGGGAAATGGCGTCCGCCGTCACTGAAATGGAGGCGCTGTTGGGCGACAGGTTGCGCGGCTTCGACGGCATCGGCCTGTGCTTCCCGGACGTGGTGATCCGTAACCGGATCATCGGCGGCGAGACCCCCAAGACCAACGGCATGCGCATGAACAGGGCCATGGACTATGAAGCGCAGTTTGCGAAGATCACGAATCTGTGCGACGTGCTGAAGGCCTTTGCGACGCCGGAGGGCGCGGTGATGAACATCAACGACGGCCCCATGGCCGCGTTCACCACCGCCGTGGAGCAGGCCGCCGCGGGCGCGGACCTGTCGGACGGCTTCTTCGCTCACACCCTGGGCACCGACCTGGGCACCGGCTGGATACTGCCGGACGGCTCGATTCCCGAGATCCCGCTGGAGGTCTACAGCTTCATCATCGACCTGGGCAGCTTCGATCAGCGCCGCTTCACCGCCCGGGACGTGCGGAGCATCAACAACGTCAACACGGGCTTGCCCGGTACGCCGCAGAAGTACACCAGCCAGTCCGGCGTGTTTCGGCTGGCGGCGAAGGTCCTGCCCGGGGCTGACCCCGGGGTGTATCGGGAGGCGCTTGAGCGGGGATTGCTTGTGAAGGACGGCGAGCGCCTGTTCGTGCCCACCGCGCCGAGGGACATGCGCAAGCCCTGCCTGGAATACTTCATGCGCGAGGCGGAGCGCCGGGATTCCCAATGCGCCGAGATCTTCCGGGAGATCGGCGAATACCTGGCCGTGACCTGGCGGGAGACGGAATACCTGCTGCGGCCCGCCTGCAAGCAGCGCACGCTGTTCGGCAGGCTCGTCAAGACCCCGACCTGCTTCGAGCTGATGTGCGAGGGCGCAAAACGCATCGTGCCGGACATCGAACTGGCGGTCGCGGACGAGGGCCTGGCCAACACCGGCCTGATGAAGCAGCTGGCCGCACAGCCCGACTACACGGTGGCCCAGTTCGCCCAGGCTGTCGGGGCGGTGTATTACGCCTGTGTGGGGCTGTTATAGGCGCTCCAGCTGCCGTTCATAAAAAACCCTGTCCGCATCCTTGAACACGTTGAAGATCACGCGGTTCACCCCCTCCGGGTGGGCCGCTTTCCATCTGCTGACCGTCGACACGGCGATTTGGGCCGCCCTTTCACCGGGGAAGCGGAAGACCCCGGTGGAGATGCAGCAGAACGCCACCGAGCGCAGCCCGTTTTCCGCGCAAAGGTCCAGCGTATTGGCATAGCAGTCCGACAGGTCACGCTCCAGCCCGGGCGTCAGGCGATCTGCAACGATCGGGCCTACGATGTGGATCACCTTCTTCGCCGGCAGGTTGTAGGCGTCCGTCAGCATCGGCACGGCGGTGGGCTGCTCGTAGTCCAGGCCGAAGCGGGCGCGCAGGGCGGCCATCTGCCGGGCGCACGCCTGGCGAAGCTGGACGCCGGCGAAGGTGTGGATGCAGTTGTCGATGCAGGTGTGCATCGGTACGAAGCACCCCAGCATCTGTGAATTGGCCGCGTTCACGATGGCGTCCACGGCCAGCCGGGTGATGTCCCCCTGCCAGATGGAGAGGCCGTCCCGGATCACGGGAATATCCGCGAGCGTGACAACGCCCTTCTCCGCCGCCCGCTCACGGAGGTATTCATCCTGAAGGCGAAGGGCGTCGCCGGGCAGCGGGCCCGGTCTGCGGATGTTCATCAGCGAGCGCAGTATCCTGCGCCGGCCCTCCGCATCCCTCGGGGTTTCGATGTGGCTGTACTCCCCGGAATCCGCCTTGAATACCTCGACCAGGCGGGTCAGGCGCTCGTCCTGCGTCAGCTGATGATTCATATGCTTCATTCCTTTTATAAATTGTCCGGTTACAGCAGTGCCTCGATCACCGCCGCAACGCCGTCTTCGTCGTTGGTGGCGGTGATTTGATCCGCCGCGCTGCGCACCTCGTCCACGGCGTTGCCCATGGCCACGCCGACGCCCGCGCTTTCGATCATGCTGATGTCGTTGAGGCCGTCCCCGAAGGCCATGACCTGATCCCGCTCCAGGCCCAGGTGCTTTGCCAGCGCCAGCAGGGCGCGGCCCTTGGTGGCGTCCTCGCGGTTGATCTCGACGTTGCGCGGCACGGAGGAGGATACGGCGATCCCCGAAAAGGGCATGTGCCCCAGCAGACGGCGCTGGGTTTCCTCGTCCCGGCAGAACGCCTGGATCTTCTGGATATCCCCGCCCTTCTGCCGCAGGAAGGCCTTCAGCTCCGGCACGGGGGTTCGTATCGACTTCATGTAATCCACGACGATGGGGCTCCAGGCATATTGGTCGATCCGGTTCCACATGGCTTCGGTCATGAAGCCCCTGCCCTCGGCGTAGCAGTCGTAGATCACCGGCTGGCCGTCCAGCCAGGACATGATATCCAGGGCCTGCGCCAACGGCATCTCGGCGCGGCAGAGCAGGCGGTCGTTGTCCACGTCGTAGACGGACGCGCCGTTGGAGAGTATCGCGTATTTCAGACAGGGGAGCTCGAGGACCGACCGGGGCAGGCCGTTGTAGATCCTTCCCGTGACCGGTACGACGGTTATGCCTTTCTCGCTGGCACGCAGCAGCGCGTTGCGGTTGCGGTCGGACAGTCGCTTGTCGGTGGTCAGCAGCGTCCCGTCCAGGTCCAGCGCGATCAATCGTATGTCTTTAGCCATGCTGTTTGTCCTCTCTATTTGTGCTTGTTCTGATGATCCTGAAGCCGTTGACCGGCAGCGTTGCGCGCCTGCCCGTCCTCTCGCCGGTGAGCAGGTCCGCGCCCTCCGGCAGCGCCACCTCGACCGGCGTGCCGGCAAAGTTCATGACGAAGGCGGTGTCGCCCCGCCGGGTCGCCTGCACGCCCGCGGGCAGGCGGGAAACCACCGGCGCTATGCCCGCTTCGGCAACGAGCCTCCCGTAAAAAGCGTCCAGATAGTCGGCGTCCGGGCAGGTGGCGATGTAGTACGCCCTGCCTTTGCCGAAGCGGTTGGCGGTGACGCAGGCCCTGCCCGCATAGAAGTCGTCCGTATAGGTCGCCAGCACCTCCGCCCCTTCGGCGTGGATCAGGTCGCAGAGGGCCTCGCAGGCGTAGGTTTTGCCGTCCTGAGTGCGTATGCCGTTGCGCTCGTCGTCCCAGAGGGCGTCGATCTCCTCGATCCATATGCCCAGCAGCTGGCGCAGCGGCCCGGGGAAGCCGCCCAGGAAGCACAGGTCGTCCGCATCCACCCGTCCGGTGGGGCAGGTGCACACCAGCGTGCCGCCGCCCTCCACGAAGGCCGACAGGCGCTCGGCGACGCCGGGGCGCAGCAGGTACAGCATCGGCGCGGCGAGCAGCCTGTAGCGGCCAAAGTCGCAGGTTTGGTCGATGATGTTCAGGTCGATGCCCTGCCGCTTCAGCGCCCTGTAGTGGGCCAGCACGGTTTCGTCGTGGCGCATGTCCCTGCGGGGGCCCTGGCAGTCTGCCAGCGCCCAGCGGTTTTCTGCATCGAACAGCAGGGCAGCCCTTGGGTCGGGCATCGTCCCGCTGACCTCTCTCAACCTGGGCAGCAGCGCCCCGACTGCCTGCACGTCCCGGAAGGTGCGGGTGTGCTCGTGGCCCGCGTGGTCCACCACCGCGCCGTGGAACTTCTCCGCCGCGCCGCGGCTCTTGCGCCACTGGAAATACTGAACGGTGTCCGCGCCGTGGGCGACGGCCTGGAGGCTGGACAGCACGTGCATGCCCGGCTTTTTCAGCTTGCAGACGTCGTGCCAGTTGACCTGGGAGGGCGTGGACTCCATCAGCGCGAAGGGTCTTTGCTTCAGCGAGCGCATCCAGTCGTAGTTGAAGGCCGCGCCGAGGGCGACCTGCTCCCCGTCGCCGTGGCCCCACTTGGGATAGCTGTCGAAGCTGGTAAAATCCAGAGCGTCGGCGACCGCGCGGTAATCCAGGCCCCCGAACATCTCCATCAGGTTGGTGGTGACGGGCAGGTCCGGGGTCAATTCCCGCAGCGGCGCAGCCTCGGCCCTGATGAAGTCGACGGTCTGGTGGGTGACGAAGCGCTTCCACGCCAGGTTCAGGCCGTGGATGGACGTTTCGCCGATGGCCGTTGGGCTGTGCAGCTGTTCCCAGTCGGTGTAGCGCTTGCTCCAAAATCCGGTCCACCAGGCGTGGTTGAGGGCGTCCAGCGTGCCGTAGCTTTCCTTCAGGAACCGGCGGAAGGCCTGCTGGCACAGTTCGCAGTGGCATTCGCCGCTGTATTCATTGGAGATGTGCCAGCCCACCACCGCCGGGTGATGGCCGAAGCGTACGGCCAGGGCCCGGTTGATCCGCGCCACAAAGGACCGGTAGGTGGGGGAGGTAAAGCAGTGGTTGTGCCTGCCGCCGTGGAGGTTGCGCCCGCCGTCCTCCCGCACGCGGAGCACCTCGGGGTATTTCTGGCTCATCCAGGCCGGGCGCGCGCCGCTGGGCGTGGCCAGGAAGGCGGAGATGCCCGCCCCGTGCAGCCGGTCCAGCGCGTCCTCCAGCCAGTCGAAGGTGAAACGCCCCTCCTCGGGCTCCAGCGCGGACCAGGCGAAGATGCCCACGCTCATCAGGTTGCAGCCCGCCAGCTTCATCAGACGGATGTCCTCTTCGAGGATATCGGGCCGGTCCAGCCACTGGTCGGGGTTGTAGTCGCCCCCGTGACCGATAAAGGGCAGCTTCAGTTCAGGCATGTGCAATGCTCCTTTTATAGAATCGTTGTCATAGTGGCGGCCCGGAGGATGCCGTTACAATTGAAGTCGAAGTATGGTTCAATTATAACAGAAATCTTCATAAGATTCAACCGACGCGGTTGCACATACAATTACCGAACTTTTACTTGCGTTTTTCTGAAAAGTAAGGTATTATAACCGTGAACAGGCCCATGGGAGCCGGGTCACGCAAGTGATAGCGGAGGCATTTGATCCGCGGGACAGTCGTAAAATGACTTACCCGCGGTCTTTTTATATCTGCGGGCTGAGGAGGAGTATCATGCTGAACCAATCTCAGCAGGCGCTCAGGGTCTCGAGCGTCAGCATACTGGTCAACCTGCTGCTGTCCGCGGGAAAGCTGGCGGCGGGGCTGATCGCCCATTCGGGGGCGATGGTCTCGGACGCTGTGCATTCCGCCTCGGACATATTCAGCACGCTCATCGTGATGGTCGGCCTTCGGCTCTCCGGCAAGGCGCCGGACAGGGAGCACCCCTACGGCCACGAGCGCATGGAATGCGTGGCCGCCATCGTGCTGGCGGGGGTGCTTCTGGTGACGGGCCTGCTCATCGGCTATAACGGGGCGAGGGAAGTTCTGAGCGGCAAGGTGGGCGACAGACTCGTGCCGGGGCTGCTGGCCCTGGCGGCGGCCATCGTCTCCATCGCCGTGAAGGAGGGCATGTTCTGGTATACCCGCTCTTACGCCCGCAGGCTGGCGTCGCCGGCGTTGATGGCCGACGCATGGCACCACCGCTCCGACGCCCTCAGCTCCGTGGGCGCGCTGATCGGCATCGCCGGGGCGCGGCTGGGCGTGCCGATGATGGACCCGCTGGCCAGCGTGGTCATCTGCGCCTTCATCGTCAAGGCCGCCTTCGATATCTTCCGGGACGCCGTGGACCGCATGGTGGATCACAGCGGCGATCCGAAGACCGAGGGACAGATCCGTCAGTGCGTGCTGGCCCACGGGGGCGTGCGGCGCATCGACGTGCTGCGCACCCGGGAATTCGGCAGCCGGCTGTACGTGGAGCTGGAGATCGCCCTGGACGACACGCTGACCCTCAGCGCGGCCCACGCCATCGCCGAGGGCGTGCACGACGACGTGGAGAAGGCCTTTCCCCAGGTCAAGCACATCATGATCCACGTCAACCCGGCGGGGGAGGGCGCGTAGTTTTTCCTTCGATCGCATTGACATCGGACGGCAAATGCGGTATAGTTTTACAGAGGACTTTCTATACTATTGCGAATGATGCGAGGAGTGTTGGATATGAAGATTGCGATTGGCAACGACCACGGCGGCGTGGAGCTCAAGCAGCACCTGGTTCAATACCTGGAGGAAAAGGGCTACGAGGTGGTCAACTTTGGCAGCGATGTCACCGATTCGACCGATTATCCGATCTATGCGGAGCGGGTGTCGAAGGCCGTGGTTTCGGGCGAGTGTGAAAAGGGCATACTGATCTGCGGCACGGGCATCGGCATTTCCATTTCGGCCAACAAGATCCACGGCGTGCGCTGTGCGCTGTGCTCGGAGCCCGTCAGCGCCGCGCTGGCCCGCCAGCACAACGACGCCAACATCGTCGCCATGGGCGCGCGCACCATCGGCCCGGTGATGGCCGAGGGCATCGTGGACGTGTTCCTGAACACCGAATTCCAGGGCGGACGCCACCAGCGGCGCGTGGACAAGATCATGATGCTGGATCGGGGCGAATCGGTGCAATGAGCATACTGGCCCGATAAAAAACGGACGCCAGGCGCCGTCCGTTTTTGTCAGGGGCTTCAGCGTATGCGGCTGCTGTATTCGCTGCGCAGTATGGCGTACAGCTCCACATCCACATAACGCCCCTTGTTGTACAGCCGCTGGCGCAGGGTGCCCTCGTGGCGCATGCCGCACTTGCGCATCACCGCCCCGGAGGCGGGGTTGGTCGTCTCGTGCTGGGCCTCGATTCGGTTCAGGTTCATGCCCATGAAGCCGTGACCGATCACGGCCTTCAAGGCCTCGGTCATGATGCCCAGGTTCCAGAAATCCCTGGACAGGGAATAGCCCACTTCTGCGGCGGAATTGTCCGACTGGATCCACATGAAGCCGATGGTGCCGATGATTTGACCGGTCTGCCGCCATTCGATGCCCCAGCTTGCGGGCTCATGGCTGCGATATCGGCGCAGCATGTAGCGCAGGTAATCGCGACTTTCGGAAATCGAGCGATGAGCGTCCCAGAGCACATGGCGGGCGACCTCGGTATCGCGGCTGTAGTGGTAGATATCGGCAGCGTCGCGCATGGTCAGCCTGCGCAGCCGCAGTCGCGGGGTATTCAGCTCGGGCATGTATACGAAGCTGTCTGTAAAGATCATGGCTGCGCCTCGGTGTCAATGCTGTGGCTTACGGTTATTACTGGGCTTCATCGTCGGAATCCGACGTCAGCACCGGGATTTTGCTGGGTATCAGCACCCAGTTCATGATGGGCTTGCGCGACTTTTCGTTGTCGTTGCGCATGACGATATCAAAGGAAGTCTCCGTCTTGTTCTTGATACTGGTCGTAATACCCGGTGTATTGCTTTCGGTGGCGACGATGTACTGGACATTCGGCTGCCTTGGGATATCGATGGTCTTGGTTACGCTCTTTCCGGCATTGATTCTGTCCGGCTCAAAAGCTCCGCAGACCGAATAAGCCCCCTTTGACCCTCCGCTGACCAGCAGCACGATGCACAGGACGAGGGCAAGGCAGGCGACGCCTGCTGTGACAGGAAGCAGCCATCCGGGCAGCGCCCCGGAGGATTGCCTGCTGCTAGGGACGCTTTGCCTGACTGCTGCGGGATTTTCGCCCGTTCCGGCGGATGTATTTCGGGTGTTCTGCGTGCTGCGCCGGTAAGCCCTGCCGCAGTTGGGGCAGCTGAAGCTGTCCTGCCTGAGCAGCTGGCTTGGGATTGTTGCACCACATGATTTGCAGATCATAGCTCGTACCTCACACGAAATATTTTCTGGGTTATTATTTCAAATCAAACCGCGGATGTCAACCGATACAGGTCAAATGTTGAAAAGATGATTCAATTGTTTCTTATTTTATACAATGTCTTGGCGCCGGGCACGTCGAACCGCTTGGAATTCGTGCTTGATATTTCAGCAAAAGTATTGTATAATGATCATGGTTCCACCGATATAGAGAAGGAGTGGATGTATGATGATTAAAGTGATCCTGGGTGACAAGGGCAGCGGCAAGACCAAGCGCTTGATCGATCTGACCAATGACGCACTCAAAACAGAACATGGCAATATAATCTTTGTCGACGACGACAAGCGCTATATGTATGACCTGCGGCATGAGATCCGCTTCGTGGATGCCAGCGAGTATCCCGGGGCCTACAAGTGCACGGCCCATGAGTTCCTGGCCTTCCTGTGCGGCATGCTGTCGGCCGATTTCGATCTGTCCCTGATCGCCATTGACGCATTCAAGAAGCTGGTGAAAACCCCGCTGGACGACATCGAGATGGAGAAGTTCTTCGAGAACCTGAAGCTGGTTTCCGACGCCCATCACTGCAAGTTCGTGCTGTCCATCAGCTCTGCCGTGGACGAGGTGCCGGAGTACATTCGGCAGTACGCGGATTGAGCAGAAGGCGCAAAAGCCCCGCCCAGAGGTGGATCAGCGTCGGATTGCTGATCGTGGGGGCAGCGGTTGTCGTGCTGCTGCTCGCGCTGGTCATACGGCTGTTTTCCGGCGCGCTGAACCTGTCCCGCGCAGACGGCGCGGGGACGCCGGACCCCCAGTTCGCCGAACCGGCTGAGGCCGTCACCCGTCCCCCGGAAATGGAGGGGGAGGATGGAACGGCCCCGATGGCGGACGATCCCTCCGCCGGATGGGTGGAGACAGAGCTGACACCCGTGGACAAGACCGCAGAGGAGCTGGGCCGCGAGGAAGCGGCGGAAGATTGATGTTAATGTCCCCCCGTTTTGCATACCATGAATGTGAAACGGGGGTTTTGTCATGGAAAAACGCAGCGGAACGCGCGCGGTGCCGGCCATTCTTGCGGCGGTGGCAGGCACCGGGTATGCGTCGGGACGTGAACTGGTGTTGTTCTTCGCCCAGACGGGCAGGATGGGATGGATCGGCGTTTGCTTCGCACCGGTGGTGTTCGGGCTGCTGGTGTCGCTGCTCTGCAGCTGGGGCGGGAGCGCAGGAGCGACCGGCTTTGTCCAGTTCTGCCAGCGCATGATGGGCAGGCGGGCGGGGGTCGTCGCCGGCTGGCTGCACGGGCTGCTGCTGGCGCTGACCGCCGTGGTGATGCTGTGCGGGGCGGGGGAGCTGGGCGCGCTGACGCTGCCCGTGCGCTTCGGCTGGCTGTGGGGGGCGGGCAGCGCGCTGCTGATCGCGCTTGTGCTGAACCTGGCGCGCCTGCGTCCGCTGTCCGGGCTGGGGCTCGCGGTGCTGGTGGCGGGGGTGGCGTTCTATGGGGCGCTGGCGATGGATCCCCGTCCGGCGCGCGTATGGCTCGACGGCGCTGTGCAGCTGGCACTGGAGGACAGCTGGCCTGCGTCGATCCTTCTGGCGCTGGCCTACGCCGCGATGAATGCCGCGCTGGCGGCAAATGTCGTGCTCCGCTTTGGCGCGGGCGCAAGGCCCTGGCGCGTGGGGCTGGGGTGCGGCCTGATGCTGTGGGCGCTGCTGGCTGCCGCGAATTGGGCCATCGAGCGGGGTGGCAGGCGACTGCTGGGGCAGGCGATGCCCACGGTGGTCCTGGCGGCGCGGTGGGGCCTGCCCGGGTTTTGGGCCTGCGCGGGCTTCGGGTACCTCTGCGCAGTGACCACACTGGCCGCCGCGATGGGCGGGCTGATCGACGCGATGCGCGGACCAGGTCGCAAAGGCACGCTGCTCACCGCCCTGGCCGTGGCGGCACTGGCCGGTCTGCTGGGCCTTAAAAGGGCAGTGGGGGCGAGCTACCCCGTCGTGGGCTGGCTGTGTGCGGCGCTGATGCCTTCGCTGGCCTGTCGGGCGGACGCGCTGTTGTTTCAAAGCAAAAAGGTTAAATTTCATGGGGAATAGCGCCGAATTCCGGGTTCAGAAGGTTCCGTTACGGTAATAAGCACGTAAACAGGCTTGCCTGACGGGCCAAAGTCATGTATAATAGAGGCAGCGATAGAGATATGGCGCTCTTTTTGCGCGCCGGAGGAAACATGCCGGTATATGATTACAGGTGCATGCAGTGCGGTCATAGGTTTGACCTGCTGCGCTCCGTCTCCGCCAGGGACGACGTGAAGTGCCCCAAGTGCGGGGGCGACGTGGCGCGGGTGTACGAGGGCAAGTGGTCCGCCCTGGGCAGGGCTTCCGGCGGCGGCTGCAGCTGCGGCGGGAATTGCCAGGGCTGCGCCGGCTGCGGGCGCTGACGGATAGATTCGGCTTTTGCGGGCGTAAAGGCCTGCGCTGACAGCTTCATTGGGACGGATGGAGATAAGATGAAGGAAAAAATGCGGATTCACGGCGGTGCGCGCCTTGAGGGCGAGGTCATGGTCAGCGGCGGCAAAAATGCCGCGGTGGCCATCATTCCCGCTGCCCTTCTGGGCGATTCCCCCTCCGTGATCGAAAATGTTCCGGATATCAACGACGTACATATCATCATAGAGATGCTCAAATACCTGGGCGCCCAGGTGGAATTCAAGGACAACGTGATGACCATCGACCCGCGCACCGCGGACAAGTTTGACCCGCCCTACGAGCTGGCCAGCCGCATGCGCGCGTCCTACTATTTCGCGCCGGTGCTGCTGGGCGTGTTCCGGCGCTGCAGCGTGCCCCTGCCGGGCGGCTGCGACATCGGCCCCAGGCCCATCGACCAGACGCTGAAGGGCATGCGCACCCTCGGCGCCGAGGTGGACACCCCCGGCGGCGTGATCGTGGCCTCCGCCGACGAGCTGGTGGGTGGCGACATCTTCCTTGAGATGCCCAGTGTGGGGGCGACGGTGAACTGCATGCTCACCGCAGTGTCCGCCAGCGGTACCACCTGCATCCACAACGCGGCCAAGGAGCCCCACATCGTGGACCTGGCGAACTTCCTGTCGAGCATGGGCGCCGTGGTCAAGGGCGCGGGCACCGACGTGATCCGCATTCGTGGCGGCAGGCACCTGCACGGCACGAATTACACCGTGGTGCCCGACCAGATCGAGACGGGCACGCTGATGATCGCCGCGGCGGCCACAGGTGGCGATGTGATCATCACCGGCACCATTCCCACCCACATGGAGGCCCTCTCCGCCAAGCTGCTGGAGATGGGCGTGCACGTCACCAGCGAGGACGACATCATCCATGTGCGCAGTAACCGCAACTTCCGCTCGGTGAACGTGAAGACCCAGGGCTATCCCGGCTTTCCCACCGACCTGCAGCAGCCGCTGGCCGCGCTGCTGACCGTCGCCAACGGCACCAGCATCGTGACAGAGACGGTATTCGAATCCCGCTTTCGCTATCTGGACGAGCTTCGGAAGATGGGCGCCAGCTCCCGCGTGATCGAGACCACGGCCATCATCACCGGCGTGGACCGGCTGGTGGGGGCGAGGGTCAACGCCACCGACCTGCGGGCCGGAGCGGCGCTGGTGATCGCGGCGCTGATGGCCGAGGGCGTCACCGAGATTTCCGGCGTGGAGTACATCATGCGCGGCTACGAACGCTTCGACGAGAAGCTGCGCAGCCTGGGGGCCCACATCGAGCGCGTGCGCGAGGACAGTCCGGTGCCTGCGGGCGGTTTTCTGCCGAATATATAACATTTTCTGACGCTTTTATGGCGCTTAAGAGGTTGTATTATTCGGAAAAACGTGGTATAATCAGGATTGTTGAATGATTTTCCGAATAAGAGACTGTTATGTCATCTGGACGGGCAATCATGTAGATGGCGCACGACGCCGCGTGCAGCACTGCCAACCGCCGATCATCGGCGGTGTGTTTTTGAAATAGAGCCCGTCAGACGGGCGCCTGGGGGAGGGGTCTTGTTGCCGAGCAAGTCGATGCCGGTCAGGGAAGCCAGGGAAATTGCACAGAAGATCGCCGCGGAAATGAATGTAGAGCTGGTCGACGCTGAGCTTGTCAAGGAGCCGACCGGTCATTTTCTGCGTTTTTACATTGAAAAACCCGACGGCATCGCCCTGAATGACCTGGAGGCCTTTCACCGAAGGATACTGCCGCTGGTGGAGCGGGTGGAGTACGACTACATGGAGGTCTCCTCTCCCGGCGCGGATCGTCCCCTGAAGACGGAGCGGGATTTTGAACGCTGCAGGGGCACGGTCGTGGAGCTGAAGACCTACCGCCCCGTGAACGGCGGCAAGCAGTTCACCGGCGAGCTGGTGGGCCTGGAGGACGGCGACGTGGTCATCGTCACCGAAGGCGGCCAGACGCTGCGCTTCCCACAGAAGGGCGTGGCCATCGTGCGCCCGCTGATCGAATTTGACGAGGAGGACCTGCAGGACGACGCGCCTGCCCAGCCCTCGAATTGAGCATAAATCCATCGAGCCGCAAGGCTGGCGGCGAACGGAATAGGAGGAATGTTGCCATGGCCAACGGAGGAATCGACTCCAATGAGTTTTTCAGCGCCCTGGACGCCCTGAGCAAGGAGCGGCGCATCAATAAAGACGTGCTCTTCGGCGCCATCGAAGCCGCGCTGATTTCCGCATATAAAAAGAATTTCGGCAAAAACGCCAACGTGCGCGCCACCATCGACGCCCAGAAGGGCAGCGTGGAGGTGCTCAGCCGCAAGACCGTCGTGGAGGTTGTGGAGGACCCCCAGTGCGAGATGTCGCTGGAGGAGGCCCGGGCCATCCAGCCCCAGTACGAGCTGGGCGACCTGGTCGAGGTCCAGGTGACGCCGAAGAACTTCGGCCGCATCGCGGCGCAGACTGCCAAGCAGGTGGTCGTGCAGCACCTGCGCGAGGCCGAGCGCGGCGTAATCTACGACGAGTACAGCCAGAAGGAGAACGAGATCCTCACCGCCATCGTGCAGCGGGTGGAGAACAAGCAGGTATTCGTGGAGCTGGGACGCACCGAGGGCCTGCTCGAGCCCAGCCAGCAGATGCCCACCGAGGAGCTGAACATCAATGACCGCATCAAGGTCTACGTGCTGGAGGTCTCCCGCCAGGGCCGCGGCCCGCAGGTGTTCGTCTCCCGTACCCATCCTGGCCTGGTGAAGCGCCTGTTTGAGCTGGAGGTGCCCGAGATCGTTACCGGCGTGGTGCAGATCAAGTCCATCGCCCGCGAGGCCGGCTATCGCACCAAGATGGCCGTGGTGTCCACCGATCCGCTGATCGACGCCGTGGGCTCCTGCGTCGGTCCCAGGGGCATGCGTGTGGAGAACGTGGTCAACGAGCTGAAGACCGAGAAGATCGACATCGTGCGCTGGTCCCAGGACCCGGCGGAGTACATCGCCAACGCCCTGAATCCCGCCCGCGTGCTCAGCGTGTTCGTCTCTGAAAGCGAGAAGGCCGCCGCCGTGGTGGTGCCCGACAACCAGCTCTCGCTGGCCATCGGCAAGGAAGGGCAGAACGCCCGCCTGGCCGCCAAGCTGACCGGCTGGAAGATCGATATCAAGAGCCAGAGCCAGGTGGAGGCCGAGGCCGACCAGATGAATCAGGACCAGGAGGAAATCTGATGCCTGTCAAGCCGCGCAAGATCCCCATGCGCATGTGCGTGGGCTGTCGGGAGATGAAGCCCAAGGCCCAGCTGCTGCGCGTGGTGAAGCCCCGGGAGGGCCAGGCCCATATCGACCGCACCGGCAAGTCGCCGGGGCGGGGGGCCTACATCTGCGGGCAGATCGAGTGCTTCAGGAAGGCCCGCAAGAGCCGGGCGCTGGAGCGGGCGCTGGAGTCGAAGATCGACGAGGCCGTGTTCGACCAGCTGGAGGCGAGCATCCAGTCGCCGTCCGGGGAGGACTGAGCCCGTGAAGGCGATGCTGAATATGCTGGGCCTTTGCGCCCGGGCAGGGAAGCTGGTCACCGGCGAAAAGGCCTGCGTGCAGGCCATACGCGCGGGGGGCGCGTGTGTTGCGCTGCTGGACGGCGCGGCCTCGGCGAACGCCGTCAAGGCGCTGTCGGACGCCTGCGCAAGCCACGGGGTGCCGCTGGTGCGCACCGGTAAATATCAGCTGGGTGACGCCATAGGGAAGCCCGGCCGCATGGCCGCCGCGGTCACCGACGCGGGCATGGCCGCCAGGATCATAGAGTTATCATCCGCCGATTCCATCGGCGATGCATAAAGGCCCAACGACCTAACGGGCCAGAGATCAGACAGAGTGTACGGGGGTGCATTGAGGGAATGACCAAAGTCAGGGTTCAGGATGTCACCAGGGAACTGAGCGCGAACACCGGCAAGATGCTGGAGAATGTAACGCGCATGCGCAAGCAATCGCAGGAGATGCTGAATTCGCTTCGCCGGATTTCCGACGGCTTCGCCCGCGAGGAGCGGGAGCGCCAGGAACGGGAGGCCAAGGAGGCGCTCAGCAAGCAGTACGCGGCCAGCGCACAGTTCATGACTGCCTATTCCAGCGAGCAGGTGCCGGAGATTCCGGCTGCGCCTGCGCCGGCGCCCGAAGTGCAACCCAAGCCTGTCGCCGCACCCGCAGCCCAGGAGACTCCGGGCGTGACGCGTCCGGCGACTGCGGCAGCGGCGCCGCGTCCCCAGCAGGGCAGCGCGCCGGCACCAAGGGCCGGCGG
>JAFRJF010000222.1 GCA_017432405.1 Clostridia bacterium | reverse complement strand
GGGGTACTGCGCGGGCTGGAGCCTGAAGCAGCTGATCCAGGAGGGCCTGGGCGGGGTGCCGGGGAAGATCACGTCCTCGCCGGCGAGCCACCTGTCCACGCTGTGCAACCAGATGGTGAACTTCCTGGGCATCATGCAGAACGAGTGGGCGGGGGCCCAGGCGTTCTCGAGCTTCGACACGTACCTGGCGCCCTTCGTGCGGGTGGACAACCTGTCGCAGAAGGAAGTCAAGCAGTGCGTGCAGAGCTTCATCTACGGCGTGAACACGCCCAGCCGCTGGGGCACCCAGGCGCCGTTTTCCAACGTGACGCTGGACTGGACGGTGCCCAACGATCTTAAAAACCTGCCGGCCATCGTGGGCGGCAAGGAGCAGGACTTCACCTACGGCGACTGCCAGCGCGAGATGGACATGGTGAACAAGGCGTTCATCGAGATCATGATCGAGGGCGACGCCAACGGGCGGGGCTTCCAGTACCCGATCCCGACCTACTCCATCACCCGGGACTTCGACTGGTCGGAGACCGAGAACAACAAGCTGCTGTTCGAGATGACGGCGAAGTACGGCACGCCCTACTTTTCCAACTACATCAACAGCGACATGGAGCCCAGCGACGTGCGCAGCATGTGCTGCCGCTTGCGGCTGGACCTGCGGGAGCTGCGCAAGAAGTCGGGCGGGTTCTTCGGCAGCGGCGAGAGCACCGGCTCCATCGGCGTGGTGACGATCAACATGCCCCGGATCGCCTACCTGGCGAAGGACGAGAAGGACTTCTATAAGCGGCTGGACGCGCTGATGGACATCGCGGCCCGGAGCCTGAACACGAAGCGGCGGGTCATCACCCAGCTGCTGGAGCAGGGGCTGTATCCGTACACGAAGCGCTACCTGGGCACCTTCAACAACCACTTCTCCACCATCGGGCTGATCGGCATGAACGAGGTGGGGCTGAACGCGAAGTGGCTCAGGAAGGACCTGACCCACCCCGAGACCCAGAAATTCGCCCAGGACGTGCTGAACCACATGCGGGAGCGCCTCTCCGACTACCAGGAGAAGTACGGCGACCTGTTCAACCTGGAGGCGACCCCGGCGGAGAGCACCACCTACCGCTTCGCCAAGCACGACGTGGAGGAATATCCGGGCATCATCACGGCGAACATGAACGGCACGCCCTACTACACCAACAGCTCTCACCTGCCGGTGGGGTTCACCGAGGACGTGTTCAGCGCCCTGGACATCCAGGACGATTTGCAGACGCTGTACACCTCGGGCACGGTGTTCCACGCGTTCCTGGGGGAGAAGCTGCCGGACTGGAAGGCGGCGGCGACGCTGGTTCGGAAGATCGCGGAGAACTACAAGCTGCCCTATTACACGCTGAGTCCCACTTACAGCGTCTGCAGGGATCACGGCTACCTGTCCGGCGAGCAGTACGCCTGCCCGATCTGCGGTCAGAAGACGGAGGTCTACAGCCGGATCACGGGCTATTACCGCCCGGTGCAGAACTGGAACGACGGCAAGGCCCAGGAGTTCCGGGACCGGAAGCTGTACGACATCGGGCATTCCGTGCTGACCCACAGCGGCCCGCGAAAGGCGTATTCCAACATGGACGCGGCCATCGAGGCGACGACGGAGCGGGGCTGCTGCGAGCCGGCCCAGGTGCTGATGAAGCCGGAGAGCGAAGAGGTGAGGGCCGCGGAGGCCGAGAAGCGGGCCGAAAGCGCCGTGCAGAGCGCGCAGACGAAGGTCTCGCCCATCGGCCAGGTGTCCGCAGAGGACATCCACGAGGCGCTGGAGGGGGCGGAGGCGATCCTGTTCAAATCCCCCACCTGCCCCAACTGCAAGGCGGCGATGGCCCTGCTGGACAAGGCGGGCGTGAAATACGCGGCGGTGAACGCGGCGGATGCGAGGAAGCTGACGGCCAAGTACGGCGTCAAGCAGGCCCCGACCCTGGTGGTGCGCACCGGGGAAGGGTTTGAGAAGTACCGCGGGGTTTCGGACATCAAGGGCTGGCTGATGAGCGGGCATATGGTGAAAAAAGTGTAGTTAACACCGTGCTATTATACTACAGACTGAACAGTTACCATGTTTCTATGTATTTTAAGGAGAAAGAGTGATGAGTGAGAACAAAAAGAATGAGCAAGCAATTGTCCCTGCCAATCAGGAATTGACTTCACAACTTGCTGGGTTGCAAATCAATGATCCATCTGTAGAATCGGCAGAAGCAAGAGTTGTATCTCAAAGTATTACAGAAAGGGTCAATCATGCAGTAGATAAGGCTGTAACTCCATCAAGCAAAGCAGCCCAGAATATAGTGGATAATGAAACGTTCAACATGATGATAGCCGACGTGAGGGACTCAGATTTACCTCATAATGAGAAGGTTGAATTGTATAAGGAATTGTTTAAGATGAAAGACAACTCGGATCTCTTGCATGCAGCCTTGGAACGCGAAAGTATACGTGTGCAAGCAGATGCCATCGCTAAAATACAAGCGTCACAGGGCTTGACTTGGGAGCAAATAGGTTATGGTATGAAAGTGGCTGGACGAATTGGAGCAAAAGCTCTTAGATTATGGTTATCCATGAGGCCCTTTTTAGGAGTAACACAAAAATTTGATAAATAGTTGTAACTGTATGCCTTTGGGTCTGAATAGTTGCCATTTAGTGTTGTTATACGGGATACCGTTTAACATAAAGAGAGCTAAGAAGTTGCCGCTTCTTAGCTCTCATGGAAAGGAACTGATTAGTAGTAGCCAACCAATACCTTACCCAACGCATTGTATTATACCGCTAACATGTTTCCTTTTCAAGCAAATTGCTTAAGGAAAGGGGGCATATATATGTACAAACCGTTAAATCCACCGCCAGGTAAGAAATTCATTTTTGTCAAGTATATTACGCGTGGCGGGCGTAGAATATACGCTTCAGAATACGGTTTGAAAGCCTTCCGTATATTAGTTGATATTTGATCTATCTATGGAGATTGCTTCGGTTGGCGGCTGTCTCCATTTCTTGTATTTGAGAATGGTCGGAATACCAGGTGGCGTGTAAGGAATATGAATAGCTCTGTCGATCCTGAGAAAACAAAGAGTTGACAGAATGATTAAAGAATGGTAAAATACAGTCACATAGTTTAGGGAGGGTTTTGAAATGAAGAAGATTATTGCGGTGTTATTTATTGTTGTTATGGTACTTACTATGAGTTCTGTAGCAGAAGAAATCGACGTAGATTCGCTGAGTTTGAATCAGCTTATCGCTTTGGAATTAAAAATTCAACAGAAGATTTTTGAGCTCGATTCGATGAATAATTCTGTATTGTATCCTGGACGGTACGAAGCTGGTTCCGATATAGAAAGTGGAGAGTATTTGTTTCAATGCGTGTCCTTAATACCGGGTCGTAACTTTGCATCAATAAGGAAATGCGATGCTGATGGTAATGAGATGGATTTGGAACTTTTAGATCCTGATGAAAGCTATAGAATGCAATTCGCGGATGGTGAAATTTTTGAACTCGATAACGGCGTTGTGACATTTTTAAAAAGATAGGTTTGCTTGACGGTTTCTTGCTCCTCTTATTGAGGAGCATTTTTTTAATTTATTATGAAGATCCTTCGCTTCGCTCAGTATGACAACGACGGGAGAACGTGTCATCCTGAGTGAAGCGAAGGATCTTTCTGTTATGCGTATTGCCTATCGACTACGCGTAGCTGTGCACCCCCGGCAGCCAGGTGTTCACGCCCAGGTAGGTGAACATGACGCAGATGAAGCCGACC
Source organism: Clostridia bacterium (assembly GCA_017432405.1). Next base: position 5,750 of record JAFRJF010000222.1, on the reverse strand, counting down.
ACGCAGAAGATCGCGGCGGAGCGGCCCCGCCAGCCCCGGCGCAGGCGCAGGTGCAGGTAAATGGCGTAGACGATCCAGGTCACCAGCGACCAGGTCTCCTTCGGGTCCCAGGACCAGTAGCTGCCCCAGGCCCGCTCGGCCCAGATGGCCCCGGTGATGATGGTGAAGGTCAGAAACAGCAGCCCCAGGGACACGCTGCGGTAGCTGATCATGTCCAGCTTCTCCCTGTCGGGGATGTGCTGGTCCAGGAAGCCGCTGGCCTTCATCTTATCCCGCAGCAGGAAGATGATGGACAGCACGAAGGACACGCCGAAGGCTCCGTAGGCGATGATGGCGGTGGAGACGTGGAAGCCCAGCCAGTTGCTGCGCAGGGCGGGCATCAGCTCCTTGACCTCCTTGCTCTGCATCGCGGCGTAGCCGATGATCAGGAAGATCACCGGCGCGGCGAAGGCCCCCAGCACCGGGAATTTGAAGCGGATCACGAAGATCAGGCTGACCAGGCACAGCCCCCAGGCGAAGGAGGTGGCGAACTCGTACTGGTTGGTCAGCGGCAGTCGCCCCGCGCCGATGCCCCGGCACACCAGGGCCGCCGTGTGCAGCGCGAAGCCGACGATCTGAAGCCCCACGGCCACTTTGGCCACGGCGTCCTTCTTGACGGCGATGAAGGCGAAATAGAGGATCATCGCGGCGAAATACGCCAGCATGACGATGGTGAACAGCGTGTTTTCAATCTGAAGCATGGTCAGGACTCCTTTGGTCGATCGCCTTGTTGAAGTGCTCCACAAACAGCGCGCCGCCCTTGCGGCTCTGGCCGTATACGGTCCACAGGCCGTCGTCCTGGCGGATGGCCCACACCCGGGAGGGCTGCACGTACAGGGCCAGTAGCAGGCCCAGCATCGTCACCAGGCCGCCGACGAGGGCCAGCGGCGTGAAGCGGTCCACCTTGATCTGGATCAGCGTGTAGCTCTGGGGGTTGGAGAAGGTGACGGTGTATGCGTCGATGGTGACCTCCTCGCCGGCCATCAGCGCGTTCATGCCGATGACCTGGCCCTGGTAGTACACCGAGTACAGGTAGGCAGGGTTGTTCAGTTGGTCCGAGGCGGTGGAGGGGCCGACGCCGGGGGTCATCACGTAGTCGGGGTAGAAGGCGTTCAGCATCACCACCAAGCCTTCCTTGTCGGTGACGTTCATATAGTCCCCGGCGCAGACGACCTCCTGCTGGATGGGCGCGCCGTCCTTGTATACGTCCACCTGGGCGGCCCAGCCGGTGGAATTCTGGTAGAACTTCATGCCGCACAGCGTGGCCGGGTGGTTGACGCTGATGGAGGCGCTGCCGCCCTTGCGCCCGGCGGAGGCGGCGTCCTGGACGGTGATGTCCGTGGTGTACTGGGCGACGGAGCCGTCCTCACGCTTTTCGACCCTGAAATCGTCGATGGTCAGGAAGCATTCGGTTTCGCCGATGCGCCTGATCTGCCCGGGCACGCCGTATACCGCGTACTGGCGCTGGGTCATCTGCCCCAGGCCGAAGCCCAGGATCAGCAGCAGGATCCCCAGGTGGCACACCCACGCGCCCCATAGTCCGACGGCGTTGCGGGCGGCGAACAGCGCGTCGTGGCCATCTTCGCTCTTGCAGGGGGTGGGCCTGGGCATGCGCAGCTGCTTGAATACGCCTTCGGCGTCCCGGATGTCCGGGGCGGACACGTCGCCGGGCAGCTTCAGCGCCGCCTCCGGGCGGGTCTCGGCCTTTGTGCGGCGGATCAGCTGCGGCAGGCGCAGCAGGTTGCACAGCAGCAGGTTCAGGCACAGAAACGCGGTGATGGCGATGAACCAGGGGCTGTGGAAGGCGTCGTCCAGGTGCAGGGCCATGATGAGGCCGGCGGTGCGCTCGGAATAACGCTGGCTGTACCAGGCGTAGGTCTGGTTCTGGGTGATCAGGCTGCTGGCCGCGCAGGCCAGGGCCAGGATCAGCAGCAGCGCGATGGCAAAGCGCATCGAGGATATGAATTTCCAGATCTTCTTGAGCATAGCTGTGATTGTGTCTTCGGTCGGGAAGGGCTCAGGAGGAAGACGGCGGCTAATGGGCGCTCTCCTCCATCCGCTTGATTTCGTTGGCCCGGGAGATGATCTTATCCTTCCAGTCGTCGTCTTCGGCGTCCAAATGATAGGCGTGAAACCCGTACTGGCGGGCCGAGGTGCAGATGACCATTTCATCGTCGATGTGCAGCGAGATCCGGTATCGGTTGGGCATCTTCTGGGGCAGTATGGTCTTGTTGTCCCGCTGGACCTCCTTCAAGTGCCGGGTGGCGTTGACGATTCCGTCGAAGCGCACGCCGTACAGCCGGAACAGGCCCTTAATGTATTTTTCTGTCCGGTAGGAGGAGGTGTAGACCCACACCTCATAGCCCAACGCCTGGAGCTGCCGGATCAGGTCAGGGGCGCCCAGGCGAAGCCTTTCGACGAACAGCCTGTTGAACGGAAAGGGCGGCGGGGGTTCGGTCTTGTGGGTCTGGGGCGAGACGAAGAGCACCTCGTCCAGGTCGAAGGAGACGCGCATCTTCTGCGCCGGCAGGTTCTTATTCATGCTTATCCAGCTCTCCGATCAGATTCATGATCTCCTGGGACCACTGCGCGCCGGTTTCCTTCAGGGAATATTCCTCATAGGTCTTGTTCCGGCTGTCCACCTTCACGATTCCACGGGCGTCGATGTGGATCGTCGTCGGATATTGCTCAGAAACGCTTTTTTTCAGCCGCTCGTGAACAGCGGCGCCCAGGCGGCCTTTCCCGCCGGTGCCCGTGACGACGCCCGTCACGCGGGTTTGATACAGTATGAACAGCGTCTGGATCTGCTTGAACGAATAGTAGTTCGCGGAGTAAACCCATATGTCATAGCCCTTGTCGTTGAGGAAGCGGAACAGCGCCGGAATGCCGAGCCTGAGGCGCTGCCTGTAGCGAACGCGCAGGAAAAAGGGAAGCTTTTCGACGGGACCGTCGTCCATGGAGCGGAAAACCACCTCATCCAGGTCCAGAGTCACGCGCCGATCGCTCCGGGAACGCTGGAGCATCTTTTGGATGTCCTCTTCCAGGGGCAGGTCGACGATCCGGATCGGCAGGCTGCGCTGCCCGGTCATGATGGCCGCGGCCCACCGATGATGGCCGTTCAGTATCAGGTACCCGCTGGGGCGTATTTTATCCACTGTAAGCGGTTCGACGTCGTGTTCGACGGAGGAACGGGTCCCGAACCTGCGGAAATCCTGGCAGTATTTGGAAATAATGCCCGAATTGGGGCCGATGGTCGGTATGCAGAATTCATCCTCCGGGTTAGGGTGGAGATTTTTACAAGCGGTCCGCCGGATCAACAGGCGGCGCAGGAACCCCGCCCTGACCGGCACGTAGATTCCTTTGGTGTTCTCAAGTTCTTTATTAAGGTAATCTTGAAAGCCTGTGATGTTTTCAGCCATAGGTTTTGTCAGTGCCTCCCTTGTGTGTAAGAGGAGCGTGGGTGGTATCGCCGTGTCGGTGTGAGCGTTGGTTCCTGACGTATTAATATACGTTGCTATGCAACTGTAGGGGCGGCGCATCGCCGCCCCTACAGGGTTTGGAGTCGCTCAGGTCGTCTGCGGGTCCAGCAGCGCCATGGCCTCGTCGATCTTCGTGTCGGCGGTGTCAAGGCAGTGCATGGACAGCTCGCTGTTGTGGGCGCCCTCGGAGTTCTCCACGTAGCAGTAGTCAAAGAACCACTGGGCCTCGCGATGCAGCTTGCGAACGGCGTTCAGGTCGTCCTCGCTCCAGGTGCCCGAGGCCACTGCGGCGGCCAGGGCGTCCTTCATGGCGGAAAGCCTGTTGCCCACTTCGGTCTCCCGGGCGGTGACCTTTTCCTGGATGCCCTTGACGAAGGCCGTCATGTCGGTGTCGCCGTGGCACTGGGCGCAGCTGGCCAGCAGCGCCTCGTTTTCCAGCGGGCTGACCAGCATGTGACTGCGGTAAGCGACGCCCGCGTCGGTGGTTTCCGTGGGCATGTGGCAGTCGGCGCAGTTCAGGAACGCCGCGTGCTTGCCCTGCAGGAAGGTCTCCATCTCGGGGTGCTGGGCCTTCAGCATGGCGGTGCCGGTGCTCTCCTGGGTCCAGTCGGCAAAGCCCATGCCGTCGTAGTAGGCCAGGATCGCCTCAGGCGTCATCTCCTCGACGCTGTGGTAGGGCATCATGGTCTCGCTGTCGGCGGGGGTGAAGTAGTATTCGATGTGGCACTGGCCGCAGGACAGCGTGGCGGGGTCGATCCGGGCCACGTTCTCGCCCAGGGCCTCGTTCACGTACTGGTGGGTGACCTTCAAAGCGCCGCCGGCCCCTATGTCGTCGCCGTGGCAGGTGTAGCAGCTGACGTTGTTGGTCATCTGGGGGAACACCTCGTCGAAGGGCATCGAGTACACGGCCACGCCCTGTTCCTCGATCATCTTGTGCAGGTCCGGGGTCTTGCAGGTGATACAGTTGGCCTTCGGGTGGGGGCGCTGGGTCTTGGCCACATCCTCCAGGGTGTACTCGTGGCCGCGGGCGCTGCCGTAGTCCTTGGCGAAGCCGTAGCCCTCGTAGATGTTCACCAGGTAGGGGTCCTGCTCCAGGTAGTCCACCACGTAGCTGTTTTCCCGATTGTCGCCCATCGTGGTGACGATGCCGGGAAGGATGGCCTTGAGGCGCTCTTCTTCGGTCAGCTCGACTGTGGGTTCAGTAGCTTCGTCAGCGCTCACGGCCGTAGGCCTGGGGCGGACGAAGCGGGAGATGTCGGAGCTTTCAGCCTCGGACGCGGCGGCCTCCCCGGCCTCCGCTTCGGCGCTCTGGGCGGCAGAGCCGGGCCTGGGGCGGACAAAGCGGGAGATGTCGGAGCTGCCGGCCTCGGTCGTGGGGGCCTCGGTAGCTTCTTCGGCTTCGGCCTCCTCGCCCGCGGCGCGGGCCATCAATTCATCGACGGCCTCCTGCACGGCGTTGGAGGAGACGGTGACGCCGGAGACGGCATCCACGGCCTGGCTGTTCACGATCTGTTCGGCCCACGCGCCGCGGATGTCGTCGGTGAGCATGTCCACCTGGCCATCAAGGGCTTCGGAGGATACGACGGCCTGGGTGAGGTTGCCGTCCAGCACGGTGACGGCGACGTCGATGTCGCTGAAATCAGTGGTCTTGCGCACAGCGTAGGTGCCGTCCACCAGCCCCATGGATTCAACCTCGGGTGCGGCTTCGGCGCTCGCGGTCCCGGAGCCGGGCCTGGGGCGGACGAAGCGGGAGATGTCGGAATTGCCGGCTTCGGTCGCGGGAGCCTCGGCAGCTTCTGCTTCTTCGCCTGCGGCGCGGGCCATCAGCTCGTCGACGGCCTCCTGCACGGCAGTGGAGGAGACGGTGACGCCGGAGACGGCATCCACAGCCTGGTTGTTCACGATCTGCTCGGCCCAGGCGTTTCGGATGTCGTCAGTGAGCATGTCCACCTGGCCCTCGAGGGCTTCGGAGGACACGGCGGCCTGGGTGAGCTTGCCGTCCAGCACGGTGACGGCGACGTCGATGTCGCTGAAATCGGTGGTCTTGCGCACAGCGTAGGTGCCGTCCGCCAGTCCGGAAGCCTCGGCTTCGGGTTCGGCCTTGGCATCGCCGGCCACGGCCAGCGCGGCAGCGGCGGCCTCCAGTTCGGCCACCTTCGCCTCGGCGGCGGCGTTGGCGGTCTCCAGCTCGGCAGCCTTGGCTTCGGCGGCCTCGGCGCGGGCCTGGGCCTC
>JAFRJF010000021.1 GCA_017432405.1 Clostridia bacterium | reverse complement strand
TGGTGGAGCATAGGGGACTCGAACCCCTGACCTCTACACTGCCAGTGTAGCGCTCTAGCCAACTGAGCTAATGCCCCATCTCTCGACGACAAGAGGTATTATATCACATGTGAAGCGGTTTGTAAATACCTTTTTTTATGAATTTTGTGCAATGCCGGGGGTGCTTCGCGATCAATCAGCTTTTGCTTTCCTCCGGCGCGACGCCCCGAGCTCGGGCATCCGCGATCATCGCCTCGGTGTCCCGGCGCATCTCGGCGCGAAGCTGGGTCAGGTAAGGGCTGAAGGCGGCGTCCCTTTCGCCATAGGTCAGGTTCAGCTCGTACTCCAGGGGCAGCCAGGTCTCCACCGCCGATTCGTTGTGGCTCTGTATCGCCTCCATGCGGTCCAGGGCCTTGTACAGCTTCGCCTCGGGGGTCTCCAGGGCCTCCATTTCATCGAACAGCGCGCCCAGCTGCCCGGGCCAGGGCTCGGGCAGGGCGCCGATCAACGCGTCGACCTCGCCCCCCTCGACGACGCGGTCGGCGTCGGTCTTGATGAAGGTGGGGATGTCGCCGGTGACGGCCTCGCCGATGTCGTGGACCAGGCACATGCGGATCACCCTGTCGATGTCCAGCCCCGGGAACTCGTCGGCCATCAGCATCGCCATCAGCGCCACTCGCCAGCTGTGCTCGGCCACGCTCTCCCGCCGCCCGCCGGTGGTCCAGCAGTGGCGCGGCGTATCCTTCAGCCGCTCCATTACCCTCAGAAAATCGATCAGCTTACGCGCGTCCATGGGCAAACCTCCGTCTGCGCCTCTCCGAAGGGGAGTGCTATTTGATGGTCCAGTATGAGTAATCGACGGTATCGTTTTCCCGGACAGTGCCGTCGCTGAAGACGACCTTTTTGACGCCGCACCAGACCTGGCTGATCTGGGTCCTGTTCGGCAGCAGGAAGTATTCGCTGAAGGCGGATTGACCGGGTTTGATGGTCTTTGTGGTGGTTCCATAGTAAATCGTGTCGCCATAGATTTTGTCCCCCCACACGTCGGTGGCGTACAGGTAGAACTCAAAGGCCCGGACGGTATGGGTCCGCGAGGTGTTGGTTACCTTCGCCCGGAAGCCCAGCTGGCCGCTTTTGCCGTTGCGCCACTGGCCTCGCGCATCATCCAAAAAGACCAGGGGCACCCACGGCTCCTGATAGGGCGTGGCGTAGCTGCTGTACAGCAGCTCCAGCATGGAGGCGGAGGCGTAGGGCTGGTTGCCCAGGCCGTTCGCCTCGCAGAACGCCTGTACGGCGGCGGCGGTCCGGGGACCGTATTCGCCGTCGGCGGTGTCGTTCAGGTAGCCCAGCTCGATCAGCCTGCGCTGCATCCGGCGCACGTCCTCGCCCTTGTCGCCCTCAAACAGCGGCTTCCAGGCGTTCCTTTCGGGGACCTCGGGGGCCCTGGTGGCCTCGGGCGCCCTGGTGGGCGCGGGGGTCGGGGTGGGATCGACGGAGAGCTCCGAGATCGTGGATTCGTTGGGCAGCGCGTCCAGATCCAGGGTCACCTTCTCCATGTAAACGTCTTCACGGGTCCTGTTGTCGCGCAGCACCAGCTTCATGGACATCTGGCTGCCGTACAGCACAGCCTGGGCGACCGGATCGGTGATGTCATCGGGGTAGATCAGTATGCTCGATTCGGAATCCGCGCCGGTATCGGCGCCGGGCCGGATGTCATAGATCCCGCCGTCGGGCAGCGAAACGCCGTCTACCGTGACTTCCCGCGCCCACAGCGTCATTTCAGACTTGGTGCCGTTGATCACGCGCATGTAGATCCTCAGCGAGACCTGGCCGTCTGAAAACCGCCAGCGCTCGGTGCGCAGCGGCGTCACCTCGAAGCCCTTCCAGCTCAACAGCGTGCCCGCTTCGGCCGGGGCCGCCTGGGTGGGCGCTGGCTCCGGCGCGTCGATTTCATCGGGGCCTGAGCCCGGCGCGTCGATTTCATCCGGGCCAGAGTCCGGCACAGACGGGAGATCGGGCACCGGCTCAGTCCCGGCGTCGCTGCTCGCCACCCCTTCCGCCACCAACGCATAGACGTCGCCGTCCGCGCTGCGGGTATGTGTCAGGGTGTAGCCGTTCATGGGCAGTACATCGTCCCCGGCGTTCATCCAGTCCAGGATCGCCTGGCGGTCCGCGCCGCTGTCCGCCTCGGCCACCATGCCCGCGAAGGCGGTTTTCAGTACCGGGACGTCCAGCAGATCCACGCTCTTGTCGATGGTGTATTCGATGAAATCCGTCGGCCCGGACAGGTCCATGTTGTTGCCCTTAAAACGCGCGCTGAACAACACATTCCCGTCCCTTCCGGTGACGAGGATGACATCAGCCTGGGGCGTGACGCCGTAGGTCCTGTACTGGTTTGCCTTCGTCGCGGTCTGCGTCGGACTGACGGCCATGAACGCCTTGACCAGCTGGTCGTTGTAGAGCATGATGACCTGGTCGATTTCAAAGCCCTCCGGCAGCTGTCCCTCAGCCGAGGCCGAGGCGACCAGCAGGAGCGCCAGCGCCAGCGCGAGTGTGATCCATCTCTTTTTCATGAAGCTATCCTCCATTTCCGGAAACATCCGTCGTTCATAACTTCATTCTAACACAACGCGCTTCAAATGTCCACCTTTTTTGAGATTTACCTGTTCTCCAGCGGCAGCCTTACGGTGAAGGTCGAGCCCTCGCCCGGGGCGCTGTGCACCGCCACGGCGCCGCCGCAGAGATCGACGATGCGCTTGACCAGCGCCAGGCCGAGGCCGTTGCCCTCGGTGGCGTGGGCGGTGTCCCCCTGGTAGAATTTTTCAAAGATGCGCCGGCGGGTGGCCTCGTCCATGCCGGGACCCTGGTCGCCCACGGTGCACACGGCGGCGTCCCCCTTCCGGACCAGCCGCACGGTCAGCACGCCGCCCCGGGGCGAGAACTTGATGGCGTTGTTCAGCAGGTTCACCCAGATGTGGTTCGTCATCTCCTCGTTGCCGCAATAGGTGACCGCCTCCAGCTCCACGTCCGGCTCCAGCTCCTTTTCGCTCCACTGCTTCTCCAGCAGCAGCACGCAGCGTCGCAGCTGCTCGTCCAGCCGGTAGTCCTCCCGGTCGGTGACGATGGTCTGGTTTTCCAGCTTGCTCAGCAGAAGCACGTTGCTGGCCATGTTCGCCAGCCGGTCCGATTCGCTGACGATGATGTCCAGGTACTCCCTTCGCTGGGCTTCCGTCAGGTCGTCCCGCTCCAGCTGCTTGGCGAAGCCCCGTATGGAGACGATGGGCGTCTTGAACTCATGGCTGAAGTTGTTGATAAAGTCCTTGCGGAACAGCTCCAGCCCGCCCAGCTCGGTGGCCATGTCGTTGAAGCTGCTGGCCAGCTCGCCCATGTCGCCGGGCACGTCCTCGGCGTCCACGCGCACGGAGAAATCGCCCTTGGACACCGCCTGCATGGCCCGCACCAGGTCGTCCATCGGGCGCAGCTTGCTGCGGCCCATGCCCGCGGCGAGGGTCAGTATGAACACCATCAACAGCATCGGCATGGCCAGCGTGCGAAACAGCGGGTTCGCCAGCAGCCCGAAGAACACCAGGAAGCCGTAGGCCGCCGCCGCCATCACGCTGGCCGCCACGATCACGCTGAACAGGAAGCTCCAAAGCGTCATGTACAGCGATTCCCGCCGCAGGTCCCGCCGCCAGCCCGACTGGGGGGCGTCCGCCTGCCGGGCGGGCAGGTCGGGGCAGTCCCTGCGCCTGAACAGGTGCCTCACGCCTTCTTCACCGCCTTGTAGCCCAGGCCGCGCACGGTGACGATCTCAAAATCCGGGCTCTCCCGGAAGTGGTCCCGCAGCCGGTTGATGTGCACGTCCACGGTGCGCTCGTCGGTGTCGGAATCCATGTCCCAGATCTCGTCCATCAGCTGGCGCCGGGTGAAGATCTTGCCGGGGTAGGAGAGCAGCTTGAACAGCAGCATGAACTCCTTCTTCGGCAGGGCGCGCGCGCCCTGGGGCGTGGTCACCGACAGGGCATCGTAGTCCAGCAGCGTGTCGCCCACGGTCAGCTTGTGCTCGTTGACGATCCGCGAACGGCGCAGCAGCGCCGCGATGCGCAGCACCATCTCCTCCTCGTCCACGGGCTTGACCATGTAGTCGTCGGTGCCGATCAAAAAGCCCTTGTGCTTGTCGGCGGGCTTCTCCTTGGCCGTGACCATCAGTATCGGCAGCTCGCAGCCCGATTCCCGCAGCGTGCGGGTGAACTCATACCCGTCCATGCGGGGCATCATGATGTCCAGCACGATCAGGTCCAC
>JAFRJF010000020.1 GCA_017432405.1 Clostridia bacterium | reverse complement strand
GCGCCTGCCGAACAGGAGGAGGGCAAGCTCTATGGGCCCTTCGTCTCCACCACCTGCGGTCAAAGCCCCGGCGCCGTCATGTTCAAGTCCCTGGCCGGCACGGTCGGTCTCGAGGCGGTGAACGAGAACGCGCTCACCGCGGAGCAGCTCCTTGAGGTTGCGCCCAACGCCAAGACCCTGGTCATCACCACCGGCACTTCCGGCAAGGGCATGGGCGCTGCCGGTACCGACGTGGATGATGAGATCGCCCGCTGCACCAAGCTGGCCCAGGCTGCCAAGGATGCCGGGATGACCGTTGTCTGCGCCCATATTGAGGGCTCCGCCCGCCGCACCGATTATGCTGACCAGGCGTCCATCGACGCCATGCTGGCTGTAGCCGACGTGGTCCTGGTCATCGAGGAGAGCGACAACGACGGGCTGTTCACCAACTATTGCACCGAACACAACATCCCGCTGATCAAGGTCAAGGACGCCAAGTCCATCACCACTATCCTGGGTTGACGGGCAGCATGAGCTAAAAGGGGGTGTATTCGTTTTGACTATGTTAACGCATTCCCTGGCGGTAATCATCGTGATCGCCGTTGTTTTTGCGGTCGCGAAAAAGCTTCGTCTGAACACGGAGCTGTGCTTATTGCTGGGCGCACTGGGCGCTGTTGTGGCTCATGTGATTCTGCCGATGGGGGAGGACCCCCGTTCGGCGCTCCCCTTCACGGAGATCATCCGTCATCTGGTGGAGGGCACCTTCACCTATTTCGACGTCTGCATGACCTTCCTGACGGCGACCTTCTTCATGACACTGTATAAGGAGACCGGCGGCGTGTCCTACCTGGTTCGGACCATCGTGAAGCGCTTCTATGACCACCGGGTCATCTGCCTGCTTCTGCTCATGGTGGTGATGATGGTCCCCGGCGCCGTCACCGGTTCCGGCGCGACCACGGTCTTGACCGTTGGCGGCCTGGTGGGCGCGGTGCTCACCGCCATGGGCGTGGATGAGGACCGCCGCGTCGCCCTCATCTTCATCCTGGCCGCCATGTCTGCCGCCTGCCCGCCCATCAACCTGTGGGCCATGATGGCGGCCGCCGGCGCGAACATGCCCTACACGGGCTTCACCATGCCGCTGCTCATCCTGAGCGGCGTTGGCGCTATCTTCGCCACCTTCTATCTCGCCGGAAGGGGAGAGAAGAAGGGGACGGTGGAGCAGGTGCTGACCTCTCTGCCCGAAGCGCCTGCCGGCTGGAACATGCTCAAGGCCTTCGTCCCGTTCATCGTGATGATCGTTTTGATCCTGGGCGCCCGGGTGTTCCCTGCCTGGTGGCCCACCTTCGGTCTGCCCATGATCTTCATGCTGTGCGCGTTCACGACGCTCCTGTGCAGCCCGAAGAAGGTGAACGTCTTCGACATCGCCATGACCACCGTCACCAACCTGAAGGAACTGGTGGGCATCATGATGGTGGTCGGCGTGCTGAACCAGATCATGACCCTGACCGGCGCGAGGGGCCTGCTGTCCCTGGCCGTGGTCATCCTGCCCATCTGGCTGCTGTTCGCCGGCCTGTGGCTGATCTTGCCGGTCACCGAGGGCGTGCTGCAGTACGCTGTGGCGCCGCTGTTCGGCGTGCCGCTGATCATGCTGTTCAACATGCTGGGCTACAACCCGATCATCGCCCTGTCCTGCTGGGCGGTCATGTGGCCCGTGGGCGACTGTCTGCCGCCTACCGCCGTCGTCGGCCGTGCTGCGGTGCTGGAGCTGGACTACAAGGGCAACTACTACAAAGGCTTCGTCAACAAGGCTAAGCTGCACATGCTGTTCATCCTTCTGATCTGCACGCTCGCCATGATCGTCAACAAGCCGTTCGGCAACTTCCTGGGGGTGTAAGCATATGAGCGCATTGGTTATCGTTAATTTGATCATCACAATCTGCACCTATGCTACGGCCGCATTCTTCCTGTTTGCCACCATTCGGGTGTTCATCAAAACCACGAAGGTGCAGGATGCCCTGGTATACGTTGTGATCATGATCCCGTTCGTCCTTCGCTTGCTGCGACTGCAGTATGG
>JAFRJF010000221.1 GCA_017432405.1 Clostridia bacterium | reverse complement strand
GGCGTCCATCTCAAAGCCGGTGCCGGTGGTGGTGTTCGCGCCGTAGGACGAGGCCACCATGAACAGCGCGCACAGGCCCGCGGCGGTGCCCATCAGGGTGTAGATGATGAAGCGGATCTTTTCCACCGCCACGCCGGAATAGCGGGCGGCCAGCCGATTGGTGCCGATGGCGTAGACCTTGCGGCCGAAGGTGCTCCTGCCCAGTACGATGCCGGCGACGACGGCCAGTATGAGCACCAGGAACAGGATGTAGGGCACCGTGCCGATCTTGCCGCTGATGGCCTTGAAGCCGGCGGTATTGGCCACCGATACCGAACCGCCGCTGCCCAGCACGATCTCCGCGATGCCGCGGAAGATGATCTGTGTGGCCAGGGTCACGATCATCGGGGGAAGCTCGGGGAAGCGGGTCAGTATGAAAGCGTTGATCAGGCCGCAGCAGGTGCCCACCGCCAGCGTGGCCAGTATGACCAGCGGGAACGGCGCGCCGGCGTTGCTGATGATGCAGGCCAGGGTCGCGGCCAGGCACACCGTGGAGCCCACGGAGATGTCGATTTCGCCCATGACCAGTATGAAGGCCATCACCAGCATCAGGAAGACCTCGGCCAGGTAGACCGGCATCTGCCTGAGCAGGTTGAACATGTTGTAGTATTCGGAGAACCATTTGCAGAAGATGTTCACGCCGATGAACACCAGGATCAGTATGCCCTCCCAGCCGAATAACAGCTTTTTGATCGGCGATTCGGGGACGTTGTTAATGCTTCTTCCGGATTTGCCCGCCATGAATCACATCTCCCTTCTCGCCAGGGCGTTTCTGTTGGCCACCCGCTGGAGGATGACGTTGATGACCACGACGGCCAGTATCATGACGCCCTTGATCATATTCTGCCACAGGGCGTCGATGTGCAAAAGCGGCAGCGCCTTGGGGATCATGGCCATGATCAGCGCGCCCAGCAGCGCCCCGATCACCGAGCCGCGGCCGCCGGACATGCTGACGCCGCCGATGACGCAGGCCGCGATGACGTCCATCTCGCCGCCCTGGGCCATGTTGGGCATGGCCGAGGCGTAGACCGCCACCTGAAGGGAGCCCGCCAGGCCGGCCAGCAGGCCCATGACCGTGTGCACCATCAGCTTGATGTTCTTGACCTTGATGCCGGAGACCTCGGCGGCCTCGGCGTTGGAGCCGACGGCGTACACCTGTCGGCCGATGCGGGTCCACTTCATCACGATGAAGAAGACGATATAGCACAGTATGATGACCCAGATGACCTTGCTCAGGCCCAGCAGCTTGTCGGTGCCGAAGTTCTTGAAGTCGCCCAGCGCCGCGGCGCTGGCCCATTCGCCGCCGTGGGAGATCAGGTAGCCCATGGCGCGGTAGATGTACATAAAGCCCATCGAGGCGATGATGGGCGGAACGCCCGCCCGGGAGATCAGCAGCCCCACCAGCGCGCCGCAGGCGGTGCCGATGCCCATCGTGATCAGGAAGCACAGCAGCGTCGACTGGATATGGCCGTACTTCAGCAGCATGCCGATGGCCATGCCCGACAGCGCCAGCGTGGACGTGATCGAGATGTCGATGCCGCCCACCAGCATCACGCCCAGCATGCCCAGGGCCATGACCAGCGTGACGGCGTTGTTGCGCAGCATGTCGGTGACGGCCTTGAACGAGAAGAACGCCGGGTTGATGATCGATACGATGGCGAACATCGCGATGACGATGATGAACAAGAGGAATTCGCGGGAGCCGGTCAGCTTTTTCAGTTTCATGCCGCGCCTCCTTTCGTCGTTACGCCCTTTTCCATGGCCAGGTCGAGTATCTTCTCCTGGGTGGCCTCATCCCGGTTCAGCACGCCGGTGATGCGGCCGTTGCACATGACCACGATGCGGTCGGCCATGCCCAGTATCTCGGGCATTTCAGAGGAGATCAGTATGATGGCGTAGCCCTGCTTGGCCAAATCGCCCATGATGCTGTAGATCTCGGCCTTTGCGCCGACGTCCACGCCCTTGGTGGGCTCGTCCATGATGACGACCTTCATCTCCTGGCCCAGGGCCTTGGCGACGACCACCTTCTGCTGGTTGCCGCCGGAGAGGGAGGACGCGGGCTGGAAGATGTCCACCGCCTTGGTGTCCACGTCCTCCAGCAGCTGCTTGGAGATCTCCCGCTCCTTCTTTTCGTCGTTCAGGCCGCCCTTGGCGTACTTGCCGATGATGGGCAGCGTCACGTTGCGGCCCAGGCCCCAGCTCATCAGCAGGCCCTCCTTCTGCCGGTCCTCCGGCAGCAGCACGATGCCCAGGTCCATGGCGTCCTTGGGCTTGCGGACGTGGATCTCCCTGCCCTCCAGGTAGACCCTGCCGGCGTCCGGCTTCGTGATGCCGCAGACGCTCTCGATCACCTCGGTGCGCCCCGCGCCCACCAGGCCGGTGAAGCCCAGGATCTCGCCGGCGTGGACCGTGAAGGAGGCGTCCTTGAAGAAGCCGGTGCGGCTCAGGCCCTCGACCTTCAGCATCTCCTTGCCGATCTTCACCTCGGGCTTGGGGAACAGGTCGTTGATCTCGCGGCCCACCATGGCCTTGATCAGGTCGGCATTGGTGATTTCGTCCACGTTGTAGGTGCCGATGTACTGGGAATCGCGGAACACCGTCACGCGGCTGGCCAGGCGGTACATGTCCTCGAAGCGGTGGGAGATGAATATGACGGAGACGCCCTCCTCGCGCAGCTGGTCCACGATGCGGTAGAGCTCCTCGGATTCCCGCTTGGTCAGCGATGCGGTGGGCTCGTCCAATATGATGATCTTGGCGTTGGTGGACAGGGCCTTGGCGATCTCCACGATCTGCTGCTCGGCCACGGACAGCGTGCCCATCTCGGCGGTGGCCTCGAAATCGGCGTTCATGCGCTTGAGCAGCTTGTTCGCTTCCTCGTTCATGGTCCGCCACTGGATGATGCCGTGTTTGATGATTTCGTGGCCCATGAAGATGTTTTCAGCCACGGTCAGATCCGGATAGGAGGTGGCGTGCTGGTACACCGCGGCGATGCCGGCGGCCTGGGCGTCCCGCGGGCCCTTGAAATCGACCTTCTGGCCGTAGAGGTACATCTCGCCCTCCTCGGCCCTGTGCACGCCGGTGATGACCTTGATAAAGGTGGATTTTCCGGCGCCGTTTTCGCCCATCAGGGCATGCACTTCCCCGGGCTTCAGCTGGAACTGAACCCTGTTCAGCGCCTTGACGCCGGGGAAGATCTTTGTGATTCCCTTCAGCTCAAGGACGTACTGCGAATCTGGCATTGTTCCGCCTCCGTTCTTTCTTTGATTTCAGGCGCGTAGGCGCCCCGTTTTCCGCGTCATTTTTCCGGCAGCGCCGTATACTGAAGCAGAGCCGTTTTCAGTAAATGAATAAAATCTATTATATTATATACTGATATTTGGCAGGCTGTCAAGAAAAAACAGGCGTTTTTGTACAACTTTTATTATATTCGTCGACGAAATCATCAATACACCCTGTACGCCCCTCTGCCCCGGGACTTGACCAGGTACAGGGCCTTGTCGGCGGCCTGGAACAGCGCGTCGAAGCGCTCGCCGTGCTCGGGGCACAGGGCGATGCCTATGGACAGGGAGACCTTGCCCGCCAGCGGCGTGTCCTGGAAGGCGTGGCGCACCTGCCGCTGCAGGCGGTCGGCCAGCTGGCAGGCGTTCTCCGGATCGACGATGCGGCGCATGAATATGGCGAACTCGTCGCCGCCGATGCGCCCGGCCACGTCCGCGGCGCGGCAGCTGTTCTTGATGATGCGCCCCACCTCGGCCAGCACCTTGTCGCCCTCGGCGTGGCCGAAGGTGTCGTTGATGTCCTTGAAGTGGTCGGCGTCGATCATCAGCAGCGCGCTGCGCTCTTCCTCCTTGCGGTAGTTGGCCAGCATCATGCGGATCAGGTCCTGGGCGGCGCTCTTGTTCAACAGGCCGGTCAGCACGTCGGTCTTGGCCCGCTTCTCCAGCTCCATCTTCAGCAGCTGGTAGTCGGTGATGTTGTTGATCAGCGCGATGATGCCGCTGATGCGGCCGTCCTCATCGTATACCGGGCGCTTGATCAGCTGCAAAAAGTCCCGTATGCCGTCCTCGTTTTCCTCGATGATGTACTCGGTGCCCTCGCCGCTCTCCAGTATCCGCCGGTCGGCCTCCATGGCCTTGCGGGCGTTGTCCTTGTCCTTGCGGATCTCCAGGTCCGTCTTGCCCCGGATGGTCCAGTTCGGGTCGCCCTCGGTGTCCAGGTGGTGCCAGATCTGGGTGGAGAACACGTACTTGCCCTCGGTGTCCTTCAGGAAGATGCAGCTGGGCAGCTGCTTGAGCATCTTTTCCAGCTGGTTCAGCGACAGCGAATCCTTGGCCCGTATGGCGTTGGCGATGCGCTTGTAGACCAGAGGCTGGGGCGCGTAGGCGGTAATCAGGTCGAAATAGCCGTGCTCAATGCAGTCCATGTCCTGGGAGGTGGGCAGCTCGTCGGAGATGGCGATCATCGGGATCAGCGAAAAGCTGGTGAACGCCTTCATCCATTCGGACAGCGCGAAGCCGCTGCGCCTTGCCAGCGCCAGCTCCGCCAGCACCGCCACGATGGCGCCGTGGGCCTCCTGCAGCACGGCCATGCCCGCCTCCGCCGTCGCGACGCAACGCACGTCGTAGGCCGGCGCCAGCATCCGGGTAAAGGTCTCAACGATATCGGGCTGTTCCGCAATCAGTAGAATGCCGTTCATATGCCTCTGACCTCGATTCCTGTCGATAATATGAAGGTATTATATCACCAATAGGGAGGAATTGACAAGCGGAAGGGGAGCTTGATTTGTCGTGGGACGACAAATCAGGAGTGGCTAGTGGCTAATCACTCAATTCTTGTCCATTCCCGTACACCGCCAGCTGGAGGGCGGCGATGTTGGGCTGGAGGTCGGTGACGGTGAGGCTGGAGCCGTCGTCGGTGTAGCTGCCGTCCACGGGGAGGCGGAGACCGCCGGTGACGCCGCTGGCCAGAGCCTTTTCGCCCAGTAAGGCCAGCTGGAGGGGAGTCAGATCGGTGTCCACGGCCTGGAGCACGGCCTTTGCCAGCCGGAACAGGCGCACGGGATTCCACAGGCTGTTTCGCAGGCGCTTCAGCAGGGCCTCCAGCAGCTTGCGCTGGCGGGATGTGCGGACGAAGTCGCTGTCCAGCTTGCGGATGCGGGCGTAGGTGAGGGCCTGCACCCCGTCCAAGTGGGTGTTCGCGCCCCAGTCGGCCAGCTCCGGGCCCTCGTAGCCCAGGGCGCGCCAGCGGTCGCGCCTGGCGCCTATGTCGCGGTTGATCTTCTCCATCTCGGCCTGGCTGATCTCGATGTCCACGCCGCCCAGGGCCTCCACGATGCGCACCAGGGCGGCGTAGTCCACCGCGATGTAGTGCACGATGTTCAGCTTCAGGTTTTCGTTCAGCGTGCGCGCCACCAACCAGGGCCCGCCGTAGGCGTAGGCGGCGTTCAGCTTGCCGGTGCCCCTGTCCGGGATGGCCAGCAGGGTGTCCCGCAGCACGCTGGTGAGCCACAGCCTGCCCCGGCCGATGGAGGCGATGATGATGGAATCGCTGCGGCGGGTGTTTTCATGGGTGGCGTCCAGGCCGAGGATCAGTATGTTGGCCACGTCCTCCGGCAGGCCGTCGGTGAGGGAGAGCTCGACGCCCTCCGGCTCCACCGCCAGCAGCGAGACTGGCAGGAAGTACAGTACCGCCCCACCCAGCAGCGCGATGGCCAGGATCAGCGCAAGAATCCGAAGGCAAGCGCCCGCCAGCCACGCTCCGAGGGTCTGCCTTCGGCGGCGCGGCTGGCGGTTCTTCTTTTTGGGGTTTCTTTTGTACGGTTCTTCGTAGTGCATGGTTGTAATAATGAGGAAAAACGCAGCGCCAAATCAGTATTTACAGCGCCACGGGCACCGGCTGGGTCAGCAGCGCCTGGCTCATGGGCAGGCCCTCGAGGATCGAGGGCAGCGCGAACAGGGCGTCGGGGGCCGCGCTGGCCAGTACGGCGGGGAGGATGCGCTGGGCCACGGCACGGTCCAGTATCGCCACGAGGTCGGCGTTGTCGCCCAGGGCCCAGAGCATCAGCGCACAGTAGCGCCAGGCGTCGTCCAGGGCCCGGCGGGAGACCGGGACGCCCAGGCGGTTCAGGGTCGTGCGCAGGGCGTCCATGCGGCCTTCCATGGCGGGGGGCAGCGGCGCTTCGGGCACGGTCAGGCTCAGCCGCGCCGGGGCCTCCGGGGCGCAGGGCGCCTTGGGGCGGGGACGCCAGGGGGTGGCTGGCTTCGGGTCCAGGCGAAGGGTGAAGCCGCGGTCCAGCGTGTGGGCCGTCAGGGGCATGCCGCCGTCCTGCACCGTCAGCACCAGCCGCCAGCCGGGGCTCATGCCGTTGTCCAGGCCGTGGAGCGGGTCGGGGGCCGGGTGGAGGTTGGCGTCGTCCAGCAGCACCATCGCCGGGGCAGTGTCCTGCCGGCGCAGGGCCTCCAGGCGGGGGTCGTCCGGGGCGATGTGCCGGGCGGGGCCGAAGGTGGTGAAGCGGCCCAGCGACGTCCAGCCCAGGGCCTCGGCCAGCATCCGGGCGGCGGCGGTCTTGCCGCTGCCCACCGGGCCGGACAGTATCAGCACCGGGCTGAGGGCGGCGCAGACGCACAGGTTCAGGGCCTGCAGCCGGGTGATGGCGAAGCTCGAGGCGTCGAAGCGGTTCATGACCCGCACCGCCAGGGCGTTCAGGTCGATGTTTTGCAGCGTCGGCGCGGCGGCGGGCACGGCCTCGGCCTCGCCCCGGATCACCTGCATGCGCTCGAGCATGTGCTCGGTGAGGGCGAAGCGGGACAGGTATTGCTCCAGCGTCTCGCCGGTGAGAGCGTCCACGGCGCTGCGGGCGTCCGCGGCGGCGGCCCGGGCGGCCTCGGCCTGCTTCTCGTATTCCGCCTGCTCGGCCTTCGCGGCGTCGGCCTTCTTGACCGCCTCGGCCAGCTCGGCGTCGGCGTCCCGGCGCAGCTCCGCCTTCAGGGCGTTGCGCACGTCGGCATGCTTCAGGCTCAGGTGGTCCAGCTCGCCCAGCAGCGCCAGGCGCCGGGCCTCGAGGCTGTTCAGGTGCTGCTCGATGTCGGAATTGCGCACGGCCTGGCGGCACTCCTCCAGC
This sequence comes from Clostridia bacterium, assembly GCA_017432405.1. Next base: position 388 of record JAFRJF010000221.1, on the reverse strand, counting down.
GACGCGCCGAATTCCTCGATGCCGCTCAGGGAGGAGAGCAGGTCCTGGCGCAGGTCAGGCTGCTGCCACACCTGGCGCACGGCGTCCACGGCGGTGTCCACCGGGCTGGTGACCGGCGCGCCGGTCTGGATCGGGGCGATGGGCATGCCCAGCTGGTTCAGCCGGGATTGCTGCCACTTTTCGTCGATCAGCTCCTGGAGGCTGCGGCCTCGGCGGGGGTTCAGGCCGCTCTGGGCGGCGAGGTTGCGCTGGGCGGGGCTGAGCCGCGGGTCGATGGGCTGGGGCGCCATGCTGCTGTCGTGGTGGATCCACGGCTTCGCGGCGGGGGTTTCAGGCGCGCTCGCGGCATCCCGGGGAAGCGCTGCGGCGTAAGGCGCGGCGTCCCGTG
>JAFRJF010000220.1 GCA_017432405.1 Clostridia bacterium | reverse complement strand
GCCACGGGATTTGTTTGATTCAAAGGAAACGGCAGTAGTTACTACGTTTCTCGGTCCTTTGAATAAAAGAAATCCGTCAGGATTTCTACCTTCCCTAACACCTAAAACCTATAACCTAAAACCTAACTACTGATTTGTCGCCCTGCGACAAATCAGTAGTTTCCTCTCACGCCATTCGCCTTATCTTCTCGTGCTTCTCCCCCGTGATCCAGTCCACGTCGTCGGTCAGCCAGTCCATGATCTCCAACTGGCGGGTCTCCCAGGCGATGGTGTCGGCCTTCTCCGCCTCGGTCATCTCCCGGTCGAAGGCCTTCACCTTTTCGCAGTAGCCGAAGATGTAGCCCGCGCCGTACCAGATGGTGAAGTTGCTGTCCGGGCCCTCGGAGACGGCGTCGCCCCGGGCCGCGATCAGGCCGTCGTGGCGGCGCTTGTATTCCTCCGCACACCCGGGCTTCAGCTTGGTGACAAACACGCGGTGGCGGATCAGGGACTTGTCCGCGCGGACGATGCCGATGTCGTGATACATCAGCCGCATGGTTCCAGGGGCGCACAGCAGCTCGCCGTCGTCGCCCACAGCCTGCGTCAGCGACGGGGGCAGGCTGGGCAACTCCCCTTCCCCCGCCCACTCGCCGTATCCGCAGAGCAGGTTTTCAACCGCCCACAGCGAGAAGTTGTCCAGGCCCATTTGCAGGGCCTCGTCGCGAATTTGAGGGGCGCTTACCGAGAGCCTCGCTTCCACCGCTTCCTGCTTATCTGCCTGAAGCTTCATAATAAATGTATATCGCGTCATAGCAATCCGGTCCTCCTGTCAGTTTCAATCTGATGTGTGTTTGCCAGCTACTCCTCCTCCACGCCCGCCCGCATCTCGTCCCACAGGCCGTCCAGGCTTGCGTTGATCCTTTGGTACAGGGCGTAGCGCTTCTCATAGGCTTCATGGGCCTTGGGGTCGGGCAGCACCCGCTCGCCTGCCGGGCACATGGCCGCGCAGGCCTCGGGCAGCGACGGATAGACCCCCGTGGCCGCGGCGGCGGCGATGGCGCAGCCCAGCGCGCCGGTCTCGTTCACGGGCACGGTCTCCACCGGCAGGCCCAGTATGTCGGCAAACATCTGCGTCCACACCTTCGAATGCGCCGCGCCGCCCGCCAGGCGGATGCAGTCCGGGGGCGTCTGGCGGGTGGCCAGCAGCTTGTCCAGGTGCGCCTTGTGGCAGAACACGATGCCCTCGTACACGCTCTTGACCAGGTGCGCCCGGGTGTGCCCCACGTTCAGGCCGATGAAGCTGCCCATGGCGTTGGGATGCACGTTGCTGCCCATCAGGAACGGATGGAAGATGGGCACGAACGCGTCCGCCGGGAGCGCCGCCACCCAGGCGTTCATCTCGTCGTAGACGCTGCGGCCGTTCTTCTTCGCCTCGGCCCGCGCCTCGGGCAGCAGATTGCGCACAAACCACTCGTTGTTGCCGGCGGAGGTGGGGCTGCTCTCCTCGATCAGGTAGTACTCCGGCAGTGCGAACAGCGAATTCATCTGCACCCGCCCGTCGGTCACCGGCTCGCGGCGCAGGTACTCGTTGATCGACCAGGTCCCGGCGATCACGCAGATGTTGCGGGTGTCCACCACGTTCACGGCGATGGCGCAGGCGTCGATGTCGAACATGCCCCCCGCCACCGGCGTTCCGGGAAGCAGGCCGCACTTCGCCGCGGCTTCCTCGGTGACGTGGCCGGCAATGTCCAGCGCCCCGCACAGCGGCGGCAGTGCGTCGCGAAGCCGCTTCAGGCCGAAGCAGTCCAGCAGGGCGTCGTCGTACTGGCGGGTGTGCAGGTTGATCAGGTGCGCGCCGGAGTAGTCGGTGAGCTCCGCCCGCGCCTCGCCGGTCAGGCGGAAGCGCACGTAGTCCTTGCACTCGAACACCCACTGAATGTTGTCCATCACCCCGGGCTCGTTGTCCCGCAGCCAGGCCAGCAGCGCCACCGGCTGGCAGGCCATCACGTGCTGGCAGGAGAACTCGAAGGCCTGGGCCTCGGTGCCGTCCGCGCGCCACTTCAGCGGATAGGCCCAGGCGCGGTTGTCGGTGGAGATGATGCCGTTGCGAGCGGGCCTTCCGTCCTTGCCCCAGAGGTAGAGCCCCTTGCCGTGGCCGCAGACCGCCACGCCCGCCACGTCCGCCGGGGCGACGCCCGTCCTTTCCAGCACGTCCCGTATGACGCCGCAGTTGGCCTCCCACATCTCCTCCATGTCCCGCTCGATAAAGCCGGGCCTGGGCGTGAGCATCCGCGTATCCCGGCTCGCCACGCCGATTTCGTTGCCCTTCGCGTCGTACAGCGCGGCCTTCGTGGTGGTGCCGCCGTTGTCAAGGCCCATGAAGTACTTCATCGCCATCCAGTCCCCCTCTTTTCTCATTCAATCCGGTATCTGACTGGTCTCACGGGCGATCAGGAGATCGCCCCTACAGGCAATGTGGTATTGCAAGGATGTACTCCGCATCGCCACTTGCAGCAACCTGTTATTAACAATTTATCACATCTCCGGAACGCTGTCAATTCCCATTGCCAGCTCAGCGATCTCCCCGTCGAGATTTTGGTAGAACTTGGCAAGCTGCAGGCCGTCCACCAGCGCGTGGTGGGCCAGCAGCGTCCCCGCAGCATCAGCCGCCCCCGGTGATCCGCTTCATATCTGCCCCAGGAGATGCGGGGGTTGGACTCGTCCCCGCCGGCGGTGGGCTGGATGAGCTGGGTGTAGTGCAACCAGGGCAGCGAGGTGATGAAGTACAGGGCCTCCACGTCCTCGTCCTCCTCGATGGAGGCGGCCTCCCGGCAGCGCAGGCGCTCGGTCCGGGCATATTCCAGGTATTCACGGAAGGGCCGGTCGTGGTACAGCGTGCAGTAGCCGTAGGTGCCGTCCGAGCGCAGCTCCACGTGGGAGGTGCCGCAGGCGTCGTACTCCACGATGCCCCCGTCCCGGATCCGCTGGCGCAGCTGGGGCACGGCGTTGGCCGCCCGGGCCGCACAGCGCATGAAGGCCAGGTATAAGGAGCAGCCCTCCGCCTTGCAAAAATCCCGCAGCGCCGTCACGTCCACGTCCACAGTCACGCCCAGCATCGGGTTCTGAAGCGAGCGGAAGTAGTCGAAGTGGGCGCGGCGGGGATAGGACTTCATGTCGATGGTCCTGTAATTCATGTCTCTTTCCTCAATTCCTTCAGCAGGATCAGCTCCGGCGGCTGTTCGTAGCCGGGTACGTCGATGTCAAAGCCGCCCGCGTCCTTATAGCCGAGGGCACGCCAGAAATGCTGGGCCTCCTCGTCCGACTGGGTGGAGGTCATGGCCATGCCGTGGCCCAGGGCGCGCATGTCTTCCTCCCAGCGCGCCACCAGCGCCCGGCCGAGGCCCTGGGCGCGCCGGTCCCCCGCGATATAGAGCAGCGTGCAGAAGGGCACCTCGTCCCAGAAGCGGTTCCAGCGCAAAAGGCCTGCCGGTGTGCCGCTCAATTCGACGATATAGCACTCCCCCGCCTCGACCTTGCGCAGGAAGAGAGCGTGAGGGATGCGCGTGTCCAATGTCTGCCAGAAGGGCCAATCGGAGGGAGTGGCGAAGCGGGTGATTGGCATGGTGTGACCTCCTTTGCAAATACTGATTTATCGAGCTATGCTCGATAAATCAGTATTCAGGTTTTAGGTTTTAGGGGTTAGGTTTTAGGGGTGGTGCAAATCCCTTAACGCTTCGCTAGGCCTTCGGCCACGGGATTTGTTTGATTCAAAGGAAACGGCAGTAGTTACTACGTTTCTCGG
>JAFRJF010000219.1 GCA_017432405.1 Clostridia bacterium | reverse complement strand
GGGTCCATGGCCAGCGTGCGGGCGAGGGCGATGCGCTGCGTCGGCCCGCCGGACAGCTCGTCGGGATAAGTCAGCGCCTTCTCGGCGAGGCCGACGGTGCGCAGCAGGCGCATGCCGGTGTCGTAAGCCTCCTGCTTGCCCTTGCCCAGCAGGTCCATCGGGGCCATCATGACGTTTTCGATCACGGTCTTGTGCCCGAACAGGTTGAAGCTCTGGAAGACCATGCCCATCTTCTGCCGGACCTTGTTGATGTCGCACTTCGGGTCCGTGATTTCCACATCGTCCACCCAGATCCTGCCCGACGTGGGCTTTTCCAGCTGGTTGATGCACCTGAGCAGCGTGCTCTTGCCCGTGCCGGAGGGGCCGATGATGGCGATCACGTCCCCGTCGCGGATCTCCACACTGACATCCTCCAGCGGTACGACGTTCGGGTATTCCTTTCTCAGATGTTCAATCTTAATCATCGATCTTGACTCCCTTCAGGATTTGCTCCGCCTTGCGCCGCTTCGGATTAAAGCTTATGGTGATTCGGCTGGCGATCAAGCCAACCAGCTCCTCCAGCAAAAAATAGATGATGGTCACCGCGATCAACGGGAAGAAGGCCTCATAGGTGCGGCTCCTCACGATGTCGCCCATCTTGGTCAGGTCCTGCACCGCGATGTAGCCCACGATGGCCGTGGCCTTGATCAGGCTCACGATCCCGCCCCTGTAGGCCGGCAGTACGTGGGGCAGCGCCTGGGGCAGTATGATCTTGAAGAAGGTCCGCCGGTCGGAATAGCCCAGCGCCCAGGCAGCTTCATACTGGCCGACATCCACCGCGCCCACGCCCATCTTCAAAAGACCGAATACCGACGAGCCAAAGGTGAATGTGAAGCCGATCACCGCCACGAGGATGCCGCTGATGGACACCGTGCCGAATATGACGTAGTAGAGCACCATCAGCAGCACCACCATCGGCATGCCCTGCACCAGCCACATGCAAAAGCGGGTTATGCCGTTGGCGATTGGGTTTCCGTTGCGGCACAGCATAAACAGCGCAAAGCCGAGCAGCGTGCCGAAGAGTATGGACAGCAGGGTGATCTGCAGGGTCGTCAGCACACCGGATATGAAGAGCTTATAGCGGTTTTCCCGGATAAACGTCTTGACAAAGCTGTCGCCGATCGAGTCCAGGAACGGCTTTGCCGCCGACGGCTTCGCCTCGGTGTCCTGGCCGCTGTCAGCGGCGGCCAGGTCCTCGCTTCGAACCGCCAGCACGACGCCGCCATAGCTGGTGGGATCGGAAAAGAGCACCTGCTCCTGGCGCTCCGGCGTCACGTTCATGTCGGTGGTGAAGTCGTATTTGCCCGACTCTATGGCGGGGATGCGCCCGGCGAAATCCACGTCCGCCAGCTCCAGGGCATAGCCCCTGTCCCGGCAGAAGCGGACCACGAGGTCGATATCATAGCCGACGTTTTTCCCGTCCCTGATGTACGAATAGGGCATGTCCGTCGCCGTGGTGACGACCCTGACGGTCCCGTTTGTTCCCGTCAGGTCGTCCATATAGACGACCTTCCTGTCTTCGTCGTTGCCGAACCAGATGTCGTCCAATTCCTGCATCGTGCCGTTTTCCCGGCTTCTGGCGAGGAAGTCGTTCAGCTCCTGGCACAGCGCCGCGCTCTGCGGGTCGTTCTTCCGGAAGGCGAAGCAGTATTCGTTCTCGGTCAGGCGCTCGTGGATATAGTCGATCTCCGGCTGCTCCGCGTGCGTGGATTTCATCTCCGGCTCATCCGCCAGATAGCCGTCGATCTTTTTCGAAAGCAGCGCCGCGATGCAGTCCGGGTAGCCGTTGAAGAGCAGGTGCTCGCTGTCCGGGAAGAACTGGTTCGCGACGTTCTCCATGATCGGGCCGACCATGACGCCGATTGTCTTTCCGTTGTAATCCTGCCAGCGGATTCCATCCGTCGGCTGCCCGACAGACGGGGCATCGTCCTTGAGGACCAGCATCACCGTTCCGCCGGCATAGTATGGCACCGAGAAGCTGACGCTCTCCCGGCGCTCTTCGGTGATGGTGATGCCGCCCGCGGCAAAATCCACCTTTCCAGACTGCACGGCGGGCAGTATGCCGTCGAAGCTCATGGTCTTCACCTGGAGTCCGTAGCCGTTGGCTTCGCAGAATTGTGCCGCGATGTCGACCTCCGCGCCGACGACCTCCTGGCCGCGATAGTAATTCATGGGCACATAATCGCCCTCGGTAGCCAGGGTCAGCGTTCCCTTCGTCGCCGGAAACGCCCTGTAGTCGGGCATGGTCTTCCCCGCCTCCGAAGGCGACTGCCATTTTTCAAATACCCGATCCAGTGCGCCGCTCTGCTTCATGGAAGCGAGCCATGCGTCGAGCTCCTTCAGCAGCGCGTCTCCCTTGTCGGTTTTGGGCAGTACAAAGCCAAATTCAAAGGTTTCAAGGTATCCGTCCGCCAGGGTAACGCGATGGTTTTCCGCGCTGATTTGCCGTCCAGCCGGTTCATCCACCACAAATCCGTCGATCTTGCCGGACTCCAGGGCGGCGATCATATCTCCGGAAGAGTCGAGGTAAACAACTTCGGCGTCAGGCAGATCCTTCTTGACGATGGCGTCGAATATCGAGCCGGTCGTCACGCCGATGCGCCTGCCGTTGTATTCCATCACATCAGTGGATTCCGCACAGGCCATGCCCCCAACCCAAAGCGCCACCACGGACAGAATCGCAATGAAGCATTTCACCATTTTCAGCTTCTCCTCTTCATATCAGCTGTATATACTATCCCACATTTGGGGTAATATGTCAATGATAAAGCCGCAATAATCGTCAAGGTAATTTCCGGGTCCGTCATATCTGCAAGAAAATTGAAATGGTAAAACCCGAATATTGTCTACCCCGCCGCCGCCTGCTTGTGATACAATAATAGTCCCCACCTTTTGGAGTAACGATCACAGGAGGCGCGCATCGATGATCACCTATAAAAAGCTCTGGCTCCTCCTCCAACGTCGCGGGAAAACGCCGCGCGATATCATACACCTTGCTGGAATCAGTGAATCCACCTATCAAAAGCTCGTAAAGGACGAGTCCGTCCGGCTGGACGTCATCGAGCGGCTGTGCGTGGCGCTTCGCGTGGACATCGGGGATGTTTGCAGCTTCCGGCGCTATTGATCCCCCGCGCCTGCCATCGGAGGCCGGCCGTCACTGCTCCCTGCCGACAGCGGCCACATCGATGATCTGTCCGATATCAATGCTTCGTCCGCCGGCCAGCAGGACCTTCTCCTCGGAGGCTGCGACCTGCTTTACGCGCACCCGCTCCGTCACGTAGCGACCGCCGGCCTTCCGCTCATCCGGCACAAACCAGGTCAGCTCGACCTCGTCCCCGCGCTCTATGGCGCCCAGCTTCCGGCCGATCTCCGCTTCCTCCGCCTCGGTCAGCTCGATTCGGCGATCGGTCAGGCGCGCCGCCTCGGCGATCTGGTCACCGTATCCCGTCAGCGCCGCGAAGGGGCTGAACTGCGCCGCCCGGTTGAGCATGCTCATACGGGGGTGGACGGCAGATACGTGATGGGGATGATCGATGATTGCGTCGTATTTTCCCATTTGATCCCTCTCTTCAGGCTTTTCCGATCCTGCTTGCAGCAACCCGGGCCAGGACTACGCCCTGTGCCCGCCGACCTGCTCGTTCCGCTCCCGCGCGGTCGCGCCGTCTTCAAAGCTCATGCCCTTCAGTATGGCGTTTTTTCCCCATTTTTCCTTGATGGCCAGTATGGCCTCCTGCTGCCTGCGCTCGCGTTCGCGGGCGTTTTTCTCTTCCCGGGCGCGCTGCTCGAGGGCTGCGTAATCGGTGAACATATCCAGCTGGACGGGCGCTGCCGCCCTGCCGGCTTCGACCGCCGCCTCATCCCTTACATGGTTGCAGGCGACGTATATCCGGCGCACGAGCAGCGCGGGATTGACGATTCGGTCATAGAGGGCAAGGGCCGCGCGTATGATCTGCTTCGCGGAGGAAGTATAGCCGTCGAGGTTGATCGAGCCGTGCCCGGGCTTTGGCACTTCGCGGCCATAGTAATCCACGGTAACGGGGCCGTCGTAGCCTGATCGTATCTCCGTCGAGGCAAGGTTTTCGATATCATATACGACGGTCAATGCGATCTGATCCGTGGCCAGGCCCTTCTTCACAAGGTCCAGCGCCATGCCGTCCATCATCTCGCGGACGATCAGGCGGGCCCTGTCCGCGGGATAGGGTGCCTTCAGCACCTGGCCGGCGGAGAGGCTGTTGCTCTGGGGCCTGTAGGCCTTGATGTCGCGGATCGTGCAGGGCTCCCATCCCCAGGCGTGGTCGATCAGCAGCTCTGCGTTGACGCCGAAGAGCTTGTACAGCAGCGCCTCGTTCGCCTCCGAGCAGAGGGCGATATCGCCCATCGTGTAAAGGCCCGCAGCCTCCAGCCGCCTCGCGTAGCCCCTGCCCACCCGCCAGAAATCCGTCAGGGGGCGATGCTCCCACATCGTGCGCCGGTAGGACATCTCGTCCAGCTCGGCGATGCGCACGCCGTCCTCATCCGCCTCCACGTGCTTGGCGAGCACATCCATGGCCACCTTCGCAAGGTAGAGGTTGGTACCGATGCCCGCGGTCGCGGTGATGCCCGTCGATGCCAGCACCTTCCGTATGAGCATCAGCGCCATGTAGCGCGCCACGCCCATGCCCGCCCTTTCCGCCTCTGCCCTGTAGAGGTGCGTATAATGGGTCACGTCCATGAACACCTCGTCGATGGAATAGACGTGGATGTCCTCGGGAGCGATATACCGGGTGTAGATGTCATAGATCTGCGTGCTGATCCTCATGTAGTGCGCCATCTGTGGCGTGGCGATGATATAGCCCACCGCCAGCCTCGGGTCGATCTGCAGCGCCCGGGCATCGCAGGATTCCCCGGTGAGCCGGCCGCCCGGCGCGGCCTTGGCCCTTTCCCGGTTGACCGCCCGGATGCGCTGCACGACCTCGAACAGCCTGGGTCGTCCGGGAATGCCATGGCGCTTCAGGGACGGCGATACCGCCAGGCAGATGGTCTTCTCCGTGCGCGAGGCGTCCGCGACCACGAGATTGGTCGTCAGCGGATCGAGACTGCGCGCCCGGCATTCCACGGAGGCATAGAAGGATTTCAGGTCGATCGCGATGATATCCAAGCCGCCACCTCCGCCGTCACAGAATGTCTTTTCCCGAACCTGCCATTACCGCCGGCGGGCTCACCGGATCCTTTCCGCCTGATTCACGGCTTTCTCCGCCGACTCAAAGCGTCCCGCAAATCGAACGCCCTCGATGGCCCTTACCCTGTCGATCTGTTCGTCCCCGATGGGGTCGGCGCCCTCCACCTCGATCACGTAGTGGTAGCGGCCCAGCGCGCTGCCCTCCGGCCGATCGTGCAGCGCCACCGGCTCCAGGCCGGCGTCGTGTATGGCCAGCATGATGTCGTCCAGGCTGCCACATTCGCAGGTGGCCACGAACACCGCCCGCGTCTGTCTCTCCCCCTCCAGCGGTTGGCTGGACAGCACGTAGAACCGCGTCTTGTTGGCGTCGGTGATCTGGACGTTTTCCGCCAGCACCTCCAGGCCGTACAGCGGCGCGGCCCCGGGCGCGGCCACGGCGGCGATGCTCCTGTCGCCCTGCTCTGCCACGTAGCTGGCCGCGGCGGCGGTGCTGTCCATCTCCTGCGCCCCGGCCTCCGGCAGATGATCCTTGCGCCATTGGGCGCTCTGGGCCAGCCCCTGCGCATGGGAGCAGACGGTGCGGATGTCCTCCAGCTTCGCGCCGGGGACGCCCATGAGAGTCTGGTTGATGGGCAGTATGACCTCCCCGACCACATAGGCGTCCTCCGAGGCGATCAGGGCGTCCACGTAATTGAGCACCGCGCCGCCAAGGGTATTCTCCTGGGGAATGACGGCGTAATCCGCCTGGCCCGAAAGCATATCCGATATGGCGTCGTTTACGGTCTTGCAGGGAACGAGGGCCTCGCCGCCCTCAAACCAGAATTGGGCTGCCTCCTGCGTATACGTGCCCTCCGGGCCGAGATAGCTGACCTCCGCGAGGGAGGCCTGGCCGCAGACGACGAGGGCCATTATCATGACGATGGCGCGTAATTTCATAATTCTCATCCTTTCCTGCTGTATGCGCAGCAATGACTGACTGTATTTTACCATGATACGGTTCTGCGGGCAAGGCGGTATTTTGGGTATGTAGTACAGCGCCTGGCCGACCAGGTAGGCGGCGTGGCCGGGAACGGGCTGCCTGTCGTACCACCAGCCCCGGTTGCACCAGGTCCCGTCGACCTCCGCGGTAAAGGGCAGGCCGTTCCTCGGATTGATCGAGGTATCCACGATATGGTCGATGCAGCGCAGCGCCTGGGCGCGCATGTCCTCCCGTCCCAGGCGGTGCGCGGCCTGGAGCATCGGCACGGCCACGGCCAGGCGGTTGGTCCAGGTGATGGAGGGCAGGCGGCGCACCTCGTGGTCATGCTGCCAGTCGAACACGAACCCGGCATAGGCGTCGCTGTCCTCGAGCCATGCGTCGCGGGACACCGCAGTCGCGATGTCCGCCACGGCGGTCTGTATGGGAAGGCCCTCCCGGGGCGGTTCGTGGAAGCGACGGTACACCCAGCGGACGGCGCCGTTGATCCCCCGGGCATCCGCCGCGGGGTAGTCGAAAACCGCGATATCCACGCAAAAGGCCTCCCCCGCCTCCAGCCGGAAGGCGGTCCCCTCCAATCCCGGGCGTGGCACGATGTTGTGGGAGTCCAGGAAGAACCAGGGCGCGTTTTTAAAGCCCTCCATCAGGATGAATGTATTCACGTGGACAAGGCGCGGGGACCCACAGATTTCAGTTCACCATCCGATTCTCCTGCAACAGCGGATGGCGCACGCCTCTGAAATAGGCGTCCAGGGCCGCGATCTGATCCTCCGCGAACAGCTCCGGCATCTCCTCCCTGGAGAAGAACCTCAGCTCGTAGGATTCCTCGTCGATCCTGAGCTCCCCGCTGACGATGCGGGCGGTGTACATGGCGGCTATCACATGCGCCGCGTCGCCGTTGCCCCAGACCATATTGTGGTTGTGGAAGATGCCGAGAAAGCTGTCCAGCGCCACCTCCAGGCCGGTCTCCTCCCGAATCTCCCGGAGCGCGGCTTCCTCGTAGGTCTCGTTCATCTCCAGCAGCCCGCCGATCAGGCCCCACTTCCCGTTGTCCGTTCGCCGCTGGAGCAATATGCGGTCATCCCGGACGATCACCGCGCCGGCGCAGTTCAGTATCAGCTTGCGCGGGCCGGTGATCTTCCTCAGCTCATGTATGTAATCCATCTTCATTCACTCCGTTCTGACGCCGGCGTCCATTTCTGTTGTTTTCTACAAACCCTTCGGCCTGCGCCGATTCGCATGTGGTCATGCGATGACGTCGATCTTCGAGCCCTTCAGCGTCTTGGTGACGACGATCTGCCTTTCGATGCGCTCCTCAAGGTCGTGCACATGGGAGATGATGCCGATGAGGCGCTTGCCGTCGGCCAGGTCCGCGAGCACCCGCAGGGAATTGCGCAGGGCATTGTCGTCCAGCGTGCCGAACCCCTCGTCGATGAACATGGCGTCCATGCGAATCGCGCCGCTCTGGGCCTGCACCACGTCGGACAGGCCCAGGGCCAGGGCCAGGCTGGCCAGGAAGGATTCGCCCCCGGAAAGCGTGCTCACGTCCCGCCACTGGCCCGTGCCCCGGTCCAGTACATCCAGGTCGAGCCCGCTCTGGCGCACCCGGTCCCGGGCCTCCGCCTTGCAGCGCAGGGTGAACAGCCCGTCGGTCAACACGGTGAGCCGCTTGTTTGCCGCGGCCACGACCTGCTTGAAATAGTACTGCTGGACATAGGCCTCAAAGGTCAGCTTGGCCCGCCGGTTGCCGCCGGCGATCCCGGCGCAGCAGTTGTAGAGGTCCCTGACCACCGCCCAGTATTCTTCCTTTCGCTTCTTTTGCCTGCAGGCGCGCTGGATCGCCTTCAGGGCATCCTCATGCAGCGCCAGCTTTCTGGCGAGCGCGGCTTCCGCCTGCTCGGCTGCGATTCGCTTCGCCTTCCAATCCCGCTGCCGCTGCTCCAGGCCGGACAGGTCGATCTTCTCCTTCCCCGCCAGCTTCCGGCGAAGGCTGGACGTCTGATCCGCCAGGGAGGTCCTCTGCTCGCCGTATTTTTTCAGCCTTGCTTCGATATCGTTCACCGCGTCGTCCGGCAGCCTGGCAAGCTGATAGGCGCGTTCGTCCTCAAAGCCTGCGGCAGCCAGGCGCGCCATGAATCGCTTTTTCAGCTGTTCGCCCGCCTCCAGAAGGCCTGCAAGGCTCTTCTGCTTCTGCTCGACGGCGGTACGGTTCTTCTCCAGGGCGACCGTGAGCGCGTTGCAGGCCTTCCGGCTGTCCTCGATGGCCTCGCGATAGCGCATGGCCTGTGTGTTCAAGTCGCTGATTCGCTGTTGCAGGTGCCGCTCGGTCTCCGCCTCCGCAATACCCATGTCCCGCAGGCGGGCGGCATCCTTGTCCACCTGCGTTCGAAGCGCGGTCAGGCTGTTGTTGGTCCTGTGCAGCGCGTCGGCGGCATCGCGATGCCGCCGGTCCGCCTCTTCCATGGCCTCCCTGGTGACGGACTCCGCCGCCAGCTGCGCAGGCTGCGGATGGGACAGCGCGCCGCACACGGGACAGGGCTTTCCCGGCTCCAGCTCAGACGCCAGCAGCCCCGCCTGGCTGCGATAGTAGCCTTCCTTGGCGGCGGCATAGGCCTGATCGGCCTCGTTGCTGGCCTTGAGCAGCTGGGTGAGCTGCTTTTCCCGCTGCGCCAGCTGCCTTTTCTGCCCCTCCAGTTCCTTCAGCACCGGGATGCCGTCGGACAGCTGCCTTGCGGAGGCCAGCAGGTTCTCCACATCCGGCGCATGGGCTTCCGCTTCCAGCCTTCGGGCCTCTGCCGCGGGCAGGGCGCCCTCCGCGGATGTCACGGCTTCGATCGCTTCGGCCAGCTCCTTGCGCTGGTTTTCAATCGCCATGGCGTTGGAGCGCACCAGCGTTTCATCGGACAGCAGGCCCTGCGCCTTTCGCGCCCTCTGCAACGTGTCTTCGAGGTCGTCCATGGCGCTCTGCCGGTCAAGCAGCGCGGCCAGTTCCCTTTCCCCCTTTGCCAGCGCTTCATAATCCGCGTTGACCGCCTTGGCCTGCTCGATCGCGGCGATGAGGGCGTCCGTCTGCTCGCCGGCTGCCTGTCTTCTGTCCGTCGCCTTTGCGCGCTCGGCCTTCTCCCCTTCGATCAGATGCGCGAGACATTCCGACAGAAGGTCTGCGTATTTGGCATCTGATTTGTAGAATGCGATGCTGTCCCGCTCCGGAAAATCGGGCTCCGGGTCGATCTTGTCCGCCGCGATGGCGATGGTCTGTTCCAGGTCCTCCCTCTCCCGGATGCACGCGGTGTTCATATCCTTCAGCTTCAGCTGCAGATCCGCATACACAGAGGTGTTGAACAGCTTTTGGAACAGCGCCTTCCTGTCGTCGGAGGAGGCGTTGAGTATCTTCAGGAAATCGCCCTGGGCGATCATCACCGTCTGGGTGAACTGGTCCTGGGTCAGGCCGAGCAATTCATAGACCTTGCCGTTGACCTCTGTCAGCCCTTCCCAGGTCTCGCCGGTATCGAGATTGGTCAATTGGGCCCAGGCGGTCTGGGTCGTGGTGCCCTCGCCGGATTTCTTCGGGCGCTCGTATTCGGGATTGCGGCGTATGCGCCAGGCGCCTCCCTTGTGGCGGAAGGTCAGCTCCACCCAGGTCTCCGTCTTGCCGGCGGCGTAGTCCGAGCGAAAGGACTTGCTCCTGCGGCGTTCCTTGCCGCCGGAGGCCTCGCCGTAGAGCGCAAAGCTGATGGCGTCGAACAGCGTCGTCTTTCCCGCGCCGGTATCCCCGGCGATCAGGAACAGGCCATCCTCGCCAAGCCGGGAAAAATCCACCGAGCACTCCCGGGCATACGGGCCAAAAGCCGAGAGCGTCAGGTTCAACGGCTTCATGCGCTTCCCTCCAATTCCTTCAGTACCTTGTTAAGCACCCTCTGATGCGCTTCGCCGGGCGCCTGATCGTTGTTCTGCAGCCGGTAAAAATCGCTGAACAGCTCGGCGACAGTTTTGTTCTCCATGCCTTCGGTGGCCAGTACGTCCACATCATACTTCGTCCTGGAATTGACGATGGAGAACTTCATCATATTGGGATAATTGACGCTCAGCGTCACCCGGGCATCCGGCGGCGGCAGCTCATCGTGCACCGTCACCCAGAGATAATCCTCCGAATAGGGCATCTCCATCAGCTCGTCCATCCTGCCCTCGATCAGGCGCACGTCGTGCAACGGATACAGGGGCAGGGTGCGCACCGCGACCTCCCCCTTTTCGAGCATGTCCACGACGGCCACGCTCTTTTGATGGCCCGCCTCGGAGAAGGAATACTTCAGGGGCGAGCCCGCATATCGCAGGGTGTCCCGCAGCACCTTCTGGGGCCTGTGCATGTGTCCCAGGGCGACGTAGTCGAAGGCGTCGAACACGGCGGCGTCGATGTTGTCCAGTCCGCCCACCGCCCTCTCCTCGGAATCCGAGGTCTCGCTGCCGGTGATGAACTGATGGCACAGAAGTACGTTTCGCTTCTTGGTGTCGATGGGCGTCTGCCTCAGCACCGCTTCCACGGCGTCCTGATAGGAGACGATCCTTTCCCCCGGCAGCTTGCGCTTCACCTGGGAGGGGCGCAAAAAGGGAAGCAGCCATACCGTGATCTCCCCGTACAGGTCGCTGAGCGAAACGCTTTGCAGCGTGCCGTCGAACGCCTCCGACACGTAGACGCCGGAGGACTTGACGAGGGACGCGAAGTAGGAGACGCGAAGCGCGGAATCGTGGTTGCCGCTGATGACGAATACCTTCTTGCCCAGGCCCGCCAATCGAGACACGAAGGAATCGAACAGCGCCATGGCCTCCGCCTGGGGAGAGGAGCGCTGGTAAACGTCTCCTGAAATCAGGACGGCGTCCACCCGTTCGTTTTGGGCAATGGACAGTATCTGCTGAAGGATGTATTCCTGATCCGGCAGCAGGGAAAGGTCGTTCATCTGCTTGCCCAGGTGCAGATCCGCAATGTGAAGCAAGCGCATGTTCAGTCCTCCTTGATCCGGTATGTTCACGGCTGTTCCAGGATACGGAAAAACCAGCCGTCCGGCGGCGAATCGCCTTTTGGAGCGGCCCTTATGCGGCGTTCGCCAGGGCGATTCCGCTTTCCGCATAATACTCGTCCAGCAGCTCGAACGTTCATTATTGGTATCTATTACTGCAATGCGTGAGCCGTACTGCTTTTCCGCATTCGCATTGCAAAGCAGCGCGATATTCGTTATAATATTGGCGCATATTCGATTGCCCGGGAGGTGAGATCAGTGCGAATCGACTCGGAGAACCGTGGCCTCAGCCGCCCCCGCGACGGTCAGACCCGTCCGGTGATTTCCCTTGAATCCCAGGCCGTGCCTGCAAATATTCATACTCCAAAAAGCAAGACAGCGTTTAACGTCGGTACGGGCATGCCTCTCGCGCCGGCCACTGACCGGCAGTCCGGCGCTGCATTGCGTCGCGCCCGGATTCGGGCAGTCGGCGACATCATGTTCTGCCAGGACCAGCTCGCCTGCGCAGAGCGCAGCGGCGGCGACTTCCACGACCAGTTTGAGATGATATCCGAGCTGCTGTCGGACGCCGACTTTACCGCAGGCAATCTGGAGGGCACCGTCGGCAGGTATGGGGATATCCCCTGTTCCGGCTATCCCCGGTTCAACGCGCCCGAGGCGGCCCTGGCGCCGCTGAGGGACTGTGGCGTCGATTTTTTGACGCTGGCCAACAACCACATGCTGGACCGCTGGGAGGGCGGCGTGGAAAACACGCTGAACAGCGTGGAGAAGTACGGCCTTGGCCACGTGGGCGCCTACCGCGATCAGGCAGAGCGGCAGCGCTCCGTGATTCGCGAGGTGAACGGCATACGGTTCGGCTTCCTGGCCTACACCCTGGGCACCAACACCATGGAAAACCGCGCCGTTCACCCAAGGGCCATCGAGCTGGTGCCCTACCTCAGCATGGCCGATTTCGACGGCGACGTGAAGCGGCTGCGGGACGCCGGCGCGGAGGTGGTCATCGCCTTTCCCCACTGGGGCGAGGAGTTCCTGCGTCAACCCGACGACAGCCAGAGGCGATATGCGGCACAACTGGCCCGGGCCGGGGTGGACATCATACTCGGCAGCCACGCCCACATGGTTCAGCCCGTCGACTTTCAATCCGTCACCGTGGACGGCTTGGAAAAGCAGGTGCTCACCGCGTACTGCATGGGCAACTTCATCAGCGACCACGTGCTTCGGTACACCGACAGCGGCGTGATCCTGGATTTTACCGTCAGCGAACAGCCCGACGGCCGGTTCACCTGCGAGCGCGTGGGCTACATTCCCACCTATACCTGGAAGCAGGACGGCCGGATCAGGGTGCTGCCCTCCGGGCGATATCTGGAGCGCCGTCCCGCCGGCATGGACGACAGGAATTACAGACGCATGGTCGAAAGCTACCAGGAGATCGTCGACGTCGTGGGCGATCAGGTCCGGCCGATCGACGGATGAGGAAAGCCCGTTCAACTGAATGGATCATTTCCGTTCCATCGGGACGTTCAGCAGCTGGGCGATCTGGCGAATCGCCATGCGGTCGTCGTTTCGGTACATGTCGTGCTCGGGCTCAGTGTCATAGCAGTAGTTGCCCACGATTTCCACCGAATAGCCGAAATAATGCCGGTACAGCGCGGCCACGGCGTTGTAAACCGCCTGTCCCCAGCGCTGGTGGTAGGTGGAGGTGACGATGGTCATCGTCTCTATGCCCTGCTGTTGCAGCATATCCATGGTATTGGCTGCGTTCTCCAGGGTCGTCATCGCCTGCTCGTCGATGTGAATCCGCGAGGCGTCTATCCCGCAACGCTCCACCAGGTAATCCCGCATCAAGCCAGCCTCGGTGTGCTTCGAGGGATTGTTGTCGCCGGTCGGGCCGCCGGAGCAGACGAGGATCGCGCTGGGAAAGGCCCGGGCCGCGGCGGCAGCGGCGTCGCACCGGCCCTTCAGCTCCGGCTTCATCTGCCCGTTCTCCAACTCATAGCCCAGCACCACAAAGGCGTGGCACGGGCTGTCCCGCAGGCTGGTCTGCTCAAGGGACGTCGCCCGCTCCTCTCCCTCACGGTAAATGAATAGCGGATAGTCGTCGTCCAGGAAGACGTCGCGCCAGTGCCCGGCGATGGCCTGGGCGATGTCGTAGTCCGATTCACTCACATCGCGAATTGCCTGGAGCTCGGCGTCGATGCGCGCGTCGTCGCCTTCCGACGGCGACTCATAGGCGCCTGCCAACGCGGTCAGAAGCGAGGCAAAGTGCGCTTTGTTTTCATTGCTGATCCAGCGCGTTTCCGCTGCTGCCAGTGTGCCGGTCCATACCGACAGCACAGCCAGCGCGGCGGCAATAATCCTCATCATCCGTATACCCTCCACTAAAACCCTTTTCTGCATTCTATCACAGGAAGTGCCGCTTGTCCACAATCAAAATGACGCTTGCGGGTTTCCGAAAAAGCCGGTTGCCCATGCCGGCGGAATATGGTAGAATAGAACCATAGGGAGGGAAAGACGTTGACACTGTACTACGATATTACGCTGATCGCGTCCCTGGCGCTCATGCTCGCCTATGTAGGCATGTGGCACAAGCACTTCGATGTGCACATCACGCTGGTTTTTGTGCTGGTGCCCGTCGTCAACCTGGGCTACTGCCTGTTCAGCAGGTCTCAAACCCTCGGTGAGGCGTTGTTGGCCAACGTGCTGACCTACATCAGCGGCTGTTACCTGCTTCCGATCATGATGTTCACCGTGTTCAGCCTTTGTCACATCAGGCTTCCGCGGTGGATATCCGTGGGGCTGCTGGCGGTCAATACGGCCCTCTTCATCTGCCAGCTGTACAACGGCGCAAGCGGCCTGATCTACCAATCCGTAGATTTCCAGCGAACGGAGGATGCCCTGGTCTTCACCAAGGTATACGGTCCGGTACACATCGTATACTACATCATGATCTTCGCCTGCTTCCTGGCGAGCATCGGCGCAATGGTCTACAGCTATACGCGAAAAAAACAGATCTCGCGAAAGCTGATCTTCCTGCTCTTCCTGCCTGTGATACTCTCGATCGTCAGCTTCTTCGGCGGGCGCAGGCTGTTCAAGGGGATCGAGCTGATTCCCCTTTCCTTCACGCTGGCCATGGTGGTCTACCTGGTCATCGTGGACAAGATGTGCCTGTACGACGTCACCGACACGGCCATCGACTCGCTGGTACAGAACGGCGACACCGGCTTCGTCTCCGTGGACTTCAAACTCAATTACCTGGGCAGCAACGCCACGGCGAAGGCCGTGCTGCCGGAGCTGAACGAGCTGACCGTCGACCGGCCGCTGGCCAGGGTCCCCGCGATGAAGGATACGCTGCTTGCCTGGCTCGAGGCGTTTCGAAGCAACGAAGCCGACAACACCAGACTGCTGGAGCGCAACAATCGCATCTACCAGATCCAGGTCGGCTACCTGTTTGACGGGCACCGGCGGCGGGGCTACCAGCTCTTCATCATCGACGATACCCCGGACCGGCAGTACATCAACCTGCTGGCCAACTTCAACGACGAGCTGAAGCGTGAGGTGGACGAGAAGACGGCGCACATCGTCGCGATGCACGACAACCTGATACTGAGCATGGCGACCATGGTCGAAAGCCGGGACAATTCCACCGGCGGCCACATCCGGCGCACCAGCGAGGGCGTGCGGCTGCTCACCGCCCAGATCCAGGCGGACGGGGTCTTCGCGCTGTCCGACGATTTCTGCCAGGACCTGATCAAGGCCGCGCCGATGCACGACCTCGGCAAGATCGCCGTGGACGACGCCGTGCTGCGCAAGCCCGGTCGCTTTACGCCGGAGGAATTTGAAAAGATGAAGGCCCATGCCGCCGAGGGCGCGCGCATCGTCCACGAGATCCTGAAGGGCACCGACGACGCGGATTTCAAGCGCATCGCCGAGAACGTGGCCCACTACCACCACGAGCGCTGGGACGGCTCCGGCTATCCCGAGGGCCTGAAGGGCGAGGAGATTCCCATCGAAGCGCGAATCATGGCCATCGCCGACGTGTACGACGCGCTGGTCAGCAAGCGCGTCTACAAGGAGAGCATGCCCTTCGACCAGGCCAACGCCATCATCATGGAGGGCATGGGCAAGCATTTCGACGCCCGGCTCGAGCCCAGTTACCAGCGGGCCAGGCCGAAGCTGGAGGCGTATTACACCGCCGTCAACGCCGCGCAGGTGCAGTAACCTGTCAGGTGGATCGCGCCCTCAGGGTCTTCAGGTATGCCTTGCGTTCATCGGGGATGCGATTGCTCTCGACGCCCTTCTGGATGGCCTTGTTGTGGGTCCAGGGGTCCAGCCTGCGTTCCTCGATATAGGGCAGCGCCGCGTCGTATTGCTTGGCAAGGGCCGTGGCGAAGTACCAGGCCACCATCATACGGACGTAGTATTCCTCTGAGCGCACCTGCGAGACCGTGCGCAGATATTCCGGGTCAAAAGCCTCATCCAGAAAGTGGGCCATCAGCATGCCGATGGCAAAGCGGACGGTGTAGGTATGCCCGGAAGCGAGCCAGACGCTTATGTATTCCGGCAGCTGTTGGCGGTGCTTTTTGAAGGCCTTCGGCGAAAGCTGGTCGCAGGTCGCCCAGTTGTCCACATAGGGAAGGAACCGACAGGTTTCTTCAATGCACGTCTCAAAGTCCCGCATCTCGGAGAGTATGAACGCGTGCAGCTGGTTCTCGTCAAAGCAGCGGTGGGGAAGCTCGGCCAGAAAGGCGGCGCAATCCCCCGCCCTGTACAGCTGCTTCGCCAGGCTGCGCAATGCGGGCGTCCGAACGCCGATCATCGTATCCGGCGCGATATTGGGGATCAGCTTGACCTGAAAGGCGCGGTATTCTTCGTCCCGAAGCTGAAAAAGCGCTTCGCGGATTTCAGTCGGCGTCATGCGTTTCCCGCCCTTCTGTAAAAGATGCCAGACCGCCGCGCCTGAACCGGCGGCGAATCCCGGCTTCGCCCGCGGTGATTACGGCTTCGGTCTCAGCGCCCAGCGCGCGCTCGAGCCATGCGTATTCGTCCTCCACGGCCCGGGCGTGGAACACGCAATAGGCGCCCGCGTCGCTGCCCAGGGCGATGGCCCCGCCCTGCCGGGCGCATTCCGCGATATTGAGAAGCTGCCCGTCCAGTATGCGCCGGAGCACCGCGTCGGGATACCTGCCGTTACCGATCAGGTTGCCCACGGTGGAAAGGGTGGGCACCCACACCGCGCCGCTGAGGGCCATGGCGCTAACGGTGTCCGCGTCCATATAGGCGCCGTGCTCGACGCTGTCCACGCCCGCCTCCAGGGCCGCGCGGATCGTCTCTGCGCCGTTGGCATGGGCCATCACCGAAAAGCCCTCGCCGTGGGCGATGTCGATCATCTCCCGGATCTGCCGGGCCGACAGCGGGGTGCTGGTGACGACGCCGTAGCGGTCAAAGTCCATCAGGCCGGAGATCATGATCTTGATGAAGTCGCCCCCGTCCCTGTCCACCTCGGCCACAAGGGCGCGATAATCGGCCATCGTCTCGAACGTCCGGCCGATAAAGCTGCCGTAGCGTCCCTTCAGGCAAATCGGGAAGCAGGGGATCCGGTACTCGATCCCGTACTCCGGCGCCAGCGTCCTGGCCCGCTGGCAGACGCCAAAGGCGTCGCCGCCGTCACGCAGGTAGCGTATACCGGCTCTGGCATAGTCGGCGAGCGTCGCGCGGATCAGGTCGTCGCGCACGTGCCCCCTGTGGGCGTCGATGGCGTCCCTGTAATAGACGCCGTCCAGGACCATGTGAATGTGACAGTCGCCAAACATGTCTTGTCACCCCCGCTTATTCCGGGCGAAATGCGGCTGCACCCCGCCCATCGGCTCCATTATATACCCCGGGCCGGTAAAAATCAACGCCGCGCCGCATAGAAGATGATGAAGGAGGTCAAACACCATGAAGGTTCGTTTCAACGAGGACCAGGAGGTCGTTCGCCATATCCGGGAGGGCCTGAAGCAAACCGGCGGATACTGTCCGTGCCGCCTGGCGCGAACGCCGGAAAACAAGTGCATGTGCCTTGAGTTCAGGAACCAGATCGCCGACCCTGAATTTGAAGGCTACTGCCACTGCATGCTGTATTACAAGGAAAAATAGGAAGACTCCATAAATAAAGCAGCCCGAAGGCTGCTTTATTTATGGGCTCCATTATTGATCCTCTCCGGTGAGGTTAAAGGCCTCGATGTGGTACTGGGGATTCAGAGCCTCGACCCAGCTGTTGAGCTCGCTGGTAAAGTGCTCGTCCTTCGCCGTTTCGAGGGTCTTCTCGTACAGGGCGTCGTGAATCTCCTCCAGGGCGACCGGGCCGGACTTGACGTCGGTCTCGTAGCGGATGATGTGCACGCCGCTGCTGCCGACGACGGGGGTCTGGGTGACGTCACCCACCTTTTCCAGGGCCATCGCGCCTTCGGTGAAGTTCTTGTCCCAGTTGGTGGAATCGGCGGATACATAGTAGCCAGTGGTCTTGGTGGGCTCGTTCTGCATGCCGGGATCCTCGCCGTAGTCCTCGATCAGCTTGGCGAAATCCTCGCCGGACTCCAGCTTGGCGTAGATCTCATCGGTCTTGGACTTCACGTTGGCCAGGCAATCCTCCGCCGCCTTGTCCATGTCGGCCTTCAGGGTCTCCAGCTTGGCCTTCGCCGCGTCGATATCCGCCTGGATCTCCTCGGCGGTGCGCTGGGGCTCGGCTTCCTCGTCGGCTTCCTCGTCGGCTTCCTCGTCGGCTTCGTCGCCGTGATCGTGGCTCAGCTCCTCCAGCTCGTCGTTGAGGTCGTCGAGGTCGCTCTGGGCATCCTCGTAGGCCGTGCGGGCATCCGTGTAGGCGTTCAGCACGTCATCCTCCGGAACGACCAGGATGTGCTTGACCGTGCGATAGCCCTCGGGAATCCAGGTAACGACCTCGTCCTCGGAGGACATGTCGGACTCAAAGCTGCCTGCGGAAGCGGAATACTTGTCCTCGTCCTCCTTCAGCTTGGCCTCGTAGGCGGTCTGCAGTTCCTCGTCGGTGAGCTCGGCGATCTCGTCTCGCACATTCTGCTCCACCAGCGCCCGGTTGGCCTCGGCCACCTCGATGGCGTACAGCGCTTCCTTCGTGAAGCCGTTGACGGCCATATTGTATTCAGTCTGCTTCGCGTGCACGTCTTCCTTCTTTTCGGTGACGTTGGCATAGAAGCTGTCGTAATAGGTCGTGTAGTGCTCATCGGCCTCCGCCTGGAGCTCCGCCAGCTTGTCGTCCTCCAGCTTCAGGCCGCGCGCCTCCATCTGTTTGGCGATGGCCACGTTCTGGACGGCCTGCTCCGCCACGGAATTCTCCACAGTGGTGATCACGTCGGCGGGCACGCTGTAACCGAACATGCTGTACATCTGGCTGTAGTTGTTGTACATGGTGCTGAGGTTGGCCATCACGTCGGCCTGCGTCACTTCGCCGCCGTCGTAGCTGGCGACCACGCCGGAATAGCGCTTTGCCAGCTTGGCAAAGTCCTCGTCCAGCTTCATGATCGGGTCCACGCCGATCAGGTTGCAGCCGGTAAGCACAAGCATCAGTACAATCAGAAGGCCGGTCAGTCGCACAAGCGCGTGTCTCATAACAATCTTCCTCTCAATCCAGGGCAGTATCACCCAAAAATAAAAACTCACCCATATATTATACACATTTCCGGATTTTCCGCAAGCGGTTTTGACGATTCTGCGGGATTTAAAAAGCGCGATATGGCCGCTTTCACCGCAAATTCACGAATTATATACAAATCTTTATCGCTTTTGCCCTTCACGTCCAGTCGATCGAGCCGGCAGTTGACCGGGTTTCCATAGGCGCGCCGCAGCGCGTCCCCGGCGCCGTGGCCGACGACCAGCATATCGCTGACGCACAGCGGCAGGTTCCTTCGGGCAAAGGCGGCCAGCCGTCCCAGCGCCCGGACGTGCCGCCCGTCGTCAGGGGCCGCATTCCCCCTCCCCCGCAAAGGCCGGGAGGGCCGATCAGGCGCGGCAGGGTCGATCAGCACCAGCTTCTCCACCGGCAGCTGGCAGGCCAGCGCAAGCGCCGGGGCGCAGCCCGTGCCGACGGCGATCGCCGCGGCCATGCCCCATTCGACGCGCAACTCATGCAACGCGCCCTGAAGCCTGTCCCAGAGGTCGCGGGGGTTCGCGCAACGAAACGGACAGACCTCGACGCCGGGAATGTCGGATACAAGGGCACTGCCGTCAGGCGCGTGCCGGTCGAACAGGCTGCCGTCGACATACAGGCAGCCCACGCTTTCGCGCTCGCATATACCGCTCAGGGAACCTTACCTCCTCTTCGTCGGGCGAGCGCGAACGCGCTACCGCATCTGCTTCAATGCGTTCTCGCTGATGACCACCAGCATCACGTCGCCCTCGCTGATCCGAGTCTCCGGCTGCGGCATGGCGTTGACCGCGTCGCCGCTGCGTATGGCCACCACATTGATATCCATACGGCTGCGCATGGCCAGCTCCTTCAGCGTCCTGCCGATCCACTCCGGCTTCGGGCGTATCTCAGCCATGGAATACTGGGTGGACAGCTCCATGAACTCGATGACATTGCCCGATATAAGGCTATGCGCCACGCGCCGCCCCATATCACGCTCCGGAAACAAAACCTGGTCCGCGCCCAGCTTTTCCAGCATTCTTCCGTGAAATTCGTCGTGGGCCTTGGCGATGACGCGGCGCGCGCCCAGTTCCTTGAGCAGCAGCACGATGGTGCCGCTGGCGCGGATGTCCGAGCCCATCGTCACAAATACGATGTCAAAGTCCCGAACGCCCAGCGTCTCCAGGGCGTCCCTGTCCATGGCGTCCATCTGGATGGTCTGGGTCAGCTCATCCCGCATGCGCTCCACCATGTCCATC
Source organism: Clostridia bacterium (assembly GCA_017432405.1). The sequence goes on along the minus strand of JAFRJF010000219.1, from coordinate 14,147 downwards.
TTGCAATCCACGCCCAGCACCTCTGCCCCGTCCTGGCAAAGCGTCTCGGCGATCGCCCGGCCAAAGCGTCCCAGGCCGACGACGATATACTGCTTTTGTTTGGTATTCTTGCTCATTGATATTCATTCCTCCGGTAGAAGGTGATTTGCTCCGTCAGCCGAGCATCACCCGGTCCTCCGGGTACTTCACCAGCTCGCGGGCGCGGGTCTGCCGCTTTGTAAACAGCAGCGCCATGGTCAGTGGGCCAATGCGGCCTATGTACATCGTGACGATGATCAGCAGCCGCGCCAGCGGACACAGGTTCGACGTTCCGATGGCGGAAATCCCCACCGTGCCCACGGCGGACACGCATTCATAGTAGAGATCCAGGAAGGCCGCCCCCGGCTGGAGCAGCGACAGCGCGCAGATGTCCACAAAGGCCACCGCCATGGCGATGAACGCTATAGCCACCGCCCGCTGGATCATCGTGCGGTCGATCCTGCGCCTGAACACCACGATGCTGTTCTCGCCCCGGGCCACCATGCGCACGGTCAGCACGATGAGGGCGAAGGTCGTCACCTTGATGCCGCCGCCCGTGGAGGCCGGCGCGCAGCCCACGAGCATCAGCAGGCCCCCCACCAGCTTGGTGCTGTCACGCAGGGCCGCCTGGTCGATGGTATTGAAGCCCGCCGTGCGCAGGGTAACCGACTGGAAAAGCGCCGCGAGCAGCTTCTGGCCCGGGTCCAGCGGGCCCAGCGTATCGGGATTGCTCCATTCAAAGGCCAGTACCATGACAAACCCCGCCAGCAGCAGCGCCCCATAGCTCACCAGCACCAGCTTTGTGTTCAGCCGAAGCCGCCTGAAGGACTTCTTGTCTATGATGTCGTGCACCGTGCCGAAGCCGATGCCGCCCACCACCACCAGCGCGATCGCCGTCAGGTTCATCAGCGCGTCTGCCGAAAAGCCGGTCAGGCTCCTGCCGCCGCCAAAGAGGTCGAAGCCGGCGTTGCAGAAGGCGGATATCGCGTGAAAGGCGGAAAAAAACAGGCCCCTGGCGACGCCATAGATCGGAATCAGCCGGATCGAGAACAGCGCCGCGCCCACAAGCTGTACCGCGAAGGTGCTGCGGGCCACCCACAGCACCAGGTTGACCACGCCGCCCAGGTCGTCCTGGTTCAGCGATTCGCGCATGATCATGCGGTCGCGCATGGTAAAGCCGCGCCCCATCAGGCGAAACAGCAGCGTGGCAAAGGTCATGAAGCCGAGGCCGCCCATCTCGATCAGAAGCATCAGCACCACATGGCCGAACGTGGAATAGGCCGTTCCCGTATCCCGCACCACCAGCCCGGTCACGCAGACCGCGGAGGTGGAGGTGAACAGCGCGTCAAACCAGGGGATCCTCCGGCCGGTGGCTGAGGCGACGGGCAACGTCAACAGCAGGCTGCCCAGCAGTATTACGCCCAGGAAGCCGATGGCGATCATGGGCAGGGCGTTGAAGCCCGAGCGCCTGTAAAGCAGCCGCACGAGGGCCGTAGTATACCGACGTCGGTTTTCTTTGTGTTCGATCGACCGGGCGCTCTTCCACTTCAGAAGCATAGTTACACCCTTTCGACCTTTACCATATCCAAAAATGCCCTGTAGACGGTCTTGTCGATGGTCTTGTAGCCCTCGGTGATGCAGCGGGTGCTGGCGCAGGCTACGCCCATGCGGAAGCACTGCTCAAGCTCCCAGTCCGCCATGAAGCCTGCCACCAGGCCGGCGACCATCGCGTCGCCGGCGCCCACGGTGCCCTTGACCTCGATGTTCATGCGCGGCGCGAAGAGGGTCTGGCTCCCGTCGGTGATGAGCGCGCCGCCGGCGCCCAGGGACACGGCGACGATTTGCACGCCCATGTCGATGTAGCGCAGCGCGGCTTCCCGGATATCGGCGATGCCGTCCAGGGGACGGCCGATCATCGTCTCCAGCTCATAGCGATTGGGCTTGATCATGAAGGGCTTCGCCTCCAGCCCGTACTTGAGCCGGTCGCTGTCGGCGTCCAGCACGCAGCGGCAGCCCAGGCCGTCCACCGAGCGGATCAGCGTGCGGTAATAGTCCTGGGGACATCCCGGAGGCAGCGACCCGGACAGGATCAGGTAGTCGCTGTTTTCGGCGTGCCTGACCACCATCTCGACCATCCTGTTGAGGTCGTCCTCCGCCACGCTCATGCCGGATTCGTTCAGCTCCGTGATGGTGCCGTCGGCGCGGTTGAACACCTTGATGTTCGTTCGGACGCTGCCCTCGCACCATATGAAGTCGTAGGGCGTGGAATTGAGCATCAGCCGCTTTTCAAACTGGGAAGCGCCGTCCTTGTACATGAAGCCGATGCACTCGGAATCCAGGCCCAGCTCGGAGACGGTCAGCGCCACGTTGATGCCCTTTCCGGCCGCCACGTCCCGCTTGTCCACGACCCGGTTCAGCCCCCCGGGCGTAAACCTGTCGACCGTCAGCGTGCGATCAATGCTGGGATTCAGGGAAACAGCTGTAATCATAGTTTTCTCCTAATTCACATGTTGGTATTTGTCTTGCCGTCACTGTACGGCGGCGTACCGCCATCGCTTTGGCGCGGGGTCTCGTCCTCCTGCGCCTTTTCCTCCTCCACGGTGCGCAGGAAGCCGCCGATGTAGTGCATCAGCGTAAAGCCCACGATCATGGCCAGCCCGCCAATCACCAGCAGGGCGATCAATATGATTTTCTGCGTCAGCGTCATGCGGGCCCCCTGTGCCGCCTGAAGACAGTGCGGATATTGGCGCGCGCACGGTTATGGCGCGCCTCACTACCAGTATATCACATTTTTGTCGTTTTTCAAGCATATTCTTTTCTGAATTACAAATTGAAATCCGGAGGGGACGGCTGGCCTTGCCGTCCCCTCTTCTTCGCAATCAGTTGTCCGCCCGGTCGTAGCCGTTCTTCATGCGCTGGCTCGATTCCAGCAGCACCTTGTTCAGCGTGGCGATCGTCTGCGCCTTCGCCATGTCCGCCAGCGCCGCGTTGGCCTCTTCTGCAAGGCTGAAGTCGCCGGTCTGGGTCATGCGCCGGTCGTATTCCAGGATCAGGCGGCGGCCCTCCGTGGCCACGGCGTCCTGGTAGCGCTCGACGTGCTGGATGCAGGCGCCGTAGTCGTGGTCCGCCAGCGCGCCGATCAGGCAACTGCCCCAGTAGAAGTTTTCGGTGGAGACGTCCAGGCGCACGTCGCTCAGGTACTTGGGCATGCGCGCCACATTGGCGTAGACCGGCAGCATCGCGTCGAAGGTGGTGGAGCCGAAGCTGATCCACTCGATGCCCCGGACGGCCTCGGGGACGCCGTTTCTGATCTGGCAGATGGCGGTGACGCCGGTGCGGTTGATGCCGATGGAGCGGTACATGCCCCGCTTGCCGGTATCCTGGCTGGAATAGGGATTGTAGGGCGTGCCCTGGTAATGGGAGGACAGTATCGTCTTCACATCCTCCGCCGTCACCTTCCGGTCGGGCACCAGCGCCCAGGGGATGTTGTCACTCTCCGGCATGTAATCGGCGCTTTCCCCGTCCCAACGATGGGAAAAGGGCGTCAGGCACCGGCCCATGTACCAGGCCCGGGGCGTGTTGTAGATGCGATCCCGGTAGTTGTGGGAACCGAACACGTCCCTGGGATTGAACGCGCCGCCCTGGTTCAGGTCGAGGTGGTTTTCCGCGATGAATTCCCGCAGATCGGCGGAACACAGATGCGCCTTGCGCGGCCCGAAGGCGTCCTCCAGGTCGAAGGCGTCCATGCCGAACTGGTTCGGGTTGATCACACAGACGTCGTCGGGTACCTTTCGGGCCATCCAGTGGTGCCCGCCGATGGTCTCAAGCCACCATATCTCATCTTTATCGTTGAAGGCGATGCCGTTGGATTCGTAGGTGCCGTAGCGCTCCAGCAGCGCGCCCAGGCGCTCCACGCCCTCCCTGGCGCTGTGGATATAGGGCAGCACCAGCACGACGATGTCCTCCTCGCCGATGCCGCCGGGCGCCGCCTTTTCCCTGCCCTTCGCTTCTTTGTACTTCACCAGCGGGTCCGCGGCCAGCACCCTGGGATTGGAGGTGATTGTCTCGGTGGCGGTCATGCCCACGTTGGCGGCGTTGATGCCCGTGGCGGCCCAGATGCCATCCTTCTTATCGACGCTGGGGCAGGCGGTGTAGCGCATGGGATCGTCGGGCAGGTCGATCTCCACGTGGGAAATGACGCTCCTGTATTTCCTCGGCTGCTTTTCCGGGTTCACGACGATCAGCTTCTTCACGTCAAAGTGCCCGTCGTCGGTCCGGGCGATCATCGTGGAGCAGTCGTTTGAGGCGTTTTTGCCGACAAGTATTGTAGTGCAGGACATTTTCAGGCTTCCCCCTTTGGATTGATGCTCTTCCCCATTGTACCGCCTCTCGCGTTGTGCGGCAACCGCCGCCATGTAAAAAAGCAGGACCCCGAAGGGTCCTGTCATGCTGTCGCGTCAACTCAGGTGCTTTCGAGTCCCGGCGTCAAAGGCGTAGCGAACCTCCGGCGGCGCGCAGGCCGGCAGTGCGGAGGCTTCGGCCTCGGCGGCCTCCAGCGTAAAGCAGGAGACCTCATAGGCGTTCCTGAGCAGGTATTCCCCGTTCTCCAGCAGCTTTTGATACTCCCTGGATTGCAGCCGCCCCGTCAGGCGCACCCGGTCGCCCACGCTGAAGCGGGAGGCGTACTGGGCGTTTCGGCCCCAGGCGATACAGGGAATGTAGTCGCTCTTGCCAAAGGCGCGGTTCACCGCCAGCATCATGTCGCAGATCTCCCGGCCAAATGGCGTGGAGCGATAGATCGGCGGCTTGCACAGCGCCCCGGTCAGCGCGACCCGGTTCAGCGTGTCGTTGTCCGGCGACAGCGCCAGGCTCTGCACGAACAGCGTCACCATCAGCCGCCCGGCGCCGTCGACGACCTTGTTGTAGGAGCGCACCTGGCCGGTCACCAGCAGCTGGCTGTTTTCTTCCGGCAGCAACCCCATCAGCTTGCCCGGAATGGTGACCGGCAGGCGGTCCACCGCGCCGGAAAGGCGCTTTACCAGCAGCGTGCCGGTATAGAAGGGCTCGTTCATCACCTCGTGGCTCAGTTCCAGTTCGCCGTCCAGCCGCCCTACGGCTATGATTCTGTTGTTTGGATTTTCCATCGTATCCCTCCGGTTATTGTGTGTTACTCATAATATATGCCGGTGAACGGACCGTCATGCCCCGCCGGGGCAAAAAAAACCGTTCCGGCCCCCTGATGTCCCATAAAGAACAAATGTTCGATATGCGTACATTATAACACCAATCCCGGAAAAAAGCAATCGAACGCAATTTGAAATAATTATGCCGCGTCTTGCCCGTCGCCTCACACCTTCAGCACCACCGCCTTGCCCGCTTCGACCTCGCCCACGCCCCCGGCGGGGATACCGTAGCGCTTGCCGATGTCCCAGGCGGTCTCTCCGGGCAGCGGCCAGCTGACCACGATCCCGGGGCGGCGCTGCACGGGCGCGCCTTCGGTCAGCGCCGTCACGATCTCAACCTCGGCGCGCTGACGGGTCTGGCAGGTGACGGAGAGCTGCAGCTTCATCTCCAGCCGGTCGCTCATCAGCGCGTTGGCCTCGGCGGAGAGCACCTGCATCTCGATCATCGATTCGTCGTTCAGCATCTGGGGCACGGTCAGGCTGAAGGGCAGCTCCGCCTCGGCGGAGGCCGGGAGCTCCGACCCGCCCGGCATGTAAAGCACCCGGGTCTCGGCCACGCCCTCGATCCTGCCCTGGCCGTTTTCATTGCGCCACTCGCCGATGGAGGGATGCACCTGGGTGGCGATGACCGTGCCGACGCCGGGGGCGTTTTCCCCGATCAGCACCGTGCCCCGCACCAGCTCGCACACCCTCGCGCGATCCACCGCGCGGCAAAAATGCACGTCCTCGTCCTCGGCATCGACGCTCATGCCCTGAGTCGCGTAGACGTCCGCGAGGGCCTCCACCTCGTCCGTGGCATTGGCCAGCACCCGCACCCGCGCCTCGATCTCACAGGTCAAAAGCATGTCCCCGTCCCCCTCCGCGGCGTCCACACGGCTGCGGATGCTGCGCACGTCCACCTCGGCGGACACGTCCCCCGCCAGCCACTCCGGCAGCTCCACCAGCTGGTCCAGCGCCAGCGGGTAGCGCACCACGACCCCCGGCCTTCCCGCCACGCCGCTGGCCACCAGCGTCTCCACCATCGCCCGGCCCTTCACCCGCACGCCGCCCAGGTCTGCAGACACGTCCTCGATCTCCACTGCGGCCCAGTCCATCAGCGCCGTGCGAGCGTCCAGGGCGGTGGGCAGCGTCACCGCGTCCTTCAGCAGCGCCATTTCGCTGGCTTCGGCGGCCAGCTTGACCGAGCGAATCGGTTTGAATACAGTTTGCAGGCCCTGCGCGCCCTCCACGGCGCTGATGACCTCTACCGGCGACAGGCTGAGACCTGTACGTTCAAGTCACAGGTCACCTGGAACACCATGTGCCCGTTTTCATAGCGGGCGTCCACGTGGTTGACCTCGCCCCTGGCGCGGCAGAGCATGCCCGGCTGGACGCCCGGCATGTCCAGCACGTGGTTCAGCGCAGCCTGGGCCGTCAGCGCCCGCAGCGCGCTCTCCTCGCCCTGCCGGTAGACGGCCTGGCAGGCGACGCTGCCCTCCAGCACCACCCGGTCCGCCTGGACGTCCACCTCGCTGACGAACAAGCCGGCGTCCGCCAGCAGCGGCTCGATGGCGTCCCGCCCCGCGCCGGGCACCAGCGCCTCCGCGCGCACCAGCACCTGGGCCCGCCGCGCCCCGATCAGTTTTTCTGCCTCAAAGGTCTGCACCTGCGTTTGCAGCGCCATAAAAAACCCCTCCTGTCCGCAATCGATCATCGGATGATATGCGTCGGAGGGGTGGTTCATGCCGCCGGGCGGGAAAGCCCGCGGCTTTGTCATCGGAGGGCTTTTTTGACGTAATCCAGCATGTCGGTCCTGTCCACGCAGTCGTTGAACCGCGGGGCCATGTCCCTGAGCGCCGCCAGGGGCGCGGGCACCGGCACCTTTGTGATCTCATGCAGCAGGTCCATCGCGCCGAAGCCGCTTTCGGGCTTTTCGTCGCAGATGGCGGAGAGTACGTCCCGGCTGAACTTGTAGGGCGAGGCGGTGGACAGCACCACGTTCGCCCAGCCGTTGTCCACCTGGACCTTGAAGTCCTCCATCACGGCCCAGGCCACGGCGGTGTGGGTATCCATCAGGTAGCCGTGCCTGCGCCAGACCTCGCCGATGGCCGCCAGTGCCCGCGCGTCGTCGGCGCAGCCGGCCCAGAAGTGCTCGCGCATCTCGTCCATCAGCGACTGGGGCGCGGTATATACGCCTTCATCCTTCAGCTGGGACATCAGCTTTGAAACCAGGTCGAAATCGCAGCCGCTGGCCAGGAACAGGTAGCGCTCCAGGTTGCTGGACACCAGGATGTCCATGGACGGGGAAGCGGTCCTGTAGAATTCCCTGCGGCGGTCGTACACGCCGGTGTTGATGAAGTCGGTCAGCACGTTGTTGGCGTTGGAGGCGCACACCAGCTTGGCCACCGGCAGCCCCATCCGCCGGGCGTATTCCCCGGCCAGTATGTCGCCGAAGTTGCCCGTGGGCACGATGAAGTTCACCGGCTCGCCCAGCCGGATCTCCCCCCGCAGCACCAGGTCACAATAGGCCTTGAAATAGTAGGCCACCTGGGGGGCAAGTCGCCCGATGTTGATGGAATTTGCGCTGGAAAGCCGGGCGCCGGCGCTCGCCGCCCAGCGGTTCTGCTCGTCGTCGGCGAATATGTTCTTCACGCCGGTCTGGGCGTCGTCGAAGTTGCCCCTGACCGCGCAAACGCCCACGTTGCCGCCGGCCTGGGTGACCATCTGGGCCTTCTGCACGTCGCTGACGCCGCCGTCGGGATAGAACACCACGATCCGGGTGCCCTCGACGTCGTGGAAGCCCTCCAGCGCCGCCTTGCCGGTGTCGCCGCTGGTGGCGGTGAGGATCACGATCTCCTCGTCCACGCCCAGCTTCGCCTTGGCGGCGGTGATCAGCCGGGGCAGCACGGACAGCGCCACGTCCTTGAAGGCCGATGTGGGACCGCGGAACAGCTCGAGCACGAAGTCCTGGCCCACCTTTTCCACAGGGGTGAGATCCTGCGTCTCGAACTTGCCGGCATAGGCCGCTTCGATCAGCGAACGCATCTCATCCCGGGTAAAGTCGTCCAGAAGCCTGCCGATGACCTCGGCGGATATCTCCACGGCGCTCATGTTCAGCAGGCTGCCCACGTCTATCTTCAGGTCGGAAAAGCTGATCGGGGTGTACAGGCCGCCGTCTGGCGCGATGCCCTTCAATACGGCCTGGGTGGAGGACGCGGTATGCCGGCTGGATCGGGTGCTGTACAGAATCATGGCGATTTGACCTCACTTTGCGATGGTTTTATCTATCATAACTTCTTTTGGATGAAAATGCAATAGCTGTTTTTTCCCGCAATCCGTTTATCTACGTTAAGAGGCTGAAAACAGGTGGTCTCATGCTTTGACAAATCCCGTCCGTTGTGCTATAGTGTTTCCAACATAAAAACACGTGTGTTTGCACGAAGGACACAAAGGGGTTGTTGTTTTTGAATATCGGACTGTTGGGCCTCGGAACGATCGGCTCCGGCATTTACGAACACCTGCTCAAGCGCGACGACATCCACGTCGTGCGCATCCTCGAGCTGCTGCGGCATCCGGGGCTGGAGCACCTGGAGACCTCCGACTACACTGAGATACTGAACGATCCGCAGATCGATACGGTCATCGAGCTGATCGGCGGCATGGAGCCCGCCCACACCTTCACGGTACAGGCGCTGAAGGCGGGCAAGAACGTGGTCTCCGCCAACAAGCTGATGCTCTCCCATCACATGGAGGAGATCCTGACCCTCGCCCGTGACATGGGCGTCCACTACCGCTACGACGCCAGCGTCGGCGGCAGCATCCCCTTCCTGTACAACCTGATGCGCTACCGCAGCGCCGACAGGCTGACCGCCGTCTGGGGCATCGTCAACGGCACCACGAACCTGATCCTGGACATCATGCAGCGGGAGGGCCGGGGCTTTGAGGACGTGCTGGCCGAGGCCCAGAGGGAGGGCTACGCCGAGGCCAACCCCGCCGCCGACATCGACGGCATCGACGCCCAGTGCAAGATCAGCATCGCCAGCGCCGTGGCCTACCAGCGCTATGTGCGCCCCGAAAACGTGGATACCGAGGGTATCCGTCACATCACCGGCGCGGACATCATACACTTCAAGGAGCTGGATAAAGTCTGCCGCCTGATCGCCAGCTCCGAACTGAACGCCGACGGCACGGTCAGCGCCTATGTGGAGCCGACTTTGGTCGCTTCCGATGCCACCGAGGCCGCCGTCCACCTGAACAACAACACCATCTCCGTCACCGGCGAATACTTCGGCGTGCACACCTTCCAGGGCCAGGGCGCGGGCAAGGACCCCACCGCCTTCGCCGTGGAGCTGGGCCTTCGGGACATACTGGACGGCGTGTCGCCCAGGCTCAATCCCATCCCGCAGGGCTATGCCGAGGTGGACAACGGTGTCGCCGTCCATCCCTACTACGTGCGCACCACCGCCGCGCTGGAGATTCCCGCAAGGCCCCTGGGCGACGGCGCGTATGTCACCGAGCCCGTCAGCGTTCGCGCGATGCACGACATGGCAGCGAAGCTGAGGGGAGTAGACCCTGGTCTGTTCTTCGCGGGCATACAGGAATAAAACGTCAATCAACACGCAGAAAGCAGGTATTTGATATGAAAAAGGTCAATGTCGCCATACTGGGCGCCACAGGCGCCGTGGGCCGCGAGATGCTGAAGGTCCTTTGGGAGCGCAAATTCCCCATCAACACGCTGAAGGCGTTGGCCAGCGCCCGCAGCGCGGGCAAGAAGCTGCCCTTCGGGGACGGCGAGGTCGTCGTCGAGGAGGCCACCGACCAGGCCTTCGAGGGCATGGACATCGTGCTGGGTGCGGCCCAGAACCCCCTGGCCAAGCGATTTGCCCCGGCCATCGTGAAGGCCGGCGCGGTCTTCGTGGACAATTCCAGCGCCTTCCGCATGGACGACAGCGTGCCGCTGGTGGTGCCGGAAATCAACCCCGAGGACGCGCAAAAGCACCACGGCATCATCTCAAACCCCAACTGCTCCACCATCATCACGATGACCGCCATCGCCGCGCTGAACCGCCTCTCCCCGATCCAGACCATGGTGGCCAGCACCTACCAGGCCGTCTCCGGCGCTGGCGCGGAGGGCCTTGCCGAGCTGGAGCAGCAGGCCCGGGACTATGCCGCGGGCAAGCCCCTGACGGCGAAGGTCTTCCCCTGGCAGATCGCCTTCAACGTGATTCCCCAGATCGGCGGCGACAGCGGCAACGGCTATACCTCCGAGGAGATGAAGATGCAGAACGAGGGCCGCAAGATCATGCACCTGCCCGAGCTGATGGTCACCTGCACCTGCGTGCGCGTGCCCGTGCTGCGCAGCCATTCCATCAGCGTGACCCTGCGCACCGAGCGCAAGATCAGCGTCGAGGAAGCCCGCGCCGCCATCGCCCAGGCTCCCGGCTGCAAGCTGTGCGATGACCTGGACAACAAGGTCTATCCGATGCCGCTGGACACCAGCGACCAGGACATCGTGTTCGTGGGCCGCATCCGCGACGACCTGACCGACGAGAAGGGCCTGAGCCTGTGGTGCTGCGGCGACCAGATCCGCAAGGGCGCGGCCACCAACGCCATCCAGATCGCGGAGCTGCTGTTGAAGTGAGCGCAAAACCACAAACAAAACCCCGAATTAACCCCTGCCTCGTGGCAGGGGCTTTGCTTTGGCCCTACAATGGCAGTATAGAACTTATCGAAAGGGGCCGCGGCGTCGCGGCACGGTTTATGGACGAAATCAATACACCCAACAGCGAAATACAGACCGAAGTCTGCGGCGATACGCCCGTCGAAAGCGGCTTTGACGCGCTGGCGCTGGCGCCGGAGCTGCGCAGGGCCGTGGAGGCCATGGGCTTCACCGAGCCCACCGACATCCAGCGCCAGGCCATCCCCCTGCTGCGCAGCGGCGCGGACATCATCGGCCGCTCCCAGACAGGCACGGGCAAGACCATGGCCTTTGCCATACCCGCCGTGGAGCTGATCGACCGGGACGAGGCCGAGCCAACGGTGCAGGTGCTGATCCTCTGTCCCACCCGGGAGCTGGCCCAGCAGGGCTGCGAGGAGATCAAGAAGCTGCTGCGCTTCACGCTGAACGTGTGGCCGGTGGACGTCTACGGGGGCGCGGCGATGGACCGGCAGATCTACCGGCTCAAGCGGGCCAACCTGGTCATCGGCACGCCGGGGCGCGTGATGGACCACATGCGCCGTGGCACGCTGTCCCTGGCCAACGTGAAGCTGGTGGTGCTGGACGAGGCTGACGAGATGCTGAGCATGGGCTTCCGGGAGGACATCGAGACCATACTGAAGGACGTGCCCGAGGCGCACCAGACCGTGCTGTTCTCCGCCACGATGCCCGACCCCATACTGGAACTGACCAGCCAGTTCATGCGGGACCCCCAGCTCATCGAAATCAACGCGGCCCAGGTGACGCTTGACGCCATCACCCAGCAGTACATGGAGGTGCCCATGGGGCGCAAGCTGGACGCGCTAAACCTGCTTCTTCGCAGCCGGGAGCCTGTGCGCACGATGATCTTTTGCAACACCAAGCTGATGGTGGACGAGGTCTCCGCCTACCTGAACAAGAGCGGCTTCACCTGCGAGGGCATCCACGGCGACATGAACCAGTCCCAGCGCACACGGGTCATGGAGGGCTTCAAATCCGCCCGGATACCGATACTCGTGGCCACGGACGTCGCCGCCCGGGGCATCGACGTCAACGACATCGACTACGTCATCAACTACGACCTGCCCCAGAACAGCGAGATCTACGTCCACCGCATCGGGCGCACGGGCCGCGCCGGCAAGGCGGGCACCGCCATCACCCTGTGCAGCGGACGTCGGCAGTTCTTCGGGATACGGGACATCGGTCGGTTTACGAAATCCGACATCGAAGAGATACCGATTCCCACCGTTGCCTCCATCCGCAGGCTCCAGAACGAGAAGAGCCTGGAGCAGGTGCGCGCCGCCCTGTCCGATGAGATACCGATGGAATTCAAGACCATGGTCGGCAAGCTGATGGCCGAGGGACACGAGCCCGCCCTGATCGCCTCCGCCGCGATGCAGCTGTGCTTCAGGCGGGACGACGCCGGCCTTGTGGACATCGAGCTGGACCGCAAAGCAGAAGACGGTCGGTTATATCGAAAGCTGTTTCTTTCCATCGGACGCAGGCAGAAGGTGGCTCCGAATCACATCGTCAGCGCCATCGCGGGACGGGCGAACGTGCGGGGCAGCGAGATCGGCAAGATCGAAATCTACGACGAGCGCACTGTGGTGGGCGTTCCCGCCGAGCGGGCCGCAGCCATCGAGCGGGCCATGCAGGGCGCGACGATCTGCGGCATACCTGTGCGCGCCCGCCTGAGCAGCGAGCGGCCCGCCGCCAGGCCTTCCACCGTCAACCGTGGCGAGCGCCGCCCCGACAGGCCCTTCAACCGCAGGGAGCGCTTTGACGCGGCGAGGAACGCCAGCAATTACAGCAATCCAACAGAATCTGCGGAAGCGTCCCAGCGCCGTGGCAAGGTCAAGCTGTCGCCCGCCGCAAGGGCGCGGCTGCTGGACCCATCCGACCTCAGTCGGTTTGAAGTGGAGGGCCGGCATAACATGGACCAGGCAGCACGTCCGGACAGACACAACCGACGGGACAGCCGAAACGATCGCCGGGGCAACCGCAAGAATGCCGACCGCGGTTCGAAGCGCAGGGATCGGCACTGAAAAAGGGAGATCGCGAAATGATACGTAAAGCCACCGACCGCGACATCGAGGCCATCGCGGGCATCTATGCGCGCATCCACGAGGCCGAGGCTGCCGGTCGGCTCTCCACCGGCTGGCTGAAGGACATCTACCCCACCGAGGCCACCGCCAGGATCGCCCTGGACGCCGGCGACCTGTTCGTGCTGGAGGACGGCGGGCATGTCGTGGCTGCCGCAAGGATCAACCGGATCCAGGTGCCCGACTACGCGCTGGTGGATTGGAAATATCCCGCGCGAAACGACGAAGTGATGGTGCTGCATACGCTGACGGTGGACCCGCTGTGCTTTGGACGGGGCCACGCCCGTCAGTTTCTTGACTTCTACGAGGCATACGCGCTGGATCATGGCTGTAAAGTGCTGCGCATCGACACCAACGCAAAAAACGCCACTGCCCGGAAGATGTATGCCCGGCGAGGCTATCTCGAGAGCGGCATCATCCCCACCGTGTTCAACGGCATCCCCGACGTCATGCTGGTTTGCATGGAAAAGCGGCTGGGATGATCCCAACCGCTATTAATTTTATCATTTGGCAGCGCCTGACAGGCGCCGCTACGGGTCTTTTCATCCGGAGACCTCGCCCTCCAGCGCCGCCTCCCGGGTCTTCAGCATCACCTCGTCGTTTTCCACGTCCACGATGATGGCGGTGTCCTCGGGCAGATCACGTTCGATCAGCAGCCGGGCAATGGGCGTCTCCACCGCGCGCTGTATGAAGCGCTTCAGCGGGCGCGCGCCGTATACCGAGTCATAGCCGTTATCCACCACCCACTGCTCGGCGGCGGGGGTCAGCTGCACCGTCAGGCGGCGGTCCGCCAGCCGGCGGTCGAGGCCCTGGCTCATCAGGGGCAGGATCGCCTCGATCTGGTCGCGGGTCAGCGGCGTGTAGATGACAACCTCGTCCAGCAGCTTCAGGCACTCGGGCCTGACATGGGTCTTCAGAAGCGCCTCCGTCTGCTTGCGGGCTTCGTCGGTCAGGTGGCCGTCGGCGTCGATGCCCTGCTGGATGATCTGGGAGCCCAGGTTGCTGGTCAGTATGATGATGGTGTTCTTGAAGTCCACCGTCCGGCCCTGGGAATCGGTGATCCTACCGTCGTCCAGCACCTGCAGCACGATGATGAACACGTTGGGATGGGCCTTCTCCACCTCGTCAAACAGCACCACGCTGTAGGGCTTGCGGCGCACGGCCTCGGTC
>JAFRJF010000218.1 GCA_017432405.1 Clostridia bacterium | reverse complement strand
TAAGGTATTCTACCACAACGACCAGCATCTTTCTACGCTTTGACATCCCGTGCACCGCCTCTCAGATGATGCGGTCTCGTTTCTCGATTTGCGCGGTTTTGTCAAGTGTTGTCAGTTTGTTTATTTGTTATTTCTTTGTTGCCTCCTTCCCTTTCCTCTTAAGTTGATGACATTGCCCCAGAGGGGAAGGCCTTTGGGACAAGGGGACGGTTCTCTTGTCCCATTTTTCAGGCTGCCGTCGCGACAGGACTACCGACGTCCAACGTCCCACACATCTGAAGGCAACAAGTGGGACAGAAGAACCGTCCCCTTGTCCCACATTCCTCATTCCTCATTCTTAAACGGCGAACTGATGATTCCCGATCACCGTCTTGACCGTCCTGGTCCGGATCCACTGGTCGTTGGTGGCCTTGGGGTTGTAGTAGTACAGGCAGCCGCCGGTGGGGTCCCAGCCGTTCAGGGCGTCCAGGGCGGCGCGGATGGCGGTGCTGTCGGGGGTGTTGTTGATGGAACCGTTGCTCACGCAGCTGAAGGCCCCGGACTGGAAGATCACGCCGGAGATGGTGTTGGGGAAGGACGCGCTGGCCACCCGGTTCAGCACCACCGCCGCCACGGCCACCTGGCCCTTGTAGGTCTCGCCCCGGGCCTCGGCGTACACCAGCCGGGACAGCAGCCGGTGGTCGGCGGAGATGATCGACGCCGACGCAGCCACCGCCCCGCCGCTGCCGGAGAGGCTCACCCCCATGGCCTTCGCCGTGGCCGGCCCCACGCGCCCGTCGGCGGCCAGGCCGTTCTTGCGCTGGAAGGCGATCACCGCCTGCCGGGTCTTCTCGCCGTAGCGCCCGTCCGCCGCACCGGAGAGGTAGCCCCACTGGATCAGCTTCTTCTGTACCGCGGTGACGTCGCCGCCCCTGGAGCCCACCTCCAGCACCGCCGCCAGCGCCACCGGCATCAGCGCCACCGCCAGCGCCGCCAGCAGGGCCAGCGCCCGCCGGACGGTCATCTTCCGCCTCCCAGCAGCTCCCGCAGCCACTCCAGCAGCGCCGAGCGCAGCGGCGGCGCGTCCCCGGGGACGCACAGCGACGGATACAGCACGCACCACCAATTGTGCCCCTCCCCTTCTCCGATCACCACCCGCAGGGCCCGGTACGCCCCGGCGGGCACGAACACCGCGCCGTAGTGCCGGTCGGGGAAGTCGAACACCCCCGTCCCGGCGGCCACCGGTCCGTCGTAGCCCAGCGCCCGGGCCCGCAGCGTCGCCGCAGCCTCCAGTGCCTCCACGTTCTGGCCAATCCGCCGCCAGGCCTCCTCCGCCCCGCCGCAGTCCGCCAGCAGCGGCCTCACCGCCGCCAGCACCGCGTCCCGCACCTGCAGCTTCAGCGCCTGCGCCGCCGCCCCGTCGTCCGCCGCCACCACGTGCAGCCGGATGTACTCTGAAACCGGCACCTCTCCCGGCGATTCCGCACGGGCCGCTCCCGCCGCGCGGGCCGCGCCCGTTGACAACATCCAGATAAGTATCAGGCCAAAAACAAACCGACGCTTCAGAACAATTCCTCCGTTTCATGGGAACTGTTCCAAGTGTCGGCAGGAGTGGGGAATTTTATACGGCAAATTCTGATTTGTCGCGCTGACTTGTCCCGGAAAAAGAACTTGTTGAACGCGGGATCGTGTTGAATAATATTGACTGGATATTATCCGCGATGCAACTTATTCATAAGAGGGGATTATACAATGAAAAATCACATTTGCCTTCAGCGGCGGCCCCGGCGCGGCTTCCCTGTATCTGCACCTGGGCATGCTGGGCCCCCGCCGGGTGGATGTGAACGGCGACAGTGAGCCGACCGTGCTGCCGACCGGGTTGGTGGACAACCCCTGCTCGATCCTGGATATGACGGACCTGGTGTTCATCGACCCGGTGGGCATCGGCTATTCCCGGGCGATGAAGGGCACCGACCCGTCGGACTTCTGGACCTATGATGCCGATATCATCTCCGTGAGCAAGTTCATACGGCTCTATACCAGCCTGTACGGTCGCTGGGGCAGCCCGAAATACCTGTCGGGCGAATCCTACGGCACCGTCCGGGCCGTGGGCGTGGCCGATTACCTGGCCACACAATACGACATGTACGTGAACGGCGCGATACTGATCTCCAGCATCAACGACATGAGCACAGCGCTCAATGAGCGGGACAATTCCACCGATCTGAGCTACGTGCTGACCCTGCCCAGCTACGCGGCCATCGCCTGGTATCACGGCCTGCTGGACGAGAAGTATCAGTCCATGTCGCTGGAGGATTACATGGCTGAGGTGCGGGAATTTGCCCGGGGCGACTACCAGTACGCCCTGTTCAAGGGCGCACAGCTGAGCCAGGCCGGGCTGGACGACATCGCCGGGCGGATCGCCGCCTACATCGGCTTGAAGAAGGAAGCCGTGATCCGCGACAACCTGCGGGTCCATGTCGACGATTTCTGCGCCGGCCTGCTCAGCGACCGCAACCTGACGGTGGGCTGCCTGGACGGGCGCCTGACCGGCCCCGTCACCGATGGCAGTCCCAGCGAAGGTGGCGCCGATCCCTCGTCGAACACATTCGGCACTGCCTTCGGCAGCGCGATCAACAACTGCTTCGCCGCAGAGCTGGGCTATCAAACCAACCTGCTCTATGTAAGTTTCGGCCACACCCCGTTCAGCGCGTGGAAGTACAACCGCGACAACCAGGCACTCGACCAGAAAAAGCTCATCCGCAACACCATGTCCCGGAACAGGTTCATGAAGGTCTGGGTGCTGTGCGGCTACTACGACCTGTCCACCCCCTTCTTCGCCGCCGAGTGGGTATATGACCACGTGTTCCTCAACCCGGAGAACCGCGAAAACCTATCCTTCACCTACTACCCCGCCGGCCACATGATCTACATGCACCAGCCCTCCCTGGAGCAGTTCAGGAAGGACGCGAAGGCGTGGTATAATGCAGGGTAAAATGCCAGGCCATTGGGACAAGAGAACCGTCCCCTTGTCCCATGCGAAACTTGCAGGCGTGTCTGACGAAAAATTTACTCGCCAGCTGACCGCCGAAATTATGCGGTATTTCCCAAGGGAATGGCCGACGTCAGAGCAGTCGTCCCGAAACACGCGTCTCCGCGCCGGTTTCCTCCGTTATGATCGCTTTGGAGACAGTCTGCGTCACAATCGCCGCCTCGGAAGCGGTCTTTGCCGCCTGCCTGGTTTCGGGTGCGGCGGTATCAGTCCGCTTTTTCATTCGCCTTCGCCTCGTTGTTATAGGTTTCGACAGATACAAGATACGCCTTGATCGGTAAGTTATCCAGGGTGATGTCGTCCATGCTGATGTTTCCAATTAATGCCATAAGCATATTGAGCGCCTCTTCGTCGGTCTCCCCGTCAGTCTCTTCGCCGAGCGAAGCGAGGTCTGCCGCCATTGAATTGATGATTTCATCCTTAAAGTTGTAGAAGTCCTTCCATGCGCCATCGATGAAAATATAGCTCTCACCAGGGTTAAGCATACTCTTGATGGTCACGCCTCCCATCTCGAACATTGCAGCCGCATTGGCGTTCTGGGGATAGGGTACCGCGTAGGTCTTGCCCTCGTCGGTGTCATAGGACTGGGTGATGACCACGGCGTATTTCTCGCCCTTGTTCAAAAGATGCTCTTCTTTTAAGTCGATGCGCTGATATCCGGCCCACTCCTGGAAGGTCTCGCCCTCCTCCAACAAGGCGCCCGAGGCGGGATTGCCGTCCTCTATGTCCTTGTAAACCGCGTAGCGCACAGTGGTCCGGGGAGCGATGGTCATGGCGGAAATCTGGAACAGGTACTCGTCCTCCTCGGCTTCATACACATTCGCCGACATGATCTCGCTGTCGCTGGTTTTCTTTTCATAGCCGCCCGACAGCATCAAATCGTACTGGTCGTAATTGATCTCGGCGTACTTTGTTTCGAGCAAAGGATAGAATTCAAAGCTGACAGGGGCGTTGATGCTGTGGTCGTAGTAGGAAAGATAGAAATACCCGGTGTCGTCGATGCCCCAGGCGCTGGCGTTTGGGCTATCATAGATGGTCTGGCCGTATTTGTTCACCTTGGCCGTCGCCTTGTCCGCCTCGGTCAGCGCGCCCCAGCTGTTCTTCACGATCCACGCCCCGTCCGCCGGGGGTGTGCTGTTCTCCACGACCTTTCCGTTCAGGATTCGGGTGAAGTTCTCCTTGGGATAATTATCGTCGTATCCGACGATCGTGACCTGGTGGTTAGCGTATTCCATGCCGTCGTAGTATTGGGCCCAGGTAGTCGTGTTCATATAGCCCTGGTCGCCGATCGTATCGCCGGGCATGCTCTGGTCCGCCCAGTAACCGATGGAGACGCCGTGACCCCGGGCAAGCTCCGCCTTGATGGCGGCGGTGCCCGCCGCGTTGTACCCCGTCCAGAGCCCCAAGTCGTTCGTTTCACTGGGAGAGGGCAGGTTGTAGCTGTTCTTAAAGCTCAGAACGATGTCGGGGTTGAGATATTGGGCGGTCAGTGGGATGGACCAGTCGTCATAGGGCGCGTATTCCGATTTGCCGAAGGATTCGTGATAGAGGCTCATTTCGGAATTGAAGCACCAATCCTCATAATCCATGTCCTCGGGGATAAGGCCTCCCTGCTGAAAGGCCTTAAACATCATTTGATTCTGGAAGTCGTTCTTATAGTACTCCCTGCGCGCCGCGGCGGCTTCTTCAGATTCATCGGTGTCGTTCAATCGCCAGCCGTTTTTGCCGCGATAGGCGTAGGGCTGCCAGCCGTCGATCTCCTCCAGCTCAGGCTGCGGGCCAAAGCCGGCTGCGAAGAAGCTGGTGCCGTAGGTCGCGCTGCCGCCGATGTTGTAGACGGTGTTGATGTCGGTCTTCTCCGCCTCGCCGGGGTCATAGCCCTCGCCGACCTGTGAGGCGCGAACATGCCCGGTCTGCACCTCTTCCTCGGTGATGGGATGGCGCACGAACCAGCTGATGTACTTCTCGGAAAAATCCACAAGATCATTGACCTCTCCCGCCGGAACGCCGAAGCCGTTGTCGTGCAGAAAGGAAATCTCCGCCGCGGCGGTGATGCCGAACGTCCAGCAGCTGCCGTAGGGACTCTGGTTCTTGACGGGGGTCACGTAGTTTTTCCCCTCAAAATCCCTCAGGTCAAGCTTGTCGGGCAGCTTTTCGGCC